>CALVPX010000028.1 GCA_944354265.1 uncultured Clostridia bacterium | reverse complement strand
CGCAAATGTCTCGGTTGGCTAACTCCCGCTGAAGTCTTTGTCTCTTAATGTGTTGCACTTGCTTGACAATCTGTCGAGTGTGGATTTCTAAAACAGCAGTCACCTGCTGTTTTGCCACACGAGATAAAGTGAGCGCATTATTGCGCGAAATGGCGCGGACGCGCCTGAGGGATTGTTGAAAGTAACAGCAGGACAATCCCCCCTTCGATTCCCCCCTTTGCACAAGGGGGCTTCAATGCGGTTCTGCGCCGCAGGCGCATGTCTACTCACCACAACGCAACCTGAAAGGTTGCAATTCACGCGCCCGAGAAATTAAGGTAAGTGTAATGTGAGGAGTGCGGGCCGCAATTCACAAACGCGCAGCGTTTAATTCACGCACACGCAGTGTGCATTTCACTGTTAACGGCGAGTTGGTGCATGTCCTCTAATGCACAACGAGCGTTAATCAGTAAAGCTGTATTCCCTCTTTCGGAATGGAAAAGGTGGGGGAGAGGTCGGCGCGCATGGTGAAATGGTCGTCGTGATAGGTGCGGTGGGGGATTATATAAACTCTCGCGAGGGGGTATTTTTGCTGCGTCTCCTCAACGAGCTCGCGCCAACATACAAGCTTGTCGGCTATGCCGGCGTTCATGTCTATGCAGACCACGCGGTTGCCCTTGGACAGCAGATCCAAGAGGTGGGCGCGTATCTTTAAAATGGTCATCTCGGGGACGTACGATATGCCCGTGCCGCCGCAATACCTGCAAGGCCGCACGAACTGCGACGCCGCCGAGGGGCCCGTCCGCTTTCTTGTAAATTCCACTAGCCCGAATTTGGACATGGGCAGCACGTTGCACTTTGTCTTGTCGTTTTCAAGCGCCTTTTCAAGCTCTTCAACCAAGGCCTCGCGGTGCTTTTCGTCGTCCATGTCTATGAAGTCGACTACTACAATGCCGCCGATATTTCTAAGGCGCACCTGCCGCGCAATCTCCCTCGCGGCCAAAATGTTGGTGTAATATACGGTGTGCTCCAAGCTGTCCTCGCCCGTAAATTTTCCCGTGTTGACGTCTATCACGGTCAGCGCCTCGGTCTTTTCAATTATCAGGTAGCCGCCGTTCTCCAACTCTACCCTCGGCGAAACAAGCTCAAGAATCTGCGGCGTCAGCCCCAAGTCGTAGAACATGTCCGTGCCGTTGTCGTGAAGCACCACGTTGCGCACGCGCGTGCCCGTAACTTTTATTATGTCGGTCAGACTGTCGTAGACAAACTTGTTGCCGACGTAAATTTTTTCGACGTCGAAGAGCAGAGTGTCGCGCATGACGCGCATAAACAGGGGGTAATCGGTGTAGAGTATCTCGCCCACGGGCGCCTTTTTGAACTTTTCAAGAATGGCGCGGTACATGCGGCGGTAGTATTCCATCTCATTGTCGGCGTCCTTGCGGTTGGCATACGGCGCCGCCGTGCGCACTATCATGCCCTCGTCGCCGCGGCACTTGCGCGAGGCCGAAAAGATGAGGTTTTTGCGCAGTTCGGGGTCGTGTATCTTGCGCGAAACGCCTATGAAGGGAGTGTTGGGCATGTAGATGAGGTATTTGCCCACAAACGACAGGGCGGTCGTCACCTTTGCGCCCTTTTTGCCCACGGGCGCCTTTACCACCTGAACCAAAATTTCGTCACCCACCTTAAGGTTGAGCTCTGTGGGAATGTCCACGTCGCCCCCGTCATACTTGTTCTTGTCGGGAAAGATGTCCTCGACCGAAAGGTAGCAGTTGCGCTCAAGCCCGCAGTTTATAAAGGCGGCCTGCATGCCGTTTAAAACGTCGGTCACTTTGCCCTTGTAGATGTTGCCGATAATGTTTTTCCTGCTCTGCGATTCATAGTTGAATTCGGTAAGTTTGCCGTTCTCCACGGCGGCGTACGACTCCATTCCGCAAAAGCTGTCAAAATAAAGCGTCTTTTTGCCCATTATATATAAAAATCCTTAAAATTTATTATACGAATTCATCGCCGCTCATTACCGACGCGGTCTTTAAAATATTTTTTGCCCCGCCGCCGAACTGCGAGCATAAATATTGGCAGAACAAATCGGGGCGCAGATTATTTTCGCCGCAGCCCAAGGTGAATAAAAGTGCGTCGCCCTGCCGTTCAACGGCATATATCCTCGGGCGAATGTCCACTTCCCGCCCGCGCATGTCGGCAATTACTATGCTGTCCTGCGCCAAGAACCTACCTATGTCGAAGGGGGGTATGCCCTCGGCGGAATAACTGCACTTGACTATGCAGTTGGCGTAATTCTGATTTTTATCTACCTTCGCCCACTTCAGGCACTTTACGCCCGCGGGCGAAAAGGCGTTGAACCTCTCCATAAAGTCACCCTCGAAGTTCGTTTCTATGGTGGCGTACTCTGCGACCGACTTTATGCCCGTGCCTAGGGGGTTGTTCAAAAATATGCGCGGGTGCGCGTGGAAGCCGCCGCTGTAGTTGACGGGTATGCTCGCCCTCCTCAGCGTGCGGTATATGTGGCGCAGCAAATCGAGGTGCGAAAGGTATTCTGCGCCGTTTATCTTGGTGTATTTAAAGGCTATCATCTGTCACCCCTCGCGGCGGGGCAAATTTTCTGCAGTCCGCAGCCGGCGCAGCCCTTCTTGCAGCTGCCCGTAACAACGCCGCCGTAAGCCCTTTCGCGCTCGCGCGCAAAGAACTTTTTGTCCATTCCAATGTCTATAAAATCCCACGGCAGCAGCTCGTCCATGCCCCGTTCGCGGGTATATATTGCGGGGTCTACGCCGCAGTCCTCAAAGGCCTGCGCCCACGCTTGCTTGTTCAAATCCTTTGTCCATCCGTCAAAGCGGCAGCCGAGCTCATAGGCGCGCTCAAGCACTTTCCCTAGCCTTCTGTCGCCGCGGGCAAATACTCCCTCGAGGCGGGAGGTGAAGTAGTCGCTCCAACTTAAGGTTACGCCCTTTATGTAAAGGCAGTCGCGCAGCACCTTCTGTTTGGCTTCAACTTCCTCCTCGCTGCACTGCGCCTCCCATTGGAAGGGGGTGAAGGGCTTGGGTATGAAGGTCGAAACGGATACCGAAACGCGCAGCGATTTTGCCCTCGCTTTCCTGCCGTAGGCGCTCTTTATGAGGTCTACAATGCGCCTTATGGCGTGCAGGTCGTCGTCCGTCTCGGTGGGCAGGCCGAGCATGAAGTACAGCTTGACCGCCGAATATCCTATGTCGAAGGCGCTCTCCGCGGCGGAGAGTATCTCGTCCTCGGTTATGTCCTTGTTGATGACGTCCCTCAATCTCTGACTGCCCGCCTCGGGGGCGAACGTCAACGAAATTTTGCGCGCGTCCTGCGCAAAGTCGGCGTCGAAAGAGTCTACGCGCAGCGAGGGCAGCGCCAAAGTGACCCCCGCGGGCAGGGAGGCCTTTAAACTTTTTATGAGTTCGCGCAGGCGGGGGTAGTCGCCCGTGGAGAGTGAGTTCAGGCTGACCTCGTCATAGCCCGTAGAGGCAATGAGCGAGCACGCCTGTCTTGTCAGTGTGTCGACATTGCGTCTGCGCACGGGGCGGTAGATAAATCCCGCCTGACAGAATCGGCAGCCGCGGTAGCAGCCGCGCATGACCTCTATTATCGAGCGGTCGAAAACGCTCTCGCAGTTGGGCACGGGCTGCGTGGCGGGGAATATTGCCCCGTCAAGGTCGCCGATTATTGCCCGCCTCGGCTTAAAGTCGCCTTCAAAGGCACATATGTGCCCCTCTTTGTCATACTTCACTTCCATCAGGGCGGGCACATACACGCCCTCCATGGCCGCCGCGCGGCGGAAAAATTGCTCAGTCGCCCCGCCGCACTCAAGGTACAGGGCGGCAACGTCAGCGTCCACGCTCTCGCCGTCGCCTATGAACACGAGGTCTACAAAGTCGGCAAGCGGCTCGGGGTTTACAGCGCAGGGGCCGCCTATGGCGATGAGGGGGTAATTCTTGCTCGCACGGTCTTTGCGGCGCAGCGGTATGCCCGCAAGGTCGAGCATGTATAAAATGTTGGTGTAGCACAGCTCGAACTGAACCGAAAAACCTATCATGTCGAACTCGGCGAGCGGCTTTTTGAGGGCGAGCGAATATAGCGGCACGCCCGCCTTCTTTATGGCGTCGCCGAAGTCGGTGTAGGGCGCAAAGCAGTAGTCGGCGGCATAGCCGCGGCGCCTGAAGCTTTCGGCGACTATTTTAATGCCCAAATTGCTCATGCCCACTTCGTACAGGTCGGGGAACGCCATGCAGAAGTAAAAGGGGGAGGGCGGGCTTATTACCTCGCCGTATTCGCCGCCTGTATAGCGCGCGGGCTTCTCCACGCGGGACAAAATGTCCTTGATATCGTCTAAATTCACAGTCATATATACTAATTATAGCATAATTTTTTTATTAATCAACCCCGTTTGTGTTCAAATTGCAAAAATTGGTTGAGTGTTTCAAAAAAGCCTTTTTTCGCGTTGACAAATACGCCGCGCTCTGCTAAAATATAAGGGTAAAAATTTTTAATAAATTGAGGAGTAATAATGATGATAAAGTACGATTTTAAAGGCGTTTCCTGCGAACAGCTCTCATTCAAACTCAACAGGGTCAGGCTCGAACCCAACCAAAGGTTGGACATCAAGCCCCAATTCTCCCGTCAGGTAAGAAAGTCCAACGACAATCCCAAGCTCATGTTCGTCAACTTAAAGGTCGCCGTGCTCACAAACGAAAACGAACCCAAGCCCTTCGATATCGAAGTGTCGCTCGTCGGCATTTACGAACTTTCAGAAGTTCCCAATCAGCAGCAGGAGAGGGATTTCGTCATAGAGGCAACTTCCATGCTCTATCCCTATCTCCGCTCGGCAGTGACCAACCTCACCGCACAGGCATACATTCAGCCCTTAAACCTCCCCGTGCTCAACGGCCCCATCTTCCCCGAGGACAGGGACACATACGCATTTTCGGTTTCAGACAACTAAGCTCACGAAAATCTCGGCAGGCCGTGCCTGCGATTTTCCGTGATTTGCATTGTGTTCTCGGCGGCAGTAAGGAAAGCAGCCGCCTCGGTCACCGCGTCGCGCTTTCTGTTGCGCTCGCTCACCTCGCAAGGTAAAACAGCACACTGTGCTGTTTTGAGAATACCTTGCTCGCCATGAAATGCACGTCTGCGCCGTGCGTTATGGTGAGAAATATTTTAAAATTAACCGCAACGCGCGGCGGACATATCGTCCGCCGCGCATTCATTTTTTTATATGTCATTTCGACCGAAGCGCAATCATTGCGCGAAGTGGAGAAATCCCCCAAACGAAGTCAGGACTGCGTTCGCGCAGATTTCTCCATGCGCTCGCTAATGCTCGCTTAGTCGAAATGACAGGAAAATTTAAATTCATGCGAGTGCAACGAGCAATTCATTGCGCAAGTGCGCCCCGCCCCAACATGTTGTGTCACGCGGTCACACGCGCACTATTATATAAATAGTAGGGCAAAAAAACTTTAAAAAATGCCTTAAAATATCAAAAATTAATTGACAAGCGCACCTTTTAATGATAATATCTTATACACACACCGAACGAGGGGTGTAATTTTTTTGTACGGAGTTTTCCAAAATGAAGGCATCAACAAGAACAAAGATAACGTTCGAGTGCACAGAATGCAAGCGCAGAAATTACGACAGCTACAAGAATAAGCGCAACGATCCCGACAGGCTTACTATCTCCAAGTATTGCCCCTTCTGCAAAAAGCACACCGAACATAAGGAAACAAAGTAATTTTTTATTGTATTGCTTTGTCCCGCGAGGGCAAATAATTTGCCCCTCCGCACCGCAAACTTATAATGCCGCATACGGCGTTTAAGGAGAAAATATGGCAAACAAAAACGAAGCCAAAAAACCCAATATCTTCGTAAGAATGGGCAGAAAGCTCAAGGAAACCTTTTCCGAGCTTAAAAGAGTAACATGGCCCACTTTCCCCAAGGTCTTAAAGTCCACAGGCACCGTTTTATTAGTCGTGCTCGTGTTCCTCGTCGTCCTCACACTCATCAATCAGGGTCTGCAGGCGCTCTTGGAACTGCTCACAAGCATAGGAGCGTAAGTTATGGCAGACGTTCAGGAACAACCCTGCTGGTATATCCTGCATACCTACTCCGGCTACGAAATGATGGTCAAAGATTCGCTCTTCAGGTTGGTTGAAAACAATAACCTGCAGGATCAGATCTTCGACGTCAAAATACCCATGGAGCAGACCATCGAGGAGAAGAACGGCAAGCGCAAGGTGGTGGAGCGCAAGCTTCTGCCTTGCTATGTCTTTATCAAGATGATTTACTCCAATCAGCTGTGGTATTTAGTCACCAACACCCGCGGCGTAACGGGTTTCGTCGGCCCTCAGGGCAGACCCATCCCCATGAAGGATGAAGAGATCCGCAAAATGCGCCTCGAGGACGTTGTGGTCGACGCCGACTTTGCCGTGGGCGACAGGGTAAACATCGATGCAGGCCCCCTTGCCGGTTTCGACGGAGTCATAACCGAACTCAACGGCATGGCTCAGAAGGCCAAGGTCAACATTCAGATGTTCGGCCGCTCTACCGACGTAGAGGTGGAGTATATTCAGATAAAGAAGTTGGACGCCCCCGTCGCCGCCGAAGAAAAGAAGGACTGATAGGCATAACAGTGCACTGTGTGCATGAATGCTCTCTCGGGCTCCCTTGTGTAAAGGGAGCTGTCGCGTAAGCGACTGAGGGAATGTCATCTTGAGCAAAGTGAACGCAGTGAACGA
Source organism: uncultured Clostridia bacterium (assembly GCA_944354265.1). Lineage (GTDB taxonomy): Bacteria > Bacillota > Clostridia > Christensenellales > Borkfalkiaceae > Coproplasma. The sequence continues at coordinate 11,356 of CALVPX010000028.1, read as the reverse complement.
CGTCGGGCTAGGAGGCGAAGCCGACGACGCTCTGCCGAGAGGGCCCCTTCAGGGGTTTCGACAGTAGGATCTTGTTTGGTTCGAACCGAGCTAGATACGTTCGACTGCGGGCTGTCGCCCTTCGCTCAGTATGACACGGCAATGCCGTGAGCGTCTTAGACGCGATTTAATTTATTTCATGCAATCGTAAGATTGCAATTTATTTACTATGCTTAACTACAAGCTTTGCGCTTGTGTTAATAATTAATGTCGCAAGCGAAACCGCGCTTTCGCGCAGCAGGCCACAATTTGTTGCGAAGCAACCTCAGCAGAGGGAATTGCCGCGACAATATGATATGTGGGCTATTAAGGTCGCGGCAAGGGAGGCAGCGCATCCCAAATAACGGAAAAATCGCAGCCGCCACAAGGCAAGATTTTTCGTTAATCAGTTATCTTGTGGGAGAACAGGTTAAATCTTTTTCATGGCCTGTTCGTCATCACCACTTTGGAGGATTTTATAAATGGCAAAGAAAATCACCGCGGTTGTAAAGCTTCAACTTCCCGCAGGTAAGGCCACCCCCGCACCCCCCGTCGGCTCGACGCTCGGTCCCCACGGTATCAACATACCCGGCTTTACCAAGGAATTCAATGCAAAAACTGCATCTCAGGCAGGACTCATCATTCCCTGCGTAGTCACCATCTATCAGGACAGAAGCTTCACCTTCGTCCTCAAAACACCCCCCACACCCGTCCTCATCAAAAAGGCGCTCGGCATCGAAACTGCATCCGCACGCCCCAACAGGGATAAGGTAGGCAAGCTGACCAAGGCTCAGGTAGAGGAGATCGCAAAGACCAAACTTCCCGACCTCAACTGCACCGATTTGGAAATGGCAAAGAGCATGGTCAAGGGCACCGCACGCTCCATGGGCGTCACGGTAGAGGAATAAGCAAGGAGGTACGCATAGATGAAAGTTGGAAAGAAGTACGCTGAGAGCGTTAAATCTTATGACCATTTAAAAGCATACGACCTTGCCGAAGCAGTCAACATCGTCCTCTCTACCGCCAAGGCTAAGTTCGACGAAACTATTGAACTTCACGTTCGTTTGGGCGTAGACCCCCGTCAGGCCGATCAGCAGGTGCGCGGCGTTCTCGTCCTTCCCAACGGTACAGGTAAGGACAAGAAGGTTCTCGTCATCGCCAAGGGCGACAAGGCAGATCAGGCTCAGGCAGCAGGCGCTGACTATGTCGGCGCAGAAGAGACCATTCAGCGCATCCAAAAGGAGAATTGGTTCGACTTCGACGTAATGATCACCACGCCCGACATGATGGGCGTCGTCGGCCGCATCGGCCGTATCCTCGGCCCCAAGGGCCTCATGCCCAACCCCAAGAGCGGCACTGTCACAACCGACGTTGTAAAGGCCGTCAAGGAAGTTAAGGCAGGTAAAGTTGAATATCGTCTCGACAAAACGGCGATCATTCACTGCCCCATCGGCAAAAAGTCCTTCGGCGCGGAAAAGATTTCCGAAAACTTCAACGCGCTCATGGACGCCATCGTCAAGGCAAAGCCCGCCACTGCAAAGGGTCAGTATGTCAAGAGCGTGACCATCACCTCTACAATGGGCCCCGGCGTAAAGGTTTACTTCAATAAGGGTTAAGTAAAAAAATTCTCCCTTCCGCATGCGCAGAAGGGAATTTTTTAATGAATAAATAATAATGAAGAGTGAATAGTTGTGGCGCGTTTGTAGCCGCAACGTTATGATTGTCTTTTTCTTTTGTCATATTGAGCGTAGTCGAATATATCTGGCGGGGTAACAGCCCCGCCGACAAAAGAAAAAGACAGAGTATGATTAGAAAATAGCATCCCCCTTTGTCCGTCGCTTTGCTCCGAGATTTCTCCACTATGGTCGAAATGACAAAGGGGGGGCCGTTAAAAGGCAAAAGAGCGCGGCGGTGTTTGAGAATGAGTCTTAAAGTTTATATATAAATAATCAGGGGCGCAATGACCGTGCGCCGCCAAGGGCGGGCATGCCCGCACGCTTACATAAAGGTAAAAGCATGTTAGAGTTAAAAGACATAAGTTTTGAAGTACACGAAGAACAGTCAAAGAGCATTTTAAAGGACATCAACCTCACCGTCGGCGACGGCAAATTTGTCGTCATCACGGGTCCCAACGGCAGCGGCAAGTCTACGCTTGCAAAGATTATCGCCGGCATAGAGCAGCCCGTTTCGGGCACAATCCTCTTCGACGGCAGGGATATCACCCATTTAAGCGTCACCGAGCGCGCAAAGTTGGGCATAGGCTACGCCTTTCAGAATCCCGTCCGCTTCAAGGGCATAAAGGTGCGCGACCTTATACGCATAGCCGTAGGCGGCAACATATCCGTCGCCGAAGCCTGCAATTACCTGTCCGAGGTGGGACTGTGCGCCCGCAACTATATCGATCGCGAGGTCAACGCAAGCCTGTCGGGCGGCGAGCTCAAGAGGATTGAAATAGCCACCGTGCTCGCCCGCAAGAGCAAGCTTTCGGTGTTCGACGAGCCTGAGGCGGGCATCGATTTGTGGAGCTTCCGCAACCTCATCGAAGTGTTCGAGCATATGCGCGAAGCCAACGGGAACAACTCTATCCTCGTCATCTCCCATCAGGAGAGAATTTTAAACATCGCGGACGAAATTGTCGTCCTCGCCGACGGCGCAATCAGGGCGCACGGCAGCAGGGAGCAGGTTCTGCCCGGCCTCCTCGGCACGGGTTCGGCCGTCAACGTCTGCGACAAAATGGGAGGAGGTGCACTTTAATGGATGAAATTCAAAAGAGGCTTTTAATGGAGGTCGCCGACCTCCACGGCGTGCCCGAGGGCGCCTACAATATCCGCGCAAACGGGCAGTCGGTCGCCCGCAACAGCACCGCCGGCATAGATATAACCTCCAAGACGGACGGTTCGGGCATAGATATCCGCATAAAGGACGGCACAAGAAACCAAAGCCTGCATATCCCCGTCGTCCTCAGCAAAAGCGGCTTAAAGGAGACCGTGTACAACGACTTCTATATTGGCGACGACTGCGACGTGGTGATTGTTGCCGGCTGCGGCATAGATAACTGCGGCGTACAGGACTCCGAGCACGACGGCATACACCGCTTTTTTGTCGGCAAAAATTCAAAGATAAAGTATGTCGAAAAGCACTACGGCTCGGGCGACGGCACGGGCAAGCGCATTTTAAACCCCGGCACAGAGGTCACCCTCGGCGAGGGCAGCACCATGGAGATGGAGATGGTGCAGATAAAGGGCGTCGACTCAACGGTCAGGAGCACCACTGCAAATCTTGCTGCGGGCGCAAAGCTCGTCGTGCACGAGCGCCTCATGACCCACGGCAGTCAGAGCGCCGTAAGCTCCTACGACGTTCAGCTCAACGGCGCGGGGTCGGATGCAGACGTAATCTCCCGCTCGGTGGCAAGGGACAACTCCTATCAGAAGTTCGACGCAAAAATTTCGGGCAATGCGCCCTGCGCGGGCCACACCGAGTGCGACTCCATAATAATGGACAACGCGCGCATACTCGCCGTTCCTCAGCTCGAGGCAAATAATATCGACGCATCCCTCATTCACGAGGCGGCAATCGGCAAAATCGCCGGCGAACAGATAACAAAGCTCATGACCCTCGGCCTGACCGAAAAGGAGGCGGAGGAGTGCATAATAAACGGCTTCCTCGCCTGAATTTTTTACATTAAAATAGCGGCGGGACAACCTTAAAAAGGTTGTCCCGCCGCATTTTTATCTGCCCTTAAAACTAATTGTCTCAAGCATATGTGCGGGGTTATTTAATTTTTGCCGTCATTGCCGGCTGTCTGAGGCTCAGCCTGCGCCGCCAGGTCTGTCGTCGCTGCGCCGTCTGTGCCCGCCGAGGCAACGCTTACTGCGGGCGCGCCCTTCAATGGCAGTTCCCTGCTGTAGAGCACCTTTAACAGTATGGGCGTAAGAATGGAGGAGATGAGTATGAGCAGCACGGTCATTATCATAAATTCACCGCCAAGCGCATGTTCGCCGAGGGTGGCGGAGGTCACCGTCTGCGTTACGATCAGCGCCACTTCGCCGCGCGCCATCATGCCCACGCCGCCTATGGCGCTCTCGCGCCAACTGTAGCCGAAGGCCTTCGCCACTGCGCCGCAGCCTATTATCTTGCCTATCAGTCCCATCAGCACGGCAAGCAGGGCAAATACCATTATAGTGCCGCCCACGCCGCTGAAGTCAATGTTGCTTATGCCTATGTTGGCAAAGAACATGGGCGCAAATATCGTGTATGTGTCTACGTTTATCTTGGAATCGACGTACTCGCTCGAGCGGTGCACTGTAGCCAATACAATGCCTGCAAGGAAGGCGCCCGTTATGTCGGCCACGCCGAAAATTTCCTCGGCCACCCAACTATAAATAAAGCATACCACGAGCGAAAAGATGGGCAGCCTGTGGGTGCGCGGCCACTTCTTTTCAAGCCACTTGAACAGCTTGTTTACGCCTATGCCCGCAACTATCGCCACTAAGAAGAAGGCCACAATCATTATTATGGTGCCGTATATGGTCGATTTAAAGGCGTCAAATCCGTTTTCGGCAACGACGTTGCCCGAGCGGGCTATGCTCGTCACTATGGAAAGAACAACTATGCCTATTACGTCGTCGATTACCGCCGCGGAAACTATCGTGGTGCCAAGTTTGTTGTTTATTTTACCAAGCTCCTTTAACACGGATACGGTTATCGCCACGCTCGTCGCCGTCAGAATTGTGCCTATGAACACGCAGCGGTAAATGTTTTCGGGGCCGAGGCCGATTTCGCCGAAGGGCAGGCTTATGGCTATGCCTAAACCCATGGGCACAATAACGCCCACGCTCGCCATCAGCACGCTTGCAAGGCCTGTGTTTTTTATGTCGTTGAGGTTGGTTTCAAGCCCGGCCGAGAACATTATGAGTATTACGCCTATCTTTGAAAATACCGAAATAGTCTCGTTTGCGCCTGTAGTGCCCTCGAGCGCGAATAGCGCCTTGTAGGTGCCCGCCGCCACGGCGTCCTCAAACCCTATAAGCGTAAATCCGCAGAACTGTCCGAATATCGCCGGGCCTATCAGTATGCCTGCGATTATAAATCCCAAAACTTCGGGCAGGTGAATTTTGCGGAAAATAAGCCCGCACAGCTTTGTGGCGAGCAAAATGAGCGCTATGATAATTACATAGCCCAACGGTTGGTTTACATAAAATACCATATTTCCCTCTCACAAATAAATTTGGCTCTCTGCAGAACCGAATACTATTATAGCACCCGCTTTTTATTTTGCAAGCATTTTGCCTGTGGTAGGGAATTTGAGTGAATAGTGAATAGTGAAAAGTGAAGAATGAAAAGTGAATAGTGAAGAAGTGAGGGGAGCTACACTTTGAAAACGTTTATCGTCGCGGCGGAGTAGATAAAGTTTCCGCCGCTTGAAATGACCTGCAGGGTGGCGGGCGCAGAGGGAATGTCTATCACCGCCGCCGCAACCACCTGCTTCGAAGGCGATGCCGCGGCAAACTGCGCCGTCCCCGCGCCTGCGTTCACCGTCTGTCCGTTTACGGAGAAGGTGACAATGTTGGTGACGGGGAAGTTCGCCGTCCCCACGGGCGCAACGTTGGCGGAGTACTGCACATAATAAGTCCCCGCGGCGTTTATAACAACGTCCGCGCTCCCCGCCGCATGGGTTATGTCTCCGCCGACCTCCGCATTGTTGAGGTCAAACACGGCCGCCCCGCCGTCGGCAATTGGCGCCGCAGGCACGGAATACGCGCTCAGCGCCTGCGCATTGGCTGTTCCCGCAGCACCCGTTGCGCCCGTTGCTCCCGTAGCGCCTGTTGCACCTGTGGCTCCCGTAGCTCCCGTGACTCCCGTTGCGCCCGTAGCGCCCGTGGCACCCGTTGCGCCGAGGATTATTCTTTGAATATTGCAGCATGAGCGGTTGCCGCAGCAGCAAATAAATTTTTCCATCAGTGTTTTCCTTACAAGTCAGTCTATATCATTATATTATTCATGCGGTTGCGCGTGTGCGCCTCGCTTGCGCGCACAAAAATTGCCCGCGCTTGCGCGCGGGCATGGAGGAGAATATATGTAAAAACGCCTCATGCGGGTCAATCGATCCGCACGTCGATTTTTTTCAATCTTTCCAACAGAATGTCCTCCTCGGACGGGGCGTCCTCGGCCTGCTCTATCTTTCGCCTCAGCGCAAGCATCTCCTCGTCGGTGCTTGCAATCACCTCGGCGCACTTCCTCAGCCTGTCTACCACCTCGGCCTGTTCGGGAATGACCTGTTTGTACTTTATCTGATGCTCGAGGCTCGCCCAAAAGTCCATGGCAATCGTGCGTATCTGCACTTCAACGTTGACCTGCTTTTTGCGCTCGGCAAAGTAAACGGGTATGCTGACTATCAGGTGCAGGCTTCTGTAGCCGTTGGGTTTGGGGTTCTTTATGTAGTCCTTGCGCTCCACCAAAGTCACGTCGTCCTGCCTTAAAAGCGCTTCGGCAATCTCGTAAATGTCGTCAATGTAAGAACATATCACCCTGATGCCCGCAATGTCCTTAATGTTGCGCTCGGCGTTTTCAATAGTGGGGATGATATTCCTGTCCGCCATCTTTCTGAACAGGCTCTGCGTGCTCTTCAGCCTCGTCGAAATTGAACTTATGGGGTTGCGCTTGTTGCGCACGTTAAACTCCGTATTCAGCACGTCAAATTTTGTCTTGATCTCCTTGAGCGCGCACGAATAGGTCATCCTCATTTCGTTGTACTGCACCACCGACCACATCATCTTCAGCGTGCGCGAATACAGCTTTTCCGAATCAAAATACATGTCGGGCGGAAGCGTAAGGTTTTCGCCCTCCGAAAAAATATTCTCTTCGTCGTCCTTCATGTTTTCCTCCTTAACTACCTATATTAAACCACACTTATGTGGCGTACATTTTAAGGATGTGTAAAAATTTGTTTATTCTTTGGTAAAATTTGTGTAAAAATTTCAATTGTAAAACTCCCTTACGCGCGCACGCGCGCGTTTTTCAGGTGCGACATAACGGGCTGACCGCCGTTTTGACCGTGCGTTAAAGGAATTCCTTTTTGCTCATACTTGTAAGGAAACCCGCGCGGCGGGCGGTAAGGAGTTGCCTTTTCGTCAATATACAACATATTGTTAAAATGTTAAAAACTTTCATACTACATATTGTGTTTCATTGCTTGACTTTAACTTCGGGCGTGGGGTATAATATCAATCGTTGCACGGAAGCGGACAAGTGGTGACGCCACATGGCAAATTTTTTGCCGCCAACTGCGCCCGTCGGGGCGAGGATAAAAAAATTTTCAATATATTGTGTTTTTCCTATTGACAAACGCAATATGTAGGCGTACAATGATACATGTAGACATTTCCGCTTCTACAGGGAAATAAATTGCAGAGGAAAATATTTAACTTTCCGCAGGGCTTATAAGGGGGCTTGCGGAAGAGGGGTGATAATATGAAAGTTATTAAAAGGGACGGTTCTACCGTAGATTTCGACAGAAGCAAGATTGCCAAGGCCATAGGCAAGGCCAACGAATCTGTCGACTTCGAGGACAGAATCGACGACAAGCAGATAGAAAAGATAGTCGACGACATTGCAAACCGCCATCGTTCAAGGCTGCTCGTCGAGGACATTCAGGATATGGTCGAAGAAAAGCTGATGGAACTGCAGAAGTATCAGCTCATGAAGTCCTATATCCTCTATCGCTATGAGCGCGCCCTCATCCGCAAGGCCAACACCACGGACGAAAGCATACTTTCGCTCATCAAAAACGCCAATAAGGACGTAATGGAGGAGAACTCCAACAAGAACGCCCACACTGCGGCCACTCAGCGCGACCTGATTGCAGGTGAAGTCTCCAAGGACCTCACCCGCAGGCTCCTGCTGCCCGAATACCTTGCAAAGGCTCACGACGAGGGCGCCATTCACTTCCACGACGCCGACTACTTCATTCAGCCCATCTTCAACTGCTGCCTCGTCAACATAGGCGACATGCTCGACAACGGCACCGTCATGAACGGCAAGATGATTGAAAGCCCCAAGTCCTTCCAAGTTGCCTGCACGGTAGTCACGCAGATAATCGCCTCCGTCGCCTCCTCGCAGTACGGCGGTCAGTCGGTAAACGTCGCCCACCTCGGCAAGTATCTGCGCCGCACGCGCGATAAGTACAAGAAGCAGTGCGACGAAAAGTTCGGTGACAATATCTCCGAGGAGGAGAAGAACGCCATAGTCGAAATGAGGCTCAAGGACGAGCTCAAGGCCGGCGTTCAGACCATTCAGTATCAGATCAACACCCTCATGACCACCAACGGTCAGTCGCCCTTCGTAACGCTGTTCATGTACCTCGACGACAACGACCCCTACATCGAAGAGAACGCCATGATAATCGAGGAGATTCTCCGTCAGCGCTATCAGGGCATAAAGAACGAAGTGGGCGTCTACGTCACTCCCGCCTTCCCCAAGCTCGTCTATGTCTTGGACGAAAACAACTGCCTCAAGGGCGGCAAGTACGACTATCTGACAAGGCTTGCCGTAAAGTGCTCGTCAAAGAGGCTCTATCCCGACTACATCTCCGCAAAGAAGATGCGCGAAAATTACGAGGGCAACGTGTTCTCGCCCATGGGCTGCCGTTCCTTCCTCTCCCCTTGGAAGGACGAAAACGGCAACTACAAGTTTGAAGGCCGCTTCAATCAGGGCGTCGTCTCCATCAACCTTCCTCAGTGCGGCATACTCGCCAAGGGCGACGAGCAGAAGTTTTGGGAGATTCTCGAAGAGAGGCTTCAGCTCTGCTTCGACGCATTGATGGTTCGCCACAACGCGCTCAAGGGCACCCTTTCGGACGTATCCCCCGTCCATTGGCAGTACGGCGCGATAGCCCGCCTCGACAAGGGCGAAAAGATAGATAAGTATCTCTATGGCGGCTATTCTTCAATATCTTTGGGATATATCGGCCTGTACGAGCTGACAAAGATCATGAAGGGCGTCTCCCACACCGACCCCGAGGGCGAAAAGTTTGCCGTCAAGGTAATGCAGTGCCTTCGCGATCACTGCGAAAAGTGGAAGAAGGAAACCAATATAGGTTTCGCCCTCTACGGCACCCCTGCAGAGAGCCTTTGCTACCGCTTCGCCCGCATAGACAAGGAGCGCTTCGGCACCATTCCCGACGTAACCGACAAGGGCTACTACACCAACAGCTACCATGTCGACGTCCGCGAACATATCGACGCCTTCTCCAAGTTCAAGTTCGAAAGTCAGTTCCAAAAGATATCTTCGGGCGGCGCAATTTCCTATGTCGAAATCCCCAACATGCGCAACAACTTAACCGCGCTTGAGGATGTGGTAAAGTTCATCTACGACAACATTCAGTACGCAGAGTTCAACACCAAGTCCGACTATTGTCAGGTCTGCGGCTTCGACGGTGAAATAATCATCAACGACGACAACGAATGGGAGTGCCCCGTCTGCCACAACAAGGACCAGCGCAAAATGAACGTCACCCGCCGCACCTGCGGTTACCTCGGCGAAAACTTTTGGAACGTCGGCAAGACCAAGGAAATCAAGGCCCGCGTTCTTCATCTGTAAATGTTAACGATCTAATGGACAACAATATTTGTCGGCGAATGACAATTCGCCGACAAATTTGTCTACGATAAGTGAAATGGCGCAAAGCACCGTGAAATAACCCGTTGGGTTGTGAAATGCCGCCTCAACCCCTCATTTCAATTTGTTATATCGCAGGGCGGCGTGAAATGTGCAGCTATGCTGCACGTTGTGGTGAAAATTATTATAAATAATAATTGTCTACCACAACGCAACCTTAAAAGTTGCATTTCACGCGCCACTGATTTAGCTGTAGTAAACTATCGAACAGATGGCGCATTTCACGGCGAGCAAGGTATTCTCAAAACAGCATAATATGCTGTTTTGCCTTGCGAGGTGAGTGAGGGCATCAGGCCGCCCGAACGGTGACCGAGGCGGTTGCTTTCCTTACTGCCGCCGAGAACGTAGCCATTTCACGCACACGAACGTGTGCATTTCACTCTTTTGCAGGCGGCGTCAGCCAAGACTTTTGTGAGACAATATCTATGAATTACGCTAAAATAAAATGGACTGATATTTCCAACGGCCCCGGGGTGCGCGTGTCGCTGTACGTCAGCGGCTGCCGCAACCACTGCAAGGGCTGTTTCAACCCCGAAACGTGGGACTTCAACTACGGCGAACCCTTCACCAAAGAGGTGGAGGACGCCATAATCAAGGGCATGGAGCCCGACTACATCAAGGGCTTCACGCTCGTCGGAGGCGACCCCTTCGAGCCCGAAAATCAAAAGGTGCTCGCCCCCTTCTTAAAGAGGTTGCGCTCCGTCTATCCCCAAAAGTCCTTTTGGTGCTTCACGGGCTACGACTTCGAAAGGGATCTCCTCACGGGCAAGCTCGGCGACATAGACCTCGTCATGCAAATGCTGTCCTGCCTCGACGTGCTCGTCGACGGCCGCTTTGTCGAAGAGCTTAAGGATTTAAACCTCAAATTCAAGGGCTCGTCCAATCAGCGCACCATTCTCGTGCAGGAGAGCTTAAAGACTGACGAAGTCGTGCTGTGGGACGAGGAGACAGTTATATAGTCGCTCAAGTCGTGCAGTAGCGCGACTTGTAGCGAAGTGAGTTGTCGGGCGGCGCTATACGGCAGAAGTGAATTCCGCCTACACCGCCTCGGCGTAATTTATTTAAGTATGCGTAGCCAATTTATTAAAAAAGGAATTTCCCCCATGAACGTAAAAATCAAAAAACTCAATCCCCAAGCCAAACTTCCCGTCTACGGCAGTCCCTGTGCCGCGGGTGCCGACCTGTTCGCCTGCACCGACGGCGATGTCACAATACAGCCCCACGAAACGGTGATGATCCCCACGGGACTCGCCATGGAGCTGCCCGTCGGCTACGCGGGCTTTATCTATGCGCGCAGCGGGCTTGCTTCAAAGAAGGGGCTTGCCCCCGCCAACAAAGTGGGCGTGGTCGACTGCGACTACCGCGGCGAGGTGAAGGTCGCCCTGCACAACCACGGCAACGTCAGTCAGACGGTATCGTGCGGCGAGCGCATTGCCCAACTCGTCGTCGCTCCCTATGTGACAGCGCAGTTCGAGGAGGCTGAAGAGCTCTCCCAAACGGTGCGCGGCGAGGGCGGTTTCGGCTCAACGGGCACAAAATAGGCCAAATAATGTGCGGGGCGCGCGAAAATTTTTTCGCGCGCCCCATTTTATTGTATAACGAAAACCACACGCTGAGCGTGTGGTCAGTAAAAAAGCGGAAGCGTTGCAAATAAAAACCTCCG
>CALVPX010000027.1 GCA_944354265.1 uncultured Clostridia bacterium | reverse complement strand
TCCTCCCGGACCTTGGATGGTCAAGTACTTTCGCCGTAGACGAGCTTAACTTCTGTGTTCGGAATGGGAACAGGTGGGACCTCGTCGCCATTATCACCGGAATGGCTCCGCTTGTTGGACTTGAAGCGATTGACCGATTTTAAAAATGCCCGAAAATGAGGCATTTTTATGCGAAAATGGCTCAAAATTGCCCGTTTTTAGCCCCTTGAAATTTTTATGCTCAACTTGTGCTCAACTGCTCCAACATACTATTAAAAATAATTTATACGGGAAAATAAGAGCATTTCAAAGCTGCCAATCAAATAACACTCAAAATATCTATTTACCAAAAAGTTATCAATATTGAATTTTAGTAAATAAATTTACTACACCTATTGACTTTTAACTCATTTTAGGCTATAATCTATTTACCAAAAAGTTATCAAATACAGTTTTCGGTAATCAGGAGGACGGTATGCAGGAGATTAAGCGCGAACGATATATAGAACAGCTTATTGCAAGGCGCGAGAATGGCTCGATAAAGGTCATCACCGGTATAAGGAGATGCGGCAAAAGCTATATCTTGTTTAACCTTTACAGAGATTATCTCATATCCACCGGCGTAAGAGAGAGTCAGATTATAGCCCTTGCACTCGACGATGAAAAGAACAGAAAATACCGCGATGTTGATGTACTCTACGACTATCTTACCGCGGCAACCTCCGGCAACGAAAAAATGTATTACATCTTTTTGGATGAGGTGCAGTTTGCAATAACCGCTGAAGAGATGAATAGCGGTGACATAAGGCTGTACGGGGTGCTGAACGGACTTTTGCGACAGCGCAACGTTGACATATATGTAACGGGCAGCAACTCCAAATTTTTATCTTCGGACGTGTTGACCGAATTCAGGGGGCGCGGGGATGAAGTCAGAATCTACCCCCTCTCCTTTGCCGAATTTATGTCTGTCTATGACGGCGACAAGTATGAAGGCTTTGACGAATACTCTATGTACGGCGGTCTGCCGCTCATTTTAAGCAGAAACAGCGACGAGCAGAAGAGCAAGTACCTGAGCGACTTGTTTGAGGAAACATACAAAAAGGACGTGATTGACCGCTATAAACTGCGCGGTGACACCATCCTCGACAATGTTGTAGATATACTCGCCTCATCTGTCGGCTCGCTGACCAACCCTTCAAAACTTGCCGATACATTCAACTCTCACGGCATTAAAACTAACAAGAACACCATAGCCGCATATATCGATTATCTAAAGGATGCATTTATCATTTCGCAGGCAAAGAGATATGATATTAAAGGCAAAAAATATATAGGCTCACCCTACAAGTTCTACTTCACCGACGTAGGATTGCGCAATGCGCGGCTCAATTTCCGCCAGCAGGAACAGACGCACATACTTGAAAATATTATTTACAACGAACTTTTGGTGCGCGGCTTCAACGTTGACGTGGGCATTGTTGAATACCGCAAGCGCGGTGAGAACGGAAAAATAGTTGAAACGAAAGCCGAAGTTGATTTTGTATGCAACAAGGGCAACAGGAGATATTATATTCAGTCCGCCTTTGCCATTCCTGATAAGGTGAAGATGGAACAGGAACAGGCATCGTTTGACCGCATAGACGATTCATTCAAGAAGATTATTATATTACAACAACACACAAAACCTTGGAGAAACGAGAAGGGCTATCTGATTATCAATGTAATAGATTTTCTTCTCAATTCTGACAGTTTGGAACTGTAAAACAGCTTTTCAGATAAATTTATATCGGCATTTGAACACCGATAAATGATAATTTTTGAAATGTTAATAATTAACAAAAACTTGTTGAATGGTATGGCGGATTGACTTAAAAACAATCAATTAAATAACTTTTTGTTAAAAAGTTACATAAATAAAACCCTTAAAAAATTTTTTTCATGTTATTGACTGACAAAATTTCATATGCTATACTGCAATCGAAATCAAGGAAATGATTTCAATTTTCCCAAACAAGTCTGCGCAAGGGCGCAAAAAATGAGAGGTATTGATATGGATATGTTCAGCTTTTTAAACAACGGCGTGCTTTTCTGCATGATGAACGCAAAGAAGAACATGGAAATTGAAGAAAACGAATACATGGACTGACTGACAGCCGACATATATTCGCACCGCAATTTACGCACACAAATTAATATTGGTTAAAAGGCGGGCCCGCGATTGCAATCGCGGGCCCGTTTTAACCGACAGACAAAATGACGGCGCGGGCACAGATGTGCCCGCGCCGTCATCTATTACAGAAGCATGAGATGAGCTGATTATTTTTTGCCAATGAGCGACTTTATTTTTTGCGAAATGCCCGACCCCGTGCCGTGCTTGCCTGTGTTTTGATGGTTTTCAGGCAGCTGGGTGAGTTCGGGAGCCTTTGCCTCCGTATAGGCGCAGTTATCGGGCGTTATGGCCATAGTGGTGCTTTCGTTGAAGAAGCGCGCGTCCGCCTCCTCCGCCGCCACGCGGATTGTTGGCTTGCCGTCTACGTTATACTTGCTGCTTATCTTTACGACGACGTCGTTATCGCCCGCCTTGGCGTGGACGTTTACTATATCGCCGAGTTTTTCGACAATGCCGCACTTTACAGCAAAGGCGGTATGCTCGTGCGCCTTGAACCGATCTGAACCCTCATAGATGAGATTTTCGGGGCGGATGCCGTATACCAGCCTCTTGCCCTCGTACTCCTTTAAGAGGACGCGCTGCCCTTCGGTGAGGGCGATCTTCTGGTCGCTGCCGTCTATGAGGAAGTAACCGTCCTCTAACTTGCCGTGCAAAAAGTTCATTGCGGGCGTGCCGATGAAGCCTGCGACGAACATGTTGACGGGGTGCTGGTAGACCTCGTTTGGCTCGCCTATCTGCTGAATGTAGCCGTCGCGCATTACGACTATGCGGGAAGCCATGGTCATCGCCTCTATCTGGTCGTGCGTGACGTAGATGGTGGTGGCGCCGACTTCGTTGTGGATGCGCACAATTTCACTGCGCATGGCTACGCGCAGTTTTGCGTCGAGATTGGAGAGAGGTTCGTCCATTAGGAAGACCTTGGGGCGCCTGACTATAGACCTGCCGAGCGCAACACGCTGGCGCTGACCGCCCGAGAGGGCGCGAGGCTTTCTGTCTAGATAGTCGGTCAGCCTTAAAATTTTGGCGGCCTCCTTTACGCGGCGGTCGATTTCGTCCTTGGGGACCTTGCGCAGTTTGAGCGCATACGCCATGTTGTTGTACACCGTCATCTGGGGATAGAGCGCATAGGACTGAAAGACCATTGCAATATCCCTGTCCTTGGGGGCCGTGGAGTTGACGAGCTTGTCGTCGATATACAGTTCGCCGTAGGAAATTTCTTCAAGCCCGGCTATCATGCGGAGAGTTGTAGACTTGCCGCAGCCCGAGGGGCCGACGAACACTATGAATTCCTTATCCTTGATGTCGATTGAAAAGTCGTGCACGGCGTGCACGCCGCCGTCATATACCTTGTTTACGTTTACAAGTCTTACCGTTGCCATATCATTTTACCGCCTTATCAATAATTTCTCTCGTTCCCATTGCAGGGATTGCACCGTAGTTTGTAGTTGTGTAAGCGCCGCACTTGCAGGCGAATCTTAAAATATCCTCAAGGTCTGCGCCGTCGTAGTTGCAGCCGCCATCCATAAAGCCGGCTATGAAACCGCCGAAGAAGGAATCGCCCGCGCCCGTAGTGTCTATAGTATTTACTTTGAGCGCATTGAGCGAATACTTCAGCCCGTCCTTTGTGTAGAGCTGTGCGCCCTTGTCAGAATCGGTTAAAAGAAGCATCTTTAAATTGCCGCCGAACAGCGCGGGGACCGCCTCCTCCGCCGACGAAGCTTTAGAGATAAATTCCAGCTCGTCCTTGCCTACCTTGATTATGTCGGCATACGCCATGAACTGCTTAACGACCGAGCGAAGCTCCTCTTCGTCCTCCCACAGATTGAGGCGGAGATTGGGGTCGAAACATACGACCGCGCCCGCCGCCCTTGCGCGTTCAATGAGGAATATGTGCGCTTCAACCGACTGTTTTGTCTTTAATGCCACGCTGCCGAACTCTAACACGTCACCACTTTCAAAGGCTATGTCCTTGAAGTTCTCCGCGGTGAAGTGCAGGTCTGCCGCCGTGCGGCGATAGAAGCTGAACTGCCGCTCCCCGCCCGGCTGAAAACTTACGAATGCGAGGGATGTGTCGTAATCCTTGCTACGGAGAACATGGGAAGTATCCACCCCCTCGTTTTGCAACGTTTCGACGAGGAAATCGCCGAAGGCGTCGGCGCCCACCTGCGTGAGATAGGCCGCCTCCCTGCCCAGCTTGACCGCCTGCACGCACACATTTGCAGGCGCGCCGCCGGCGTTTTTTACAAACTGCTTTGTATCCTTTAAACTGCCGTAGCCGACAGACTGAAAATCAATGAGCAGTTCGCCCATACAGTATAACTTATTCATAGAACTCCATTCCGTAAATATTTACCGCCGCTCCGTTGGAATAGAAGGCGAAGTTGCGCCTGACCATATCCGAAAATCTTGCGGTTATACACACAGTTTCATCGAGGTAGAGAGTCATTATTTCGCCATCGACTATAACGTCGACCGTGTACTCCCTGCCCTTCATAAATCCGAAGGGAACGCTTGCGAGCTGAGGGCCGTAGCGCAGACTGCTTGACACGTCGCTGTAGCAGGCGAGCTGACTGTTTTTAAGGTCAAATGCTACGAGCGAGGCGCCCAGTCGATTGTTGTAGGGACCGTCGAGCGAGAAGGTTATGCCGAAGTCGCCCGTGTAGTCCTCGACCGTGAATTTGAAGCTCATCCTCGTTATGTGTCTGCCCAGCTTTTCGAGGCATACGGTGGACAGGCCTTCGCCGCCGAATGAAAGCGTTTCGGCCAGTTCTGCGCCGTCGCACAGGCGGTAGGTTATGTCGGTGGATATTGCGTCCTTCACCGACGAAACCATTACCCCGAACAGCTCCCCCGAGGAGGACTGCTTGAGTTCGTGCACTACGAGATTGCCGCCCCAGTCGAACGACCCGCCCGAGAGGGTTGCACACCACGCCATGGCGTACACCTTGTCGCCCGCCTTTTCAACGCGCCCTGCGTAGAAGCCCGTGGAATCTATGCTGTCGCGCTCAAATTTGAGCCAGTCGCCGTCCTTTTGGGTCTTGTAGCGGTAATGGGTGACCCTGTCGTCGCCCTGCTCGCTGTAGAAGAGATAGTAGTAGCCGTTCCATTCGATATACGAGGGGCACTCCATGTTGTAGGTGCCGTCGTCGTTGTAGAAGAACACGCCAAGGTCTATCCACTCCTCTGCCGTGACGTCGAGCGAGGAGGCGCCGTATCTCTTTATGACGCCGCTGCCGCTGACCCTTGTGGTGACGAGCATGTAATACATGTCGTCCTCACCGTCATAGTAGACATAGGGGTCGCGAAAGTCGTTTTCGGTGCCGTAGAGCAGGAAATCTTCGTCCTTTACCCAGGTCTTTTGACCGTCGGTGCTGACGGCATGGCGTATGACCTCGTTATAGGGCAGCCCCTCCTCCTGTCCGTGGTCGTTGTGACCGGTATAGAAGCAGTGATATGTGCCGTCCTCACCCTTTATGAACGAGCCCGTGCCTATCGCCGCGTCGGGGGAGTTGACCTCCTCCTCGTAGTTTATGGCTATGCCCTCGTCGGTGTAGTTGACGAAATCGGAGGTCGTTATCCTTGCGATGGGGTGATAGAATATGCTGAGCGGGCCCGTGCTGTTCTGAAGGTGGTACACGTTCATCACGCCGTCGTCCCAGAAGGGCATGACGTCGCCCATGTATACCTCAAGCGAGTCGTTATACGTCGACACGGGGAATACGGTTTTTCCGCCCTGGTCGACCGAGTTTTTGTAAGTGGCGCAGCCCGAAAGCAGCGATACCGCCAGCACAGCCGACAGCAACATGACAATTAGTTTTTTCATCGTTTTACCCTTATTTCATTTATACCGAGAATGCGCGCATTGCCGCGGCAGACGATTGAATATTTTCCGTCGAGGAATATGCGGCTGCTTATGCTCTCCCTGCCGCCGTCGACAAACAGCTCTATGCCCGATACGTCGACGAGGGCGCGCACCACGCACCTTTCATACTTTGAATTTGTGTGGCGGACGCAGCCGTTGAGGTTATTTGAGAGCGTTGTGTCGAGAAAGACGCGACAGTCGTTGCCGAGCATTACGCTGCCGTTATCCGCACTTATTATCACGCCGTCGCCTATGCCGAGCTCTATGTCTATACTCATGCACTGCGAAGGCTTATCCGCGGGAAAGCAGTACTTATTTAAGCTGGCGACGGGGCTTTGGAAGACCTCTCCGTTCTTTATGGAAAGTTCGCGCGGAATTGTGAAGGAGCCCGACCAGCCGTGGCGCAGTTCGTGGGTGAGATAGCGCTTGCCCCACGTTTCGAGCCAGCCGACGATTACAGGTCTATCCGCCCCGCGCACAAACTGGGGGGCGTAAAAGGCGTCGCCCTTGTCTATCTCCTTTATGCTGTCGATGAGCATACAACCTGACTCGAAGTCGATTTCCCCAACTATTATGACGCTGGAGTTGAGATTTTTGAAGTCATTGGCGCGTGCAGGAACGCTGCAGCCCGAGACGACTATTACGTCCTTGCCGTCTATGCGGCAGTAGCTGGGACATTCGCCCATATCGCCCAGTTCATAGTAGGGGCCTATGGTGAACCTGTACGACAGATGAAAGGGGTCTCTACCCGCAAGCACGGCGATTACGCCCGCGTTCTTTTTTGTATCCTTGCCGCCGACGAACACAAAGTATTCATCGCCTACCTTTGCGGGGCAGGGGTCGCGGAAGTCCGTGCGGCTGATATTTTTGGGAAGCCCCACGTTGTCGAACACCCTGCCGCACTTTATAAAGTTTATTCCGTCGGACGAGCGCGCGGCGTGTACCTCCTCCCACTTCACTCCGTCCTTTTCATAGTGGAGCGTGTACAGAAGAACCATTTGCCCGTCGCACTCTATAGCGCCGCCCGAATATATGCTTTCGCCATCGTTGTCGGCGGCGAGGGCTATGCCTGCATAGCTGTAGCTTATGAGGTCGTCGGAGATGAAGTGCCCCCAGCACATTGTACCCATGGCCGTTTCGTGCGGGTTGCTCTGGAAGAACAGATGGTACTTGCCGCCGTAGTATATGAGACCGTTGGGGTCGTTCATCCAGCCGACGGGAGGAATCATGTGATAGTGCATGCGGTACTGCGCATTTACCGCAATGGTTTTGTCGTTTTGCAATATATTGCCGTTCATAATTATTCGAGTTCGCTCTTATAGCAGATTTTTATGTCGCTTATTTTAATTTCCGCGCCCGCGGCCGTGGCATTTGCGGCATTGCCAAACTGCCAGATGAACCTGTAGTTGCCATCGAGCGCCTTGTTGTCGCAAGTTATGGAGTAGGTGTTTGTGCCCTCTGCTATAGTGAAGTTGCGCCATGCAAAGGTATCCCACGCACCGTACACGCTGGCGGCAAATACGCAGCTTATGTTCTTTGTGGAGCTTGCCGTGAAAGTTATCACGAAATTTTCCGCTGCGCCCGACAGATAGAAGGTGGGGCTGTCTATTTCGTTATTGCCCCAGTCGTTGCCGAACGCCGTGGGGACATATGTGACGGTGCCGTATTCGCAGGTCATGGTGCCGGCGGCACCCTCATAGTGACCCGTGGTGAAGGGGGTTATTGTAAAGTCCTCAGTCTGATAGCCGCCCTCGCGCACGCTCACAGAGAGATTTGAAAGGGTTATGGTGTTTACGCTGTTGCCAGACTGGACATACAGCCACAGCGTGCCGTTGACCGAGGGAGTGACCTCAACCGTGGTGCGCTGTCCGCTGACGGGAGTGACACCCGTAATGACCTCGTCCGGGCCCCACTGCTTGGACTGGATGTTCACGCCGTAGGGTGCATCGTTTGCGGCGACGGTGTCGAAGGAAATTATATATGTCGTACCCGCAGTTATGGCAAGGCCAGTGTTTATGAACACGCCTCCCCGCCACATGTCGCTCTCGGACGAATAGGGCGTCTCGGTTATGTTGAGTTCTACCCCGCCGTCTACGACAGTTGTAGTGCCGGTCGTACCGTCGAACCTTGGCTCTATATGACCGTCGAAGTTGAAATCTTCTATGGCGACATACTCGTTGTCCGCCATCTCGTGCCTGGCCTGAGCGTCCGAAAGGGAAAATTCAAGCCTGCCTTCCAGCCCGCCAAGCCACAATTCTACGTTACAGTTGGATGTCTGCGTGTCGCCATCGTGGGTGTAGGTGAAGGTGAGGGTGTTCTGCCCTTCGACCAAGTTGAGGTCGGCGACAGCTTCGCCGTCCACAGCCGCATTTATTCTGCCCGCAAGGTTGCTGGTGCAGTTGTAGGTAAAGGTGTATTCACTGCCGTTTTCGAGGGTATATTGGCGGGTGAGGCGCACGTCCTCGGCAATTTCGCCGCCCTCGGCGATGAAGGCATACTCGCTGCCGTTGAGCCCCTCCCTTTCGACCTTGACGTGCCCGCCCGTTGCAAGAGAGAAACCGTTTGTCGTGGCGGAGTCCATGAACACGTCCCTGTCGCTGACCTCGGCATAAGCCGTGGTGCGGAAGGTTTTGCCCTGGCTGTCCTCCACCTCGTATATGAGTTCATATGTGCCCGCCTCGCGGAAGACGGCGTAGCCGCCGTTGACCTCCGTTTGGGGAATTATGGTAATATCTATATCGGGCGTGATGTCGCCGTCCTCCGTGTCGAGCGCAGCGACGCCGTCGAGGAGGTCGACAGTCGTATTGACGAGGCAGTTTATGTCACCTATGCCCGTCAGTTCGGGCGACTGGTTGACATCCTGTATGCAGCCCGGCAGTATGGCGAGCGCCGCGAGAGGAATTGCCAGCAAACTAATTTTCTTCATTATCGTTCTCCGTTTTATTTCTGTTGATATTGCCGTACTCATCGAGGTAATCGTCGCTACACTGCTGCCTTTTGAGTTCGTACACCGAAGTGTTCAGCATCTTTGCCTTGAGCACATATAAATTTTCGCGCATGAGGTACGAAACAACCAAAGGCACGGCGTAGAGCGTGAAGATGAGTACATACGGATAATATAAAATCAAAGCCACAACACCGGCAAAGCACGCCGCGCCCAATATGCTACGCAACAGTCCCCCGAAGAGGAGCATGAAGCCGTTGCGGAGCAACTGGAAGAATGTGACGTTCATGTTGACGATTATGGTGGGCGCCGTAACGAGATATATGACGCACACCACCAAAGCTATGCAGCTGACCGCCAGCACAAAGCCGTTTATATTCTGCGGGTGGGTGTTGAAAAAGTAAATGTTGAGTACGGGAAAGACGAGTATGACGAGCTGAAATATAGTGTAAATGATAATCAGCCTTACATTGCCGCGAATGGTGGTGAATATGTCCTTGAACCGCCTTTCGCCCATGGGACGGGAGAAAAAGCCCGTTACACCCACGAGCATGGGCACAAACGGCAGTATGAGAACCGCCGAAAGACCCATGAGTATGGTTATGACAAGAAATTCAAAGGCATATTCGCCGAAGACATTCAGTCCCTTCATGCCGTCTCCTGCTCTATTGCTTCAAGATAATTGTCGTACGCCTCCTGGTTGATGGACTTGACGGTGTCTATCGACTGACGGTTGGTACTTAAAAAGTTCTGCCAGTCGCTGACCGTGGGAGGGCTGGTTGATGTGATTCTGTTGACCATCCACGCCGTTATGTTGTTGGCGAGCGAGGCTTCGTATCTGTTGAGGGTATTGAGCTGGTCAACCGTGTAGTTGAGGTTGGGAATGGACGTTGCGCCCTCATAAGTGTACGGTTTTACCCAGGTATTGAGGCGCTCGAGGCGCAACTTTGCGCGGGGTTCCATTTCAACGTAGTTGTCCCACGTCTCCTGCGTGAGGTACACGACGCCGTAGGGCGCGTTCTTCATGCGGAAGTCGTCGGCGCTCTGGTTGCCGTGGTCGTCGTTGGGAATGAGTTTGCCGTCCACCTTTTCGTCGAGGAAGGCGCCCGACTCTATCGAGCCGTAGTTGAGCTGAGCCGAATAGTCGGGCTCGAAGAATTTATCGAAGTACGAAAGCAGTCCCTCTATGTCCGAGCACGAGGAGAGTATTACGCACTCGCCCTTTTCGATTTCGAGTTCGTTGCTGACGCCCACATACTGCCTGCCCGTCTCGTCGTCGACGAGGGGCTGGAGCATTATATAGTCGTCGCGAAGATAAGAGGCAACGACCGTCTCCTTCTCCCACCAGTAGAATGAGCCGTACCTGCCGTCCTGACCGCGGGCGAGGAATTCGTCCTGCGTCTGCGTGAATGCCGACGAGCGGATGAGGCCGCGGTTATACCAGTCGTTGAGTTCGACGACGGCGTTATACCAGTTTTCGTCCTCTACGGTGAAGACCACTTCGCCGTTGACTATCGTCTTGTGCTGGGTATTTTCGGGAACGCCGAAGGATGCTATCAAATCGGACTCGTTGCCCTGCCAGTTGCCGCTGACGAAGGACAGAGGTATTTCGTTTGTAGTCGTGCCATCGCCGTCCATGTCGAGGTCGTTGAACTTCTGCAAAATGGCCTTGAACTGGTTGCGGGTAAGCTTTAAGCCGTCGACGAGCTCCTCCTTTTCAAGGCTGACCTCCGAGGGCATATTGCCGCCGTCGATGAGCTTTTCCACCCATGCCTTGTTGAGGAACAATATGTTGGGGTAGGCTTTGAGCCCCATCTCCTCCACCCTCGGGAGGGAATAGATGTGTCCGTCGGGCGATTTTATCGCCTCGGCTATGTCAGGTCTGGCCTCTAAAATAGCGGAAAAATTGGGCATACTGTCGAGATATTGGTCTATCGCCACAATCCTGTTGCGCCTGCCGTAGTTGTACAGCCTTAAATCTGAAAAGCCCGCGTGATATATTGCGTCTATGCCCCTTATGCTGACGGGGTCGTTGTTGTTGGAGTACTGCGTGGAGGTGTTGAATGTCCACAGCACCTCCTTGCCCGTAACGCGTTCGAGCTCTTCAAACACGGGCATGGTGTTGTAGTCCTTTACCGTCTCCTCCTTTACGGCGAGAATGGTGTAGTCGTAATAGTCCTCATCGTCGACAAACCTGCAGGCTGTGAGAGATGCGACAGATACGGCGGCTATTGCGCCGGCAAACACTACAGGAAGTAATTTTTTAAGTTTCATTTTCACCCCTCACACTTATTTGAATGAACCCACGAGCACGCCCTGACCGAAGTGCTTTTCTATCATGGGATAGAGCACGAGTATGGGTACCGTGGCTATTATAATCGAAGTAAATTTGATCTGCGTTGCGGCGCGCATCTGTTCGAGTATTACGTCGCCCTCGCCGCCGCTCGTCTGGTCGAGCAGTCCGTTTAAAACGGTCTGCAGGGGATAGAACTGGCTGTCTATATTGAAGATGTAGGCGTCGATATAGTTGTTCCAGTGTCCCACGGCGTAGAAGAGAATCATTACCGAGATTATCGACTTGGAGATTGGAAGCACCAGATCGAAGAAGGTGCGCACCTCGCCCGCGCCGTCTATCATTCCCGCCTCCAGCACTTCCTTGGGAACGTTGGATTCGAAGAACGACTTGCACATGAATACGTTGTAAACGCTGACGCCGCCGCCTATTATGAGAATTAAAGGATTCTGGTAGAGTCCCAGCGCGCGGCAGATGATGATGTAGGGCACGAGGCCGCCGCCGAAGAACATGGTGATGATGAGGAGCACCATGATGAGCTTGCGGAAGGGAAGATACTGCCTTGAGAGCGCCCAGCCCGCAGGAATAGTCAGCACGATATTGAATGCCGTGCCGAGTATGGTGTACAGGAGCGTGAAGAAGTAGCCGCGCCAGATGTCCTCGCGCTCAAACAGCGCCGCATAGCCCGAGAAAGTAACCTTTATGGGGTACAGCCACACGTCG
Organism: uncultured Clostridia bacterium; assembly: GCA_944354265.1. Lineage (GTDB taxonomy): Bacteria > Bacillota > Clostridia > Christensenellales > Borkfalkiaceae > Coproplasma. The sequence goes on along the minus strand of CALVPX010000027.1, from coordinate 6,552 downwards.
CCCGTCATTACGGCGTCAGGGTCGGATATGGAGGCTATGACTATATAGTAGAGCGGATATATGATTATGATTGCGAGCAGAGCGAGGATGATGGCGCAGATGACATAGTAGACGTAGTCTGTCTTGCTCTCCTTTATCTTGTTCTGCCTTTTGAGCGTTCTTAACTGTTGCTTTTCCATATTATCACCACATGCTGCTGTGCGCCACTTTTTTGGAAGTGAAGTTAGCGATTACCAGCAGAATTACGTTAATTACCGAGTTGAACAGGCCTGCCGCAGTACCTACGCCGTACTGACCGCCCATCAGACCGAACGTATATACATAGGTTGAGAGAATTTCACTCGTTTCGAGGTTGCCGCCCGTCTGCATAAGCAGTACCTTTTCATAACCGCAGTTCATAAGGTTGCCCACGGAGAGAATCATCATCATGATTATCGTGGGGAGAATTGCGGGCAAATCTACGCTGAATATCCTGCGGAAGCGGGAAGCGCCGTCCATCTTTGCCGCCTCGTGCAGCGAGGGGTCGACGCCCGAGAGCGCGGCGAGGTAAATTATAGCCGACCAGCCGAAGTCCTGCCAGTTGCCCGAGAAGATGAATAAGGGACGGAAGGCTTCGGGCTTTAAAAAGAGTTGCAGACCGTTTACGTCGCCGCCGAGCTTTATGCTGAGCTGGTCCAAAAGTCCGTCCGAACCGAATATCAGCTTGAGCATACCGACCATGACGACCAGCGATATGAAGTGGGGCGCATAGTAGAGTATCTGCAGGCCCTTCTTTGCCTTTTTGGAGCGCAGCGAATTGAGTAGCAGCGCCACAATTATGGGCAGCGGGAAGCCTACTAAAAAGCCGAACACGCAGAGTAAAAACGTGTTGAAGAAGTAATCGAGGAAGTTGGGATTTGAAAAGAAGGTTTCAAAATTCTGCCACCCTACCCAGATTGTATCCGGGCCTACCACCGAGTCGCCGGGCATATAGTCCTGGAAGGCGACGAGTATGCCGTACATGGGCAGATAACAGAAGATTATAACGTATATCAGCGCGGGGAGGATAAATAAAAGTATCCACCAGTGGCGCTTGAAGTTTGCCTTCCACTGCTCCCATTTGGGATGTTTTTTGTCTTTTTTTCTGTCGGCATTGCCGTCCATCTGCTCATACGCCTCGTCTATGAGCCTTTGGGTCTCTTCGTTCTGCAATGCCGCTTCGCCTGTCACGTTCTGCATAGCCATTTCCCCCTTTTTATTGCGCCTTTATGCGCCTTTTTTGTACTTTTTTTATAACCACGAAGATTATATAAGCTAAAATAGCACTGCCGAAGATAGCCATATCGATTATAAACCAAGTGTAATTGATGGGCACTATCTCCTGCCAGATGTCGTCCTGCACCCCCTCTAAAGTAAACCTTAAAGACGGTCTGCCCTTGGAAGTGAACAGCTTTACCGTGTGTTCGCCCGCCGTCATCTGGGTGAAGGCGTCGGACGAAAGAATAACCCTGTTGCCTTCGCGGGTATACTCCACGGGGCTGCCGTCCAGCTCGGCGCCGTAGATGACGACGTTTTCGCTGAGCATGAACGAAATGACGTCGCCGCGCGTAAAGCTTTCGGCATCCGCCGTGAGAGTGGGTGCCGTGAAACCTGTGGCGACCGACACATCGTAGTCGCCGTCCGCCGTCACCACGCGGAAGGTATAAGTTGTGTTGCCCTCGAGCGTGTACAGATAGCTGCCGTCTATTACAAGTTCGCCGTTCACTATGCTGTACTCGTCGTCCTCAAGGCGGTAGCTGCCGTCCGTGACGTTTACAACCTTTATTATGCTGTCCTCGTCGAACACGACGTCAGACTGTTCGTCTGCCAGCGCAAACAAGGGAGCCGAACTGGCGATTATCGCTACAATCAGGACGATTGCCGCGATAATGCCCAAAATTTTAATTTTACTCAATGTTTTCATCATTTTCCTGCTCCGATAATTTACTACGACAAGGTTATTTCAAGCTGACCGTTGGGATATGCCCCCTCCACCGAGGACGCCTCGTTGGAGAATATGAAGTATATCGTGTCGCCCGCTTTTAGCGTATAACTTTGGCTGAGCGACGTGGTGTTATTGTTCGGCCCGTGGAATGTGGGATTTGAGTACAACGCGCCTTCGCTGTTCTTTATGCCGACGCGCAGCGCAAGTTTTGTCTGTTCTGTTCCTCCCGTAAACAAAAGGTTGACATTGACGGTCATATCCTCTGTTGCGGTATAAGCTATTGTGGTCATTGCGGAGGCATTTATCCAGCCCGCCTTGATTTCAACGCCGTCGGCCGTCCACGCATCCGTACCGTTGGAAGTTGCCTCAACAAACTCAAAGTTTTCGCTTGCGCCCCACTGATAATTTACATATCCATATTTCCACGCTCCGCCTGTCGTCAACAAGAAGTCCTCGGAGAACTGCGCCACAGGCTTTACGGGTGTGAGCGAAATTGAAAGATCGCCGTTGGGATATGCCCCCTCCACGTCACCCGCCTCGTTGGAGAATATGAAATATATTGTATCGCCAGCATTGAGCGCGTAGCGCTGATTGAGCGAAATTGTATTTCCGTTGGTGTACGAGGGGTTGGAATAGATTGCGCCATCGCCGTTCTTTATCCACACGCGCAGCGCAAGTTTTGTCAGCCCGGTTCCGCCCGTGAATGAAAGGTTGACGTTTACGTTTATATCCTCTGTAACCGTGTATCCTATCGTAGTCATGGCGCCTGCGTTTATCCAGCCCTCTTTGATCTCCACGCCGTCGGCAATCCATGCGTCCGTACCGTTGGAGGTCGCCTCAACGAAGGTGAAATCTTCGGGCGCTTCCCATTTATAATTTACATAGCCATATAGCCATGCACCGCTATCAGTCAACGAAAAGTCGTCGGCAAAGTAAGCGCCTGCGGGGAGGGTCTCCTCCCTCTCTTCATGGCAGACAGAGCAGGTATAGACTATTTTGCCGTCAGTCGTGAGCGTACGCTCCGCCTCAACCTCGCCTTCGTCCCAGGAGTGGTCGCCGAGCTCGCCGGTTACGGTCGTTCTTTCAAGCACCTCATCGCAGACAGAGCAGTAGACCACCTCGTCATACGAGCCGGGAGTTATGCATGTGGCCTCGACTTCGTTCTCCCTCACCGCAGTTGCGGGTTTATGCCCCGCGGCAGTGACTTCAACTGTCTCGCGCGATATTTCGGCGTCGCAGACGAGACAATAGACAACTTCATCATAAGAGCCGTCTTCAGTGCAAGTGGCCGCCGACACATTCTCCCGCACGGGGGCGGAAGTGGCGTGCCCCATCGCCGCTATTGTCTCCTGTCTGGTCTGGTTGCACCCGGTACAGGTGTATGTCTTTATGCCGTCCTCCGTGCAGCTGGGCTGTTTGGTGACGACTCCGTTGTCCCAAACGTGTTCGTGCGCCTCCTCCGTGCTGCAACCGGTCATGCCGAGCAACGCGAAAATCAGCACCGATGCCGCAAATACCTTTACCTTCATAATCATCTACCTCTTGGCTTTATGTGAAAAATCAACATAATTTGTGTTTACGTTTCAATAATAATTATATAATATATTACTGTCAATACGCGCATAAATTATTGTGCATTTGCACAATTCAATGAGGGAAAATTTTAAGCATTTGCACAAACGATATTGATTTTTGGCAACTTTTAGTGTATAATGGTTGCGGAGGAAGATGCATGAGAAAGGCAATAACCATAAAGGAGATAGCGGAACAGCTCAATTTATCGCGAAATACCGTGTCCAAGGCGCTGAACGGGCAATATGTACCGGAAAAGACGAGGGAACTTGTGTTCAGCAAGGCGAAAGAGCTGGGGTATAAATCGCTGAACTCCACACCTTCGGCGCGGGGGAGCAAAAAATACAGATTTATACTCATTTCAGGCAAGCCACTCAACAACATGAATTACTTTGTGCCGCTGATAAAGGGAATAGAAAATTCGTGCTACGAGGGCAACTGCGAACTATTTCAATATGTATATAATAAGAGCCGCACGCCCTTCAGGGGACTGAGCGACTACGTAACCGAGCTCGACGTCGACGGCATAATCGCCATAGAGTGCTTCGACAAGGACTTTATAGAGAGGCTTTTGGGGCTGGGCAAGCCCGTCTGCTTTATTGACTTTACCGCCTCTTACGATAATATAAAAGGGAATTACGACATAATCTGTGCAAATGACGGACATACAATATTCACCGCCGTACTGCACCTCATAAAAAAATACGGCATAACGCGCCTGACCTTTGTCGGTGACCGCATGCACTGCATGAGCTTCCGCGAGAGGTACCTCGGCATGCTCAACGCCATTATCAGGCGTCGCGGCACGCACGGCAGATACGAGGATATACTTTTAAGCGACGAAGGATTCAACTATGGCGATGTCAACGCCGTAAAGACTAAAATTCTGCAACTGAAATACCGCCCCGAATGTTTTGTGTGCTGCAACGACTTTGTTGCCCGGATAGTATGCACCGCACTCAAAGAACTAAACGTGGCAATACCCGAAAGCGCCCTCGTGATAGGGTTTGACGACGTGCCCGAAGCGCACAACCCCGCGCCTTCGATAACGACCTTTTCAATAGACAAGGAATTTATGGGGCGTGAGACCATACGCACGCTGATAAATCGCATTGAGATGCCAAACTGCCCCACGCGGACTATTCACATAAGCACCGCCGTTGTTGCAGGCGACTCCACCTGCCGCTGACAAAAAACGGTCAAATTTTATATTAACGACACAAACTTGTAAGTAATTTAAATAAGCCCCCGTAGCGCACCATTGCTCCGCCCGAGGGCTTATTTCAATCTCTTTCATCCGTCCTGCCGAGGAGATAATCTATACTAACCTTGAAATACTCGGCTATGGCGCGTAAGTACTCCAATGACGGCAAAGTCTTCTCCCTCTGCCAATCGTAGAAATAGCTGTTCGGAAAGGGCATTTTATGGGCTATCTCCGAATACTTTACGCCCTTTTCATTTGCAAGCTCAACTATGCGGGTATGGAACGTTACGCCCGTTTCCGACTTATAGAAGTGCGCATCGTCGCTCTTGCCGAGCAGGTACTCGAGCGGCAGGTTGAGCGAATCGGCAATCTTAATGAGCGACTGCAAGCTGGGCACAATTCCATACATTGTACCCCTGATTATGACGTCCTTGCTCACACCGACCTGCTGCGCAAACTCTCGCTTGCTGCAACCCTTTTCCTCTATGAGTTCCGCAAGCCGCTTTTGAAACTCGGGAGATAATCTCTCCTGCCCTTCCGCCATCTTTGCCATTGCCGCCAAAACCTCCCATTTTTCGACAAAAGTAGTCATGCCGAATAACTTTCTTTCCCGTCGCGCCTGCGCTATAATATTTACAGAACTACTCGTTTAACGCGACAGACGATGGTTATAACTTTATCGGTTATCTTGTTATCCGTATCTATATGATACGGTTTATTAAAAACTTAATCATTCGGTTATCACGACAGCCGTATAAAATAAAAAGACTTTGCCACAAAAGCAAAGCCTGATTGAGAGGTTATTTATGATTACTTATGAAACTATAAGGGCAACCGCACCTTTTGTCGGAGAAGAGATATATTTCAGGCTGTACGCCGACAATGTAAATGAGATATTTGCGAGAGCGCCCAAGGCGGCGGGGACAAGCGAGGACTACGCCATTCTGCCGTTCAAGTACGGACTGCAAGATTATCTGTACAGATTGTACCCATTATTCAGGCGCATAGTCATCGCAGGCGCGTTGCCCGACCTCTCCCCTTACATTGCGCGACTTATCAAATACTACAAAGGGCACTACCTGCTTACAAACAGCGACATTGAAAGCCTTGATTACAAGCTCGCTCTATTGGCTTGCTTTACGTTGCCCACCAACTATAATCCATAAACGACAATAAAACAAAAGTTCCCTAAAAAATGCAAACATTTGTTTTTATTTTTCTTGACAAGCATTAAACTATATGTTATAGTATGAACGTATCGGAGGAATGAAAGCTCTTTCGGTGCAAGCAAAATGCCCGTATCGGTGAAAGAAACGAGGGAATCTTAGACGGCTCCGCCATTATAGTGGATTTGAGAGGTATTCAATCGCTATGCAGAAAATACCCACCCGATTTGGTCTTTGAGCGTCTATTCAGCTGATGACGTAATCGGTCAGGAAGGCGGCATTATGCAAAACAAAAAACGGTACCCGAGCGGTTGACTTCCGATTAAGTCCTTCACCACTATGGTGTTGCGCATTAAATTGCGAGCTTAAATAGGGCTCCCGCAAAAAGAAGTTTTTGCGGGAAGAGGAGCGGCAACAGCGAAAACTGCGGGGCGGCGCATTCGCGCCGCCACGCTAAAAGCATAGTTTGCCGCGACGAGGGGACGTGCCGTACTTTGTACGGTACAAGAATAATCTGTCCGCTCTGCGATGACTTCACTTTGTGAATAGCAAGCGCAGATTGTCACTGTTTATAATCAGCGGCTGTAAAGCCGTTTGCGGTAGAGTAATTATTCTGCCGTATGCTTTTGTTGCGCCTCTCGGCGTGG
>CALVPX010000026.1 GCA_944354265.1 uncultured Clostridia bacterium | reverse complement strand
AACCCGGGCGAGGACAACCCGGGCGAGGACAACCCGGGCGAGGACAACCCGGGCGAGGACAACCCGGGCGAGGACAATCCCGGTGAGGACAACCCGGGTGAGGATGTGCCCGTCGTCTCGGATACGGTAACTTTTGCTCAGACCGCCAACGAAAGCGCCGCCTTCGAGTGGGAGGAGAGTTCGGCTTCGGGCGCCTCTGTCGAGTATAAACTGAGCTCGGACAGCGCATATACGCCTGTAGACGAAGAGCTCATTCGCCAAATCTCTGACGACACGGCGAGGGTGGACATTCTCGGCCTCAAGGGCGGGGAAAATTATGACTTCCGCATAACCACGGGCGCCGACGAGGTCATTGATATACCCTCCGTCGCAATCTCCGCATACGACCGTTCGGGCTATGCGCACTTCAACTATTCGGATGGCGTGGGCGCCTACAGCGACGACGGCACTTTAAAGGACAACGCAATCGTCGTCTATGTCTCCGAGGAGACAAAGAACACTGTAACCGCAAATATAGGCGGCAGAACTTATACGGGTATTGTTGAAATTTTGCAGAACGCACACCGTTCGTCAAATCCCCTCAACGTCCGCATAATAGGCACCATAGGCGCCGCAACGTGGCAGGAGATAGATTACAACGCGAACGGAAACTATAATAGCAGTCATCATATCAAGGCAGATGAGGTTATAGGCCTCAACGGACAGCCGTTGCCCAAGCAAAGACTTTATCAGGATGATATAATTGCCGGCGGCTACAACTCGCTCGATGAAAGCGTTTATTCCGAACTTGAAGGCCTGACAAACCGCATCAGCTATGATGATGAAAACAACGAATTTGATTCGTACTATAATATGTGCGATGTAAGCGATGCCCGAAACGTGACGGTGGAGGGCGTCGGCGAGGACGCGGGCATCTTCCAATGGGGCTTCACATGGAGCAACTGCAATTCGGTTGAGGTTCGCAACCTCACGTTTGACGACTACACCGAGGACGCCTGCTCCTTCCAAGGGTCAGAGAACGCCGATACGGTCGATACCTTCGACGCACAGCATATATGGATTCACCACAATACCTTTAACGAGGGCATAAACTATTGGGACGTCTGCGGCGAGCAGGACAAACACGAAGGCGACGGCGGCACCGACCTTACCCGCGTTTCGTATGTCTCGGTGGCGTATAATCACTACTATAACTGCCACAAGACGGGTCTTGTCGGCGGCGGCAACAGCGTTCGCGGCGCCAACATAACCTTCCACCACAATTGGTACGAGCAATGCGGCAGCCGTCTCCCCTTGGCAAGACAGGCCAACATGCACATGTACAACAACTATTACGACGGCACTACGGGCACCAATATGTCTCTGCGCGCGGGCGCGTTCGCCTTTATCGAAAATTGTTATTTCGATAAAGCCAACCACCCCATACAGACTGATGAGGGCGATGGCCGCGACGCGTTCGCCAAAGTTTATAACAGCATTTTTGTTGGCGACCAAATCGAATCGGGTCAGAACGTTACAGAAGTTGACGACAGAGCCGAAAGGGTGGGCAATACAGATAATTTCCTCGGCGAGGAGTACTACTACTTCGATACCAACAGCGACGTGTTCTACTATGACGAGGCCAATAACCGCTCTGATGTGGAAGTCATGCACGACACAAGCGAAATTGCCACGCTCGTCCCCTCGCTTGCGGGTACGCTTCACCGCTCGTTCAATGTCGACCTCGGCAACGCTTCATATAAAGAGGCGCAGCAATCGGTCGTCACAACATATTCGGCCACGGCCGTCGGCGACCGCATCGTGCTCAGCGCCAACGCAGGAGTTAATTTCACCTGCTCGGGCGGCATAGATTCCGATGAAACGCAGAAGTATTCTGTTTCAAACGACAGGATTAATCTTGGCGGCAATGCGGCATATATAAAATTTTCGGTCGCTGCAAAGGTCGGTCAGACAATAAAGGTCACCGTCAATGCGGCCGCCGCAGCCGATTCGGGCATATCTGTTCAGTCCGACCGCGCTATTCCCTCGGGCGATACCGCTGCCGCACTCGATAAAAATTATAAGGACTGCGTATTTACGTTTACCGCCCGTTCGGACGACACCTGTACTTTTACGGTTCGCCGCAATGTTGCAAGCACAGTATATGTCAAGAGCATAACCGTGCAGGTGGGCGGCTGATGAGCGCCTTGCTAAAATCTTGACAATTTATTGATGATTTTTTGCGGCAGTCTGTGCTATAATATATGCGTTGCGCGGCAACGGCCGCGCCTGAGTAGCTATGATCCATTCTTTGAGCGGCGGAATTATCGCCGATTATGAAAATTTAATCTATGCCTTTGTCGCCATCGACGGTGGCGAAAAGGCGTGGTTCATAAGCCCATTCCCCCTTATAAAGGTGGGGGACAGGGTAAAGGTCCCCTTTGGCCGCACGACGGCGGAGGGGGAGGTGTTGAGGGTGGAGTGCGTCACCAAACAGACCGCGCCCTATCCCGTCAACCGCACAAGGGAAATCGAAGAGATATTACAATGATTTCTCCTTGTCATCTTGAGCGAAGCACGGAGGGCCTTCCTGTCCGACGTGCGTAGTCGAAAGATCTTGTCTGATATCAGACCGGCAAGATACATTCGGCTACGCATGGTTTCACCCTGCTCCGCTCAGTATGACACAGCGGAGATGTTTAATTTTAGAACACGCGCTTGAGAGGGGCTCGAACGGCCGCGCATTGCTTGACTTAGCCGCGCGCCTTTGCTATAATTTTCGCAGTTTATGTTTTTGGAAGGGTATGAATACAGAGGAGAGAAAGGGAAAATTTAATATAAACAGCCTTTTAAACGCCATGCGCGCGGTCTTTTCGTCGGCTTATTTTCCGTTCCTCACGGCGGCAATAACGCTTGTGTGTTATTATCTCTCGCAAGATATGGTAATAATATGGTATATGGCGCTGTGCGGCACGCTCATCCTCCTGTTTTTAAAGGATACAAGCCCGCTCATCACGCTCTTTCTGTTCATGAATATCATGATATCCATGCAGAACACGCCCACGCTCGCGGGCGGAAATCAGCCGTCGGACTATTACTTTCAGCCCCACATATTGGCGCAGATAGGCGTGGCGATAGGCCTCTTTGCCGGGGCGGGCGTATTCCGCATGATAGCCGCCGTAAGAAGCGGCAGGTTCAGGTGCACGCCCACTTTCTTCGGACTGTGCCTGTTCGCCGTTGGCATCATGCTCAACGGGCTGTTCAGCGAGGGATATACGCCCATGAACGCCGTCTACGGCTTTTTTATGGCCTTCCTCTTTTTGGGCGTCTTTGTCATCTGCAGCGGCAGTATAGAGGTCAACGGCCGCACGTTCGAGCGCATAGCCCTGTCCTTTATCGCCCTCTCCGTCTGCCTGATCATCGAGCTCGCTGTGGCGTATCTCACATACGACAACCTGTGGCTTGAGGACGGCGGCATAAACAGGACTGCTCTCTATTTTGGTTGGGGCATGTACAATACCATGGGCATGCTGCTTACCATATCCATGCCCTCGGCGGCTTACCTTGCGTATAAGTATAAGCACGGATATCTCTTCACCGTTTACCTTATAATAATAGAGGGATTCACTCTGCTCAGCATGAGCCGTCAGGCCATGCTGATAGGCACGCTCATATTTATAGTCTGCGCTGTGTGGATACTCATAAAGTGCCCCCGCAAGCTCATACACGGCGGCATATTCTTTGTCGCGGCGATTGCAGGCGTCGGCGTGCTCATAGTCAAAAAGGAAATTATAGGCGAAGTTGTCGACATGCTGACCAACAATTTCCTGAGCGGAAGCGGAAGGGACTCTCTCTATGCGCAGGCTTGGAACGTATTTAAGGAAAATCCCATTTTCGGCAACGGCTTCTATAACGACCTTGCCAACGATCCCGGCTTTATAGGCCTGCCCATCATGCCCGATATGTATCACAATACCATATTCGAGCTTTTAGCCGTCGGCGGTCTCGTGGCCTTCGTGCCCTATGTCGTTCACCGCACGCAGACGGTAATATCCTTTGTTAAAAATCCTTCGAGCAACAGATTTTTTGTCGGGCTGACGATAGGCGCGCTCCTTCTCTTAAGCCTTCTCGACAATCACATATTCTACATACTGCCCACGCTCGTCTACTCTTTCATGACGGCCGTTCTCATCAATTCCGAAAGTTACGGCCGCGGCTGTCTTGCCGCCGACAAGCGGTAATATGCGGGCGGTAACACTCTTACGACCGATAATTATCAATTAAACTGCGCCCCTTCGCGCAACGGAGTAAAATGGAAAATCAGGAAAAAGGCGTTTCGGTATCGGAAATTTTTAAGGTCATATTCAGACGCGTTTGGTGGGTCGTCGGCATCACTGCGGCGTTTATGCTCATCTTTGTCCTCATAATACAGCTGTGGTATAACAGGGAAAATCAGACTTACAGCCTGACGTATACAATAGACTTCCCCGGCTTACAAAACAACGTCTATCCCGACGGCACGCCGTTCAGATACAGCTCTGTGGTCTCCGAAGAGACTTTAAAGACGATAGTCGAAGGGGACAGCGAACTTGCGGGCACGGACGTGGAGACCATGGTGTACGAGGACGATATTCAGCTCGTATTCACTTCTGTCTCTGCGGAAAACAGCCAAAGCGGCGTGGCCGAAAGCTACTATGTGCTTACGGTGGGGGCGAAGTACTTTGCCGACTCCGAGCACGCCGTCGCCTTTTTAAGGGCGGTGGCGGAATATCCCGTGACGCGCGCGCAACAGATCGCCGCAGGCATTGCCGCGGACGGGTATCTGATAATCTTTGACGAAGCCACCACCTTCGAAGCCAAAATCGGGGCGCTCGCCTCTCAGCGCGATTACATCTTGTCCAAATACGACGAGATGATATCCGCCCTTTCGGGCGAGTACACTTTGAACGGCAGAACTCTGACCGATTACAGGGCCGCCGCTGCGGCTGCATTCCAATCGTCCGACGAGGTCTATCTCAATTCGCTCCTCGCCACGGGGCATTACGTCCTCAACCACGAGCAGTTCTCCGCAAATGCGCAGGCGCAGATAAACGACCTCGAAAAGCAGATCGACGACAACCTCGCAAGAATAGATGCACTCGTCGAACAGCGCGATAACGCAACCAACAGCGGCTATCTTGAGTCTTTCAACACGCAGATAGCCAACCTCACGGTAGCAAATGTAAACCTTCAGCTGCAGATAGAGGATATTCAGGCTTCTCTCGATTGGATTAACAGCCCCGACCGCGACAACGACATCGCTTCGTTTACCGCAAGGTTGAACGCTTACCGCAGCGCTTTGCTGTCGGCCACCGAGACCTTCAGAACGGTCTATTCCGATTATTTCGCCAACATGAGCGACGTAACATATTCGTCCAACAAAATATATGCGGAGGGAGGCATCAATATAATCCTTGCGGCCGTCATCGGCGCAGTCATCGGCTTTGTGCTTGTAAGCATTGCAATCTGCATCATCGATTTGCCTTCGTATATCCGCTCCCGCGACCGCAAAGCGGCGGCGGAAGGGGAGGACGAAAATTCAACTACAGATGAGTAATTTTGCGGGCATTATTCCGCAGAAACCTAAACCGCGCCGCACATTCAGTGCGGCGCGGTGCTTTGTCGCTTTGGAAATTTAACTTTGTCATTTCAATCGAAGACAATTCCACATCACGTCCCTTTTGCCATTGACGCGATTGCGCTTTCAGCGAACAATCGCTATTCCGTCGCTTTGCTCCTTACGACCGAATGCGCATAATAAACCTTAGCACTCGCGCAAAACCGTGGCTTTTGCGCGAAGAAAGGCGCGGCAAGCGTTAAAAGCAAAAAGACGGATAAATCCGTCTTTTTGCAAACTGCGCTTTGCCGCGCCGTGGTGGAGCTGCGGGGACTTGCGCCTTGAGCGGCGCGCACGGAAAACAGTGGGTGTCCACTGTTTTGTCGGCGGTAGAACCCGCCGACCTGCGGCAAATTAATTTGCCTTGCCTCCCCGCAAGTCCCCTATGCAGCCCACCATAAAAAAGTATTTAGCCCCTGTAAAAACAGGGGCTGAATACTTTGGTGGAGCTGCGGGGACTTGCACCCCGGTCTTACGGTAATTGAACGAGCTTTCTACATACTTATTCCGCCTTTATATCTTTATGCACCGACTGCCGGCGAACGGGCCATCGGCACACGCAAACCGCAAAAATACTCAAGCGCGGCAGCGGTTAAATCCGCGGTTGAGTTCCGCATAAATTAGCGCCGCAAATTATCGTGCGGAAGCAATAATCTGCGACGGACTGCTATAAGTTAAGCAGCGCAAGCGTAGCTCTGAGCACCGAAGGTGGGGAAAGCTACAACTTTAGAATTCTTTGATTCTGCGTTTAAATTTAAAGTTCCGTTTTTACAAAGCCGAGCCTTTGGTATGCTTACATCGCCCTCATAACGCAATCGAAACTGAAACAGCCCCGAAAAACGCAGAGATGTTACATCTATATTATAACCGCAAAGGGCAAAATAAATCAACTAAATTAAAGTTCCCTCTCACATTTTTAATTGACGGCGCAGTAAAATAAAGGTATAATATTATCTATCGAGGCGTAGCGACGAGCGCAGAAACTCGACGCGATGACCGCGTTAGGAGCGCAAGCGACGACACTTTGCGGAGGCTCCCGAAGGGAAACCGCAATACAAGGCGTAGTCCTTACGCCTTGTGAGACCGTGGGTGTAACCCACGACCGTTGATATTAAAAACTTTATAAACCAATCGAGGCGTAGCGCAGTTGGTAGCGCGCATGGTTCGGGACCATGAGGTCGTGGGTTCAAATCCCGTCGCCTCGACCAATAAAACAGGGTGGCTTTCGCCACCCTGTTTTATTGTTTTATGGAGAGGCAATACGGTACTTGAAGAGTAAGTGATGCTACTTAAGGTGCAAAAAACCGCCGCGCGGGCAATGGCCCGCGCGGCGGTTATGTTGTCAACATTATATTATAACATTGAAAATTTACACTTGTTACTGCATCTTTGTCAGTCTTTCGGCGGTCTCCTCAAGCTCCTTGGGGGGAATCTTTTCCTCAGAATTCTTGACGTTCATGTCGACGAATACCTTTGCCTTTACGGGATCGATTATGGTGCCGACGCCCGCAACGCAGCCGCCGGGGCAGCCCATGCCCTCGATCATGTATCCGTTGAGCTTGCCCGCACGGGCGAGGAGGAGGGTCTTTCTGCAGTCGGCAAGTCCCTCGGCGTGGGCTATCTTTACTTCGGTATCGGGGAAGTATTCGTTTATGCACTTTTCGATCGCCGCGGCAACGCCGCCTGCAACCGCATATCCGCGCCCTGCGCCCGAAGCGTCGGTGTTGAGCGTGTCCTCTTCGCAGGTCGAAGGGTCAACATCCTTTGCGGCAAACATGCCGTTGAGCTCCTCAAAGGTGAGCACGAAGTCTACAAAGCTCCTCAAATCCTTCCTCGAGGCCTCCAATTTCTTTGCGGCGCAGGGGCCTATGAACACCACGCGGGCGGCCTCGTCCTTTTCCTTTATCTTGCGGGCGGTGGCCACCATGGGCGTAAGTTCCTGCGAAACTTCGGGGGCGAGGTCGGGGAAGTGCTTCTTTGTCAGCGTAGCCCATGCGGGGCAGCAGGAGGTAAACAGGAAGGGCAGGTTGCCCGTTACCACCTCGTGCACATAGTGGTGGGCTTCGGCTATACAGCCCATGTCTGCGCCCTCGGCAACTTCGTATACGTCGGCAAAGCCGAGCTTTTTAAGGGCGGTCTTTATCTTTGCAAGGTTGGCCTTGGGGCCGTACTGTCCCGCGATTGCGGGCGCGACGGCGGCAACTACCTTGTCGCCCTGTTTGATTGCCTGTATAAGTTGGAAAATCTGCGACTTGTCCGCAATGGCACCGAAGGGGCAGGCTGACATGCACTGTCCGCAGGCAACGCACTTTTCGTTGTCGATGTGCGCCCTGCCGTATTCGTCGGAGGAGATGCAGTTGATGCCGCACGCCTGTGCGCAGGGGCGTATCTTGTGAGAAATTGCGTCGTAAGGGCAGGCGGCCTTGCACCTGCCGCACTTTATGCACTTGCTCTGATCGATGAAAGATTTGCCGTTTACGATGGAAATGGCGCCCTTGGGGCAGCTTTTAATGCAGGAATGCGCAACGCAGTTGCGGCACATGTTGGTCACTTCGTAGACGTTGTCGGGGCACTTGTCGCACGCCGAAGGGATGACCTGCATGAGGGGCGGTTCGTAATATTTTTCCGCTATGTTTGTGTTGGCCACGCCCGCCGTAATGTGAACGGGTTTGTTTGCGGGGCGCAGCGAAAGCCCGAGGGCAAGGCGCACGCGTTCGGCGGCTATCTGTCTCTCGCGGTAAATATTTTCGCGGTATTTGGGCTCTTCGTCGGGGGTGATGATGTAGGGAATGGCTTCAATATCGCTTAAAATATCCTCCGATTCGTATGCCACGCGGGCGATTTCGGTGAATACTTTTTTGCGTAAATCGGTAACAACGCTTTGGCTTTTCATATCTTGCTCCGTTTAAATTATTTTGCGTTAAAATTATAACATACGCCCTTTATATTTTCAACCCCTTTTGTTACAATATTTAATGCTTTATCAATAAAAAATTATGGAAACGGCCCGCATTTAATAGTTTGTTACAATTTTATTACAACCACATTACTACCATTTTACACTTGTAACTTGTAAAATTTTGTTTGGCATGGTAGAATATATTCAAGAGGTAGACTATGAAGAATAAAGTATACATTTTAGAGGACGACGCAAGCATCTGCGGACTTATTCGCGTGGCGCTTGAGATGAACGGGATAGCTTTTGAATCCTTTTCGTGTTGTGCAGATTTTCTTGAAGCGCTCAAAAAGGAGGAGCCGGACGTCGCCCTCCTCGACGTGATGCTGCCCGACGGCAACGGCTTCGATGTGTTGAGGCAGGTCAAGGCCGAATACCCCGCCGTAAGCTGCATAATGCTGTCCGCGCTCGGCAAGGAGGAGGACAAGGTCAACGGCCTCAACCTCGGCGCCGACGACTATGTGTCCAAACCCTTTTCCGTGCTCGAGCTCACCGCCCGCATAAACGCCGCCCTACGCCGAAAACGGCAGAACAGCGTGCTCACCGCCGGCGACCTCACCCTCAATTACGACAGCATGACCATATCCTTGAAGGGGGAGTACCTCGATTTAAACCGCAAGGAATACGAGCTGTTGAAATATTTTATAGAAAATGCCGGCAAGGTGCTCAAGCGCGAGACCCTTCTCACCGAGATATGGGGCTACGAATCGGGCGAAACGCGCACGCTCGACAATCACGTCGCCCGCCTCAGAAAGCTTGGAATTTCAATAGAGACCATCTTCGGCGTGGGGTATAAGCTGAATGTTTAACGCAAGTCTTGGCTAGCGACGCCTGCGACTTGCCGTTAATTTGAGCGCCACGCGCTCTTGCCGCGACCTTAAATAGCCCACATATAATATAGTCGCGGCAATTCACTGTGCTGAGGCTGCTGACCGCAGCAAATAGGGGCTACTTCGGCGAAATGAATTCGCCTCGTAACATAATTAATGCGCCTTCGGCGCAATACATTATTGTAGCCTCCACTTAGTTAAGGACGAGGGCGAAATACTCAAAATAGTAGACATCTACTATTTTGTTGCCCGAGATGAGCAAACGCATATGTTACGCGTTTGCGGTGACTGAGCCAACGGATGTTTCTACCGTTGGCGAGACGGTGGCGTGCTTTAGCACGTCGGAAGGGTTTGGTTTTAAAATAATTTACCGCATCGTCATACTGAGCGGAGGGCGATAGCCCGCAGTCGAATGTATCTTGCCCGTTTTCATGCCATGCAAGATCTTTCGGCTTCGCTCAAGATGACAGAGGCGTCCGCCGTTTTTTTTAAATTTCCATATGCGTAAAAGAATTCTTTTGGTATCGTTGTTGGTCACGACGTTGGCGATAATTATCTATTCGCTCGTGTCCACGCAGTTATATTACAATCTTGCCGTCGACGATAAGAGGCAGGCGCTCGAAGTTTACGTCAACATGTTTTACCTCGGCGACTATTCTCTCGACGACGACGGCGCCGAGGCCTTTTCAGCCGACCTGAACGGTGCCCGCGTGACCTTTATGGACGACGGCGGCAACGTCATAGGCGAAAGCGCCGTAGACAATATAGAGACCGACCATTCCGACAGGGAGGAGGTGCGCGAGGCCATGTCAAGCGAGGACGGCATCGGCTATGCCGTCCGTTCGTCCGACACCCTCTCGCGGGACATGATGTATTACTGCCGCGCCATGCAGGTGGACGGGCAGACCTATCTCGTGCGCGTCGCCGAAGAGTTGCAGAGCAGTTGGGCGATGTATGCGCAGCTGCTGCCTTCGCTTGCGACCTATCTCCTGATAGATATCGTGGGCTGCCTTGTGTTTACGTTTATTGCAACTTACTTCATGCTGCACCCCGTGGAGGACCTCACCCGCGAAGCGGCGGGAGGCGGCACCGTAAAGACCCGCTATCCCGAATTTTCCACTCTCGCCGATATCCTCAACGAGCGCAACCGCAACATAGAGTGGAAGATGAGCGAAGTGGAGGAGGAGAAAAAGCTCGTCGAGCGTGCGCAGAATTCCAAGAACGAATTCATCGCCAATATCACCCACGAGATGAATACCCCCCTGACCTCCATAAAGGGCTACGCCGAATTGCTCTCCTCGGGCATGCTCAACGAGGAACAGACGCAGTTGGCCTATAAAACCATCACTTCGCAGACAGAGCGGCTGACCAACCTCATAGCCTGCATTATTAATTATAATGAAATAGACGACGACACCCTGCCGCCCTACGACGTCGACCTTACAAAGCTCGCGCGCGAAATGGTGGCCGTCGTCAAGCCCGAAGCCGACAAGCGCAATATAACCATAATAGAAAAGATTGACGACAACGTGATAGTGCAGAGCCGCCACGAACTGATGACGCAGCTCTTGGGCAACCTCATCCGCAATGCCATACGCTACAACAAGGAGGGCGGCACGGTGACGGTGGAGCTCAACTACAAAAAGCTTGTCGTGTCGGACACGGGCATAGGCATCGCGCCCGAAAATATGGATAAGGTATTCTCGCGCTTCTTCACCGTCGACAAGTCGCACAGCGGCAAAAACGGCGGGTTCGGCTTAGGGCTCGCCGTGTGCAGAAAGATATGCCACCGCTCGGGTTGGCGCATTTCCGTTCAGAGCGAGTTGGGCAAGGGAAGCACGTTTACGGTTGATTTTGGCCTCAGGTAAAATTAAATACGCTGTTATGGGCGGCGCGCAAGTTGCACTTGCGCGCCGCGTTTACAGTAAAGTGTCATCTTGAGCGGAGCCGAAGGCGAAGTCGAAAGATCTGGCTGGTCAATAATCAAGCAAGATACATTCGACTGCGTTCGTCGCTAAGGCTCCTCACTTCGCTCAGTATGACAACGGGTGTGATTGGCAAAGGGCGGTTGACGTCCATCCATAATCAGCGCCGCGCGCATCAAGCGTGCGGCGCTTATATTTCTCCCCAAACTGCCAATAATAATATTGTCGCCGCGGGTGCGCTTTTGCGCGACCCGCGGCGACTGCAATATGCGGCGTTTTTTAATGTTTGTCCCTTTCATTTTGTGAAAATATTGTGCACAATGTATAATTATTGTTAAAATTATCTTAAAATTATTTTAAAATTTCTTATTTTTTTACAACTTTATTACAACATTGTGTAAGAATTTATTACAAGTGCCTGCTAAAATGTAATCAGTAACAAGGAAATAAAATTTTTATTTTTAAAGGAGTAAACAAATTTATGAAAAAGTTAACCAAAGTGATCATGAGCGGAGCAGCAGTAGCAGCCCTCGGCGCAACTATGGTATTCGGTCTTGCAGGCTGCGGTGGAGATGGCTTGGAAATTAACATTTCCGGTTCTACCTCCATGTATGAAGTAATGGGTCTGCTTGCAGACAGATTTGCTCAGGAGTACGAAGAGGCAAACGGCCAGACCGTAACCATCAACATCGGCGGCGGCGGTTCCGGCGTCGGTATTGAGGATGCTCAGGAAGGCAGAATGGACTTCGGCATGGCTTCGAGGGTACTTGATGAGGATGAACTTGAAACCCTTGAATATCAGAATATCTGCATAGACGGTATCGCCGTTGTAGTAAACCCCAACTGCGAACTTACAAATGTTACACAGGCTGAACTCAAGGCTCTCTATGAACAGGGCACGGCTATCGGCTCTGTAGTTGCAGCCCTTTCCCGTGAGGAAGGTTCGGGTACCCGCGACGGCTTCGAAGATATCGTCGATATCAAAACTCTCTACACCGGCACAGGTTTCAGTGTACACGGTTCTACCGATGAAGTTAAAACACTCATCGCTGACGACGATGACGGCGAAATGCTCGGTTACATCTCCCTCGGCGCAGTTGACAGCAGTGTAAAGGCTCTTCAGTATGAGGGAGTTGAGGCTAACGAGGCAAATATTCTCAACGGCACATACGAACTTTCCCGTCCCTTCGTCATCTGCTATCAGAGCTATGAAGGGCTCTCCGACATCACCAAGGAATTCATAGAATTCATTATGGGAACCGAAGGACAGACCCTCCTTGAAGAAGAAGGTTACGTCTCCGAAGTACTTAACAACAACTAAGGAGAATTAAATTTACTATGGCTAAAGCAAAGAATTCAGAGAGGTTGCCTCTCTTCACAAAGGAAAACTTTGCAAACGCCTTCACCAAAGAAAATATCGCAAGGGGGATTTTTATCGCCCTTGCGGCATTTTCAATTTTAGCGGTGTTTGCAATAGTCATCTTTGTGCTCCTTGAAAGCATTCCTGCCTTCAACGAAATCGGCTTCTTCGAGTTTGTGTTCGGCAGCGAATGGAGTCCCAGCAACGGCATTTACGGCATTTTGCCGATGATTGTCACAAGTATAGTTTTAACGCTTATATCTGTCGTCCTCGGCTCCATTCTCGGCATATTCACTGCCGTATTCATCGTATATTACTGCCCTAAAAAGTTAAAGAACATATTCAATCAGGTAATAAATCTTCTCGCGGGCATACCTTCGCTCATATTCGGCTACTTCGGTCTGTCATTTCTCAACGGCCTGTTTGCCGACATGTTCGACGTGGTGTCGTCGCTCGGCCTTTTGCTCAGTTCTGTAGTCCTCTCCCTAATGATAGTGCCTACAATAACTTCGCTCGCAAAAAACTCGCTCGAAAACGTGCCCTTGCACTACTACGAGGGCTCTCTTGCGCTCGGCAATACCCGCAACCAGACGGTGTGGAAGGTGTGCGTTCCCGCGGCAAAGAACGGCATAATCTCCGCCGTAATTCTTGGTACCGGCCGCGCCATCGGCGAAGCCATGGCGGTCAGGTTCCTCCTCGGCAACCAAGTAAACTATCCCACAGCGTTCTTCCTTCCCATACGTTCGCTGACGTCGAACATAGTCCTTGAGTTCTCCTATGCAAACGGACTTCACAAGCAGGCTCTCATTGCCACGGGATTCATACTGCTCATATTCATACTGCTCATAAACCTTGCATTGTGGATGATTAAGCAGAACGACGCAATGGCGGGCAACCGCTTTTTCACGCGTAAGTTCCGTGAGGGGCAGGACGTAAATAAAATGTTCAACTACAGGCGCACCGGTTCCATTCAGGATGTGCTTTGGATTCTTTCCATCATCTTTGCGCTGATTGTGGCCATATCTCTTGTGGCAATTATCATCTTTGTTGTAGTTAACGCGTTTATCCCGGGCGATAGCGGTGAAATTGCCCTTTCGTGGCACTTCCTTTTCGGGCGTAGTACCAACGGTGACCCCACTTTGGCACCTGCGCTCTTAAATACCGCCATCATAATTTTAATTTCGCTCGTAATAGCCTTGCCTTTGGGCATTGGTGCGGCAATATACCTCAGCGAATATGCCAAGCGCGGCAGCAAGCTCGTCAAAGTAATAAGAATGTTCATTGATACCCTCGCGGGCGTTCCTTCGATTATATTTGGTCTGTTCGGCGCTATATTCTTCGGTACCTACCTCAACATGGGCTATTCGCTTATATGCGGCGCTCTGACGATAGTGCTCGTCATACTGCCAACCATAATAAGGTCCACCGAACAGTCCCTTTCAGAAGTTCCCGACTCCATGAGGGAAGCTTCGCTCGCTCTCGGCGCAAGTAAGGTGCGCACGGTGTTCGTTGTAGTGCTGCCTCAGGCTCTGCGCGGCATAATCACGGCGATTATCCTCTCCATAGGCCGCATTGTCGGCGAATCGGCGGCGCTTCTGTTCACCGCAGGCTCGGCAATGCTCATGCCCAACGGTTTGCTTTCTCCCGGCGCAACGCTCACGGTACTTATGTATAACTTCATGAGCGAGGGCAGATTGAGGGAAAAGGCATACGCCACGGCGCTTATATTGCTCATACTTGTTGTCGTCATAAACGTTTTAGTCACTGTTGTACAGTGGGCGTTTGAACGCGACAAGGAAAAGCCGCTCGGCATTATAACTTTATGGAGAAAGATAACCCACAAACAGCCCGTAGCCGTCGCCGAGACGGACGGCGGCGACTTTTCCGAAATTGCCGTATCCGACGTTTCGGTCACAATACCCACCGATGAAGATATCAAACCTGTTAAGTTAGAGGAAGAAGAACACAATGAAGAAAATTGAAAATTTTAATATTACGGGCGATGTTGCCATTTCCGTCAAGGAAATGAACCTCTATTACGGCAACTTCCACGCCCTCAAAAGTATCTATATGGACTTTCCCGTCAATCAGCTGACGGCGATGATAGGTCCCTCAGGCTGCGGCAAATCGACGCTCATAAAGTCCTTGAACCGCATGAACGACCTCGTTGAGGGCTGCAAGATCACGGGCGAGATAAAGGTGGGCGACACCAACATCTACGATAAAAAGATGGATTTGGCCCGCCTGAGAAAGAACGTCGGCATGGTGTTTCAGCGCCCCAATCCCCTTGCGATGAGCGTGTACGACAACATCGCCTACGGCCCTCGCACCTTCGGCATCCGCTCCAAGAGCGATTTGGACGGCATTGTCGAAAAATCCCTGCGCGAAGCCGCCATGTGGGACGAGGTAAAGGACAGACTCAACAAGTCGGCTCTCGGCCTCTCGGGCGGACAGCAGCAGAGGCTGTGCATAGCCCGCTCGCTCGCCGTTGAACCGCAGATACTCCTCATGGACGAACCCACGTCCGCGCTCGACCCCATCTCCACGGGCAAGATAGAGGAGCTGTGCACCGAACTCAAAAAGCACATGACCATAATAATGG
Organism: uncultured Clostridia bacterium; assembly: GCA_944354265.1. Classification (GTDB taxonomy): domain Bacteria; phylum Bacillota; class Clostridia; order Christensenellales; family Borkfalkiaceae; genus Coproplasma. Next base: position 3,557 of record CALVPX010000026.1, on the reverse strand, counting down.
TCACCCACAACATGCAGCAGGCCTTCCGTATCGCCGATAAAACGGCTTACTTCCTGCTCGGCGAGATGATTGAAATGGACGACACCAAGGTCATCTTCTCTCATCCCAAGAACAAAAAGACGGACGACTATATCAACGGTAGATTTGGTTGATGCCTATTAACGCGAGTTGTGCATAAGAGGATATGCACCAACTCGCCGTTATTTAAGGGCGCTGCCCTCGGCGGCGCAATCTTAAATAGCCCTACAGATAAAAAATTGCGCCGCCTTCACCTGCTGAGGCGCAGGTATGCGCAAATTGGGGCTTGCTGCGCGGAGACGCGACTCCGCTTGCAACGTTAATTGTTTTAGAAAAAAAGGACTGCCTATGCGGCAGTCTTTTTTTGTGTGTGAAGTTTTGCGGCGCCACGCAAAGTGAAGTAGCGCTTTACAAGCCCCCCTTGTGTAAAGGGGGGACGGTTTGCTTAAGCAAACCGAGGGGGGATTGTAGGCGCGTAAGCGCCGTAGTTAATGAAATAAGGTGACAATCCCTCAGGCGGCTTTGCCGCCAGCTCCCTTTACACAAGGGAGCCGAAGTGAGAGACTGCGTTTACGCAGATTTCTCCGCGTTGGTCGAAATGACTGAGGGGGGAGAGGCAAAACGACCGACAGGCAGGGGAGGCAAAGCAAAAATATTTATAAAAATTGCAAAATAAAACTTATGACAAATTTTTTGCAAAAAATTGATAAATTTTTATCAATAATTTGCCTCTAACACTTGAAAAGTTTTAAAAGATGTATTACAATAGAATGGTTGAAAGATATTTTGATAAGGCTAAGAAATAAAAATCCACAGGAGGAGTAAATAAACTTTATGGCTAAAAAGTATTGCTATCTTTTCAGCGAAGGCAACGCGTCAATGAGAGAATTGCTCGGCGGTAAGGGGGCTAACCTCGCCGAGATGACCAAGATAGGCTTGCCTGTACCGCAGGGCTTCACCATTTCCACCGAAGCCTGCACGCAGTACTACGAAGACGGCAGAAAAATCAACGACGATATTCAGAAGGAAATTATGGAATACGTCGACAAGATGGAACAGATCACCGGCAAAAAGTTCGGCGATAAGGAAAATCCCCTTCTCGTCTCCGTCCGTTCGGGCGCAAGAGCTTCCATGCCCGGCATGATGGACACCATCTTGAACCTCGGCCTCAACGAGGACGTGGTCGAATCCCTCGCGGCAAAGTCGGGCAACCCCCGTTGGGCTTGGGACTGCTACAGAAGATTTATTCAGATGTTCTCCGACGTCGTAATGGAAGTCGGCAAGAAATACTTCGAAAAACTCATCGACAAGATGAAGGAAGAGAAGGGCGTAACTTACGACGTTGAGCTCACCGCCGACGATTTAAAGACGCTCGCCAACCAATTCAAGGCCGAATATAAGGCGCAGATCGGCAAAGATTTCCCCTCCGACCCCAAGGAACAGCTCTTCGAGGCCGTCAAGGCGGTATTCCGCAGTTGGGACAACCCCCGCGCAAACATCTACCGCATGGACCACGACATTCCCTATTCGTGGGGCACGGCAGTCAACGTTCAGATGATGGCCTTCGGCAACATGGGCGACGACTGCGGCACGGGCGTTGCCTTCACCCGCAACCCCGCCACGGGCGAAAAGGGTCTCATGGGCGAATTCCTCATGAACGCTCAGGGCGAGGACGTCGTTGCAGGAGTCCGCACACCCATGCCCATCTCCGAGATGGCAAAGGTTCTTCCCGACGTCTACAAGCAGTTCCTCAATGTCTGCGACATTCTTGAAAAGCACTACCGCGACATGCAGGACATGGAGTTCACCATCGAAAAGGGCAAGCTCTACATGCTTCAGACGCGCAACGGCAAGCGCACCGCAGCCGCTGCAATCAAGATTGCCTGCGACCTCATCGACGAGGGCATGATAACCGAGCAGGAAGCGCTCATGCAGATAGACGCCAAGTCTTTGGACATGCTCCTTCACCCTCAGTTCGACCCCAAGGCCTTGAAAGAGGCCGATAAGAACAACGTCGTCGGCAAGGGCATTGCCGCATCCCCCGGCGCCGCTGCAGGTCAGATAGTATTCACCGCAGAAGAGGCGGTAGAACAGGGCAAGGCGGGCAAGAAAGTCGTGCTCGTCCGCCTCGAAACCTCTCCCGAGGACATCGAGGGCATGAAGTACGCGCAGGGCATTCTCACCGTCCGCGGCGGACAGACCTCTCACGCCGCCGTCGTTGCGCGCGGCATGGGCACCTGCTGCGTTTCGGGCTGCGGCGACATAAAGATGGATGAAGAGAACAAGTGCTTCACCCTCGCCGGCAAGGTATTCCACGAGGGAGACAACCTCTCGCTCGACGGCTCCACCGGCAACATCTACGATTGCCTCATTCCCACCGTTCCCGCCGATCCCAACTCAGGCTATTTCGGCAGGATTATGGAACTTTCAGATAAATACAAGGCGCTCGGCGTAAGAACCAATGCCGATACCCCCAAGGACGCAAAGCAGGCCGCCGCATTCGGCGCGCAGGGCATCGGCCTCTGCCGCACAGAGCACATGTTCTTCGACGTCGACAGAATAGGCGCCTTCCGCGAGATGATCTGCTCCGACACCAAGGAGGAGCGCGAAGTGGCTCTTGCCAAGATCGAGCCCATGCAGCAGGCAGACTTTGAAGGCCTCATGGAGGCCCTTGAAGGTCAGCCCGTAACCATCCGCTTCCTCGATCCTCCTCTGCACGAGTTCGTGCCCACAGAGGAGGCAGATATCGAAGCTCTCGCAAAGGCTCAGGGCAAGACCGTCGCACAGATCAAGCAGATCATCTCCGACCTTCACGAGTTCAACCCCATGATGGGTCACCGCGGCTGCCGCCTTACGGTTACCTATCCCGAAATCGCCGTAATGCAGACCAACGCAGTCATCAAGGCCGCCATCGCCGTTCAGGGCAGGCATCCCGATTGGAAGGTCGTTCCCGAAATCATGATTCCCCTCGTCGGCGAAGTCAAGGAGCTTGCATTCGTAAAGAAGACCGTCGTTGAAACGGCCGATAAGGTCATCAAGGAAGCCGGCGTAGACTTAAAGTACGAAGTCGGCACCATGATCGAAATTCCCCGCGCCGCTCTCACGGCCGACGATATCGCCAAGGAGGCAGATTTCTTCTGCTTCGGCACCAACGACTTAACTCAGATGACCTTCGGCTTCTCGCGCGACGATGCAGGCAAGTTCCTGCCCTCGTATTACGAGCACAAGATTTACGAGTTCGATCCCTTCTCCAAGCTCGACACCACCGGCGTCGGCAAGCTCATGGATATGGCTGTAAAACTCGGCAAGGGCGCAAATTCCAAGCTCCACTGCGGCATCTGCGGCGAACACGGCGGCGACCCTTCGTCCATCGAGTTCTGCCACAATATCGGCCTCGACTACGTCTCCTGCTCGCCCTACCGCGTGCCCATCGCCCGCCTCGCAGCAGCCCAGGCTAATATTAAACACCCTAGGGGCTAATGGCTTTTCGCCTGAAAAACCACTGTTTACAGTAACGATTGATGTCTCAATCGCAAGGG
>CALVPX010000025.1 GCA_944354265.1 uncultured Clostridia bacterium | reverse complement strand
GATATCCCATAACGTAAGTTAGTAAGACCCCTTGCAGACTACAAGGTTGATAGGTCGGAGGTGTAAATGCAGCAATGTATGAGCTGACCGATACTAATAGGTCGAGGGCTTGATCTCAACAAAAGTTGAGAAAACAGCATGAGTTTATAACGAATCCTTACAAAAAGAGATTACAGCTACAATTTTAACGAGCGTAAATAATTGTCTTTAACCTTGATATTTTATGACTATGCAGTTGTCAGTCTTTGCCGGAAAAAGCAAGGCTGAAAAGCGACCTGATAAAATACGGTACAGTGTTTTGTGAGGCACAAAAAAAGTTTATATCGCAGCAATGCGTTATAATATCATTCCGGTGATAATGGCGATGAGGATCCACCTGTTCCCATTCCGAACACAGAAGTTAAGCTCATCTACGGCGAAAGTACTTGACCATCCAAGGTCCGGGAGGATAGCAAGTTGCCGGATTTCAAAAATAAAACACCCACATTCGTGGGTGCTTTATTTTTTCACCGCAACTTGCTATCCGAATGGGAGGACGAGCAAGGTATTCTCAAAAACAGTGGACACCCACTGTTTTTGCCTTGCGAGATGAGCCTGCCGCAACAGGTCGCGGCAGGCGGTGACCGAGGCGGCAGCATATCCTTACTGCCGCCGAGAAGGCAAGTTGCCTCGTCGCCGCAATACTACAGTTTTGCGTGAGAATCTTGGCGGGTATTTATCAAAAATCTTTGCAATATGCAGCATTGTATATTATAATGAAAACACATTAACGATTGTAAACGTGGTGATATATGCAAATAACACTTGGTAGAGCGACAATAGAAAATGCGCAAGAAATTCTTGAAATGCAAAGAGTTGCCTTTGCCTCTCTTTTAGAGAAATATGGCGATTATCATACTAATCCCGCTGCCGAAAGTCTTGAAACTGTAAAGTGCAGATTAAAGTCTGACAATACATTTACATATTTCATTTTATTAGATGATATAAAAATCGGCGCTATAAGAGTTAAAGTTCAGGATAATATTTGCAATCTTAAACAAATTCTAATATTGCCCCGATATCAGCACAATGGCTATGCCCGTCAGGCAATGTCACTTGCCGAGGGACTATTTCCGCAGGCCAAATGTTGGGAACTTGACACAATTTTGCAGGAGGAAAGGCTTTGCAGGTTATATACAAACGCAGGGTATATCCCTACAGGTAAAATAATAAAAATCAATGAGAAAATGTCGCTTATTTATTTTAGTAAGCAGCGATAAACTCAATTAACTCCAATATATGTTGGGGGCAACCGATAAACCGCGGGCGGAGAAAAGTTTTCTCCGCCCGCGGTTTTTTTATGCAATATATTCAATATTCCTTTCTGCCGCACAAAAAATCAATCGATACGCCGAAATAGTCGGCAATCCGCCAACACTCCAAAATGCTTGGTGCAATTAAGCCCTTCTCCCTCGTCGCCGCAAACTTTGCTTTGAGCAATGTGCCTTGCGCCACATTGCAATGTTGCTCCGTTGCGGCTCCTCTTCGCGCAAATACTACAGTTTTGCGCGAGAAGATTTGAACCCTATTTTTTTAGTTAAAATTCTCGCAAGCTCAACATACAGTTTTTTCGACCGCATATCTTATCTGTCATTTCGACCGAAGCGCAATCATTGCGCGAAGTGGAGAAATCTCCCAAACAGAGTCGCCGCCATGGCGGCTGTCAGAGTGTCATGAATTTTGATTTGAGCGCATAAGGCCGCAAAAATTGCACATATTACCTTTACGGAGGTAAAATTTATGAAGTTAAATTGCGGCGATACCTGCCCCAAGACCGGCAAGTACAACGTCATTGACGGCAACGGCAAGGTTATTAACAGCATTTACGTCAACGAGGGCGAAACAATGCCCCCTACGCAGTATTCCGACTGCCATTACGAAAGTCAATCATAAATAATTTTTAAAAACGGCGCGCGGGCTGATTTCAGCCCGCGCGCCTTACTCTTTTCCGTCAAATTTTACTGTGCAAAAGGTGAAAATTTGTGCATTTTCAATTATATTCACATGAATTAATTGTCAAATTTTCAAATGAATACTTTTGCATAAATGAATAATCCATGCGAATATTTTGTTAAAAAATATCAATTAATATATCTGATATAAAATATAAAATAAAATTTTGTCTGAAATAGTCTAATTTAGTAGACAAATTGTTGACATTCATATGCGGCGGGAGTAGAATAGGTGATAGTTGAGTGAAAAATATATAAAATGAGGTTTTGAAAAATATACAAAAATGCAGAGGGATATCCCTCTATTCTTTGCCTGCGGCAAAGAATAAAAACTAATTGAAAGCTAACGCGCCGCACAGGCGGAGCGTAAATTTATTGGCCGGCGCAAGTCGGCAAAGGAGAAGAAGACATGAAAAAATTTTTAACTGCGGTGTGCGCGGCTCTCGCGGCTGTTGCCATGGCGGCGGCATTTTCTGCCTGTACGCCCGACGATCAGTCTGAAACGCACACGCACGACATGACTTCCGTCGCGGCGGTAGAGGCGACCTGCACGGAAGCAGGTCACACCGCATACTATGAGTGTTCCGGCTGCGGAAAATATTATTCGGACGAGGCAGGCGAAAACGAAATTTCCCTCGACGATACCGTAATTGCCGCAACGGGACATTCTATGGACGCCGTGGCGGCCAAGGCTGCCACTTGCACGGAGGCCGGCAATACCGCATATTATGTATGCGATAACTGCGGCAAATATTTCTCTGATGAAGCCGGCAATACTCAAATAACCCTCGCCGACACCGTTGTGCCCGCAACGGGACACTCTATGGACGCCGTGGCGGCTAAGGCAGCTACTTGCACAGAGGCAGGCAATACCGCATATTATGTGTGCGACGATTGCGGCAAGTACTTCTCTGACGAGGCCGGCAACACTGAAATAACCCTCGCAGACACGGCAGTCGCAGCAACCGGCCATAAAACTTCGGCAGTCGCCGCCAAAGCTGCCACATGTGCACAGGCGGGCAATATTGCATGTTATGTATGCGACAGCTGCGGCAAATATTTCTCAGACGCAGCCGCAACTTCTGAAATTGCCGCCGCCGACGTCACAATTCCCGCGCTCGCGCACAGCCTGACAGCCGTTGCGGCCAAGGAGGCCACCTGCGCGGCAGAGGGCAACACGGCTTATTATGTATGTTCTGCATGCGGCAAACTTTTCTCCGACGGGGCAGGCACAACTGAAATAACCGCCGCCGATACCGTCGTTGCAACAATTCCCCACACACTTACAGCTGTTGAAGCCAAGGCAGCCACCTGCACCGAGGCGGGCAATACGGCTTATTATGAATGCTTTGTCTGCGGCAAATATTTTGCCGATGCGAATGGCGCAACTGAAATAACCGTAGCCGACACCGTCGTTCCCGTTGCCGGCCACGACATGATTTATGTGGTTGCAAGCGAGGCAACCTGCACCCGACCCGGCAACATAGGCTATTATCTGTGCGATACATGCGGAAATACTTATTCGGACTATGACGGCACCCATGCAATCGACGTACAGTCCACTGTGGTTGAGCCCGTGCCTCATACGCTCACGCTCGTTCCGGCAGAGTCCGCAACCTGCACCGAGGACGGTCACACGGCATATTATGAGTGCTCTGTCTGCGGCAACTATTTCTCCGACGCCGAAGGTCAAACACAAATCGACCTCGAGAATACCGTAGTTCCCGCGGCACATTCCACGGTTACAAAGCTTGTAACGGTTGCGCCCACAGCAACGACCGACGGCGCCGTAGACGAGGTTTGCTCCGTCTGCGAAACGCCTTTGAGGGAAGTCGTCTATCTCCCCGCCCTGACGGAGGATAATGTCGAGAATGGTACATATGATTATTCTGTAACTTATAGATTCTCAAGTAGTGCAAGGGGTACATATTTTTACAGAATCGGTGTTTATTCGCTAGCAAATACGACATACGATGTTCCCGATTTTACTGAGGAGTTAAATACTAATATCAGGGCTCTCAGTACATGTGACCTGTCGACGGGTAGTGTTGACGGCTCATTCTCCGCAAGCTATTTAAGATATAACTCTTCGCTTGACAATGCAAGGTATGGAGTATATCTCGATAATTTGAACGAAGGTACTTACAAACTCACTATTCCTACAGGACTTGACCTTATTGCAACGGTTGTAGGCACGGACGGTTCAGTTGCGGATCTCATAACTTCGTCGGATGTCTCCGAAGGCAAGTTTAGCGTTGTTCCCGGTGTTGAATATATGTTGGTATTCCATTCGGCTTCTTCATCTATAAGAACAAGTGTTACATTTACAGTTGAAGAGAGTGAAGAAATAGCCATTTCACCTTCGCAGAGCGTAGAGCTTGGTACATTCAGCGGAGGTAGAGCATCGGGTAGCTCAGCTGACGGTGAAGCAAAGACAATAAAAGTTGCGGCCGATGTGCCTGCGGGTACATATAAACTTAAGCTATCAGGTTATGGCAATATCACAAGAAGTTATTTCACATTTACAGTAAACGGCAAAGATTATTACACGAGCATAGATATGGCCGGCGAAATGGGCATTTCAGTTACAATCGAGCTTAAGGGCGGCGATGAAGTTGTTATAAAAAGTAACAATATGGAAGATGTTCCCAACATTAAACTGACGATGACCGCAGTTTAATATTATACTTGACTTGTTCAATAAACACAGCGTTTAAAAGCATAGGTTAAACGCACCGTTTCCCCCGCGCGGAAAAATTTCCGCGCGGGGTTTTTGTGTGGTATATCCTTACTTCCCTTTTGTCCGTCGCCGCCCATTGTCATACTGAGCGAAGCAGGGTGAAACCCTGCGGAGTCGAAGTATCTTGCAGGACAAAAACCGAGCCCGCTTAACAGATAAGTAAATTACTTGCCCAAACAAGATCTTTCGACTTCGTGGCGGCAGGCTGCTGCCTGCCGCCACTCCGCTCAAGATGACAAAGCAGTATGGTCGAAAGGCATAGCACGTCATTTCGAGCTTGCCGAGAAATCTAACAGTAAAATTCGGTCGATAGTCGCCCTCTCCCAAACGTAGTCAAACTGCGTTCACTCAAATTCGTAGCGGCAAATTTCATTAAAAATATTGAAAAGCGCGCAGGTGCATGTTATAATGTAACCATGCAACTATACGACGAATGTAGGGACTGTCTTTACAACAGTCAGCTAAAAAAAGTAACTTCAATGCACGGCGAGGGTGAAAAATTGCAGAGCTTTAAGGAGGCCGCCCGCGCCCTGTGCGACGGCGCCCCCGGGCGGTCCTGCGCGCCCCTTTTAATGAGGGGCATAGACGGCGTTCACCGCGGCATATTCGGGGGGATAATCGATTACTCGCGCGAAAAGCATACCTTCAATCAGGCGTTGCTTTCACTCGAGGATGAAATTTTTGACCGCATTTTGCGCGCGCCCGACCCTTTAAAGGAGGGCATAAAGTACGCCATGGCGGCTAATTATATCGATTACGCCCGCCTTGCCGACCTCAACGAGGACAGCATAGCTCAGGTAATTGCCGCGGCGGAGCGCTCTTCAGTTGACGACGGCGTATATGCCCGCTTTATATCAAAGCTTTCTCGCGCCAAAACTCTCGTCTATCTGCACGACAACTGCGGCGAAATCGTCCTCGATAAGCTGCTTATCCGCACGATAAAGCGCATATATCCCCGCGTCAAAGTAATTTCAGTCGTGCGCGGCGGGCCGATAATCAACGACGTAACTAGGGAGGACGCGGACGAAGTCGGCCTCGGCAAATACGCCTTAGTGATCGACAACGGCACCGCCATTCCCGGCACCTACCTGCCCGAAGTCAACGCCCTTACGCGCGCTTTCATAAAAAACGCCGACGTCATAATCTCTAAAGGCCTCGGCAATTTAGAGACTCTGTACGGCGAGCTGAACGGCGCGTTTTACATGTTCATGTGCAAATGTCAGCACATTGCCGAACGCTTCGGCAAACAGCTTTGGCAGACCGCCTTTGTCGACGACTGACCGCGGAAAATAACGGCTATTGACATAATCTGCCTTTTATGTTAAAATATAAAAAACGGGGGCGCGCCTGAAGGCGCGCCCCCTCGCAAAAGGCGATGAGGGGAAAATGATGGAAGATAATAAGTATCCGCAAGACGGCACTTTCCGCGGCGGAGGATTTGTCACGGGCGATGAGGAGGAGTACTCCTTTTCGGGCTTCTCCTACGGCGCGGCAGAGGAGGCCGCCGCCGAGTCCGAGCAGATGGGCTACGGCGATTTTTTGATTGAGGAGTTCTCTGCAGACTCAAGCGCAAAAAAAATTTCAAGCGTCACTCACATTTCCGAGCGAAAAATCAAGTTCGTGCTGTCGGCGGTTTACTTCGTCGTCGGCGTGCTGTGCGTGTCGCTCACCAATTACATATACAGCGCCTTCCCTTACATAGTGGGCGGCATGGCGGCGGCGTTCGGCCTCGGGCAGTTTGTGATCGCCGTCATTCAAAAGGAATATGTCCACACCCATTCAAACAAGACGGCCTCGTCCCTCGTCATGATGGCGTTGGGCGTTCTCATCATGGTGGAGCACTCCGCGGCGTTCACAATAATTGCCGTCGCGTGGGGCTTTTTGGGATTGATGGAGGGCGCGCACGCCTTCAACCACGCCTTTTCGCGCATAGCCCGTTCTGAGCGCTGCATCTATTACCTCGGCAAGGGCGTCATTGAGGTCATCCTCGCCTTCATTTTGCTGTACGAGCCAAGCCACCCCGGGCACATTCCCCTGCACATAATAGTATTCGGCGTTCAGATGATTTTCGACGCCTTCACAACCTTCCCGCCCTTAAAGGAGTATCTCGCAAGAAAATAATGAAAGTTTCCAATTTAGATTTAATGCGCCTCGCGCAGGCCACCGACGGCGAGTTTGACCCCGCCGACTACACCGTGGAGGAGCTTGAAGAACTCGCCGGCTATATTGACGACGGCATGACGGTGGAGGAGCTCCGCCGCGCCTACTTTGAATACTACGACGACGTAAAGGACAGAACTCTTGAACACCATAAGTGGAGCGATTGAGTTAACGAAAGTGGTGGCTTGGCCGAAGCCATCCACTTTCCGTTAGTTTGGGCGGCTCTGCCGCCCTTGCCGCGATATTTCAAGTGCCCACAATTATATAATCGCGGCAATTCACACCGCTGAGGCTGCTTACCGCAGCAAATTGTGTCTTACTGCGCGAAGGCGCGACTTCGCTTGCAAAAATTATTATTAAAATAACGCGCCGCCTGCGGCGGCGCTCATTAGTGGGTATCTGTCATTTCGACCAAAACACCCAAAATACTCCTAAGCACTCGCGCAAAACTGTAGTATTTGCGCGAAGAGGAGGGGTAACGCAACAAAATTGCAAGGCGTGTATTCACGGCTTGCATAGGGTGTAGTTTGCCCCGACGAGTGGAGAAATCTACCAAACGAAGTCAGAACTGCGTTCACGCAGATTTCTCCATGCGCTCGCTACGGCTCGCTTAGTCGAAATGACAAAACGCCCGAGTCATTATTACGGAGGATTTGGTATGAAGGTTACCTGCATAATCGGCAGCGCAAGGAACAACGGCAGTTCGGCATATCTCACCCAAAGATTTATCGACGGGCTCAACGGCAGGGCGGAGGTAAAAAAATATTGCGTTGGTGACATGAATATCGGCTTTTGCAAGGGCTGTAAAAGCTGTTATGTCACGGGCGTGTGCGTGCAGAACGACGACGTCAAAGTAGCAGTAGAGGACATTATGTCGTCCGACTATGTGTTTATGGTTGCGCCGTCCTATTGGGCGGGCGTTCCGGGGCAGTTAAAGACTTTCTTCGACAGAACAACACCTTACGGCGACACAAATCCCAAACGCATTGTTTGTCCCAAAGAGGGGGCAAAGGGCATAGCCGTCGCCGTCAGGGCGGGCACAAGGGAGGCGGAAAATGCGCTGATATTGGACTCCATAGAGCACTATTTCGGCCACCTCGGCATACAGACGGTCAAAAGAATTTCAATTTTGCAGACCGACACACTCGATGACCTGTTGCAAAAGCACGGCGAAGAGATAGAGCAAATATTTTTGCTCGGTCAAAGTGTAGTAAATACATAATATAATAATGCGCGCCGCACAAAGTGCGGCGCGCTAAAGTTATTAAAGTAAATGTTAAAATGTTAAAATAAAAGAAGAAGTGAAGTAAAACTTGCGCTTATAATACGCACATATATTACACCCCTTGTCATGTTGAGCGTAGCCGTAGGCGAAGTCGAAACATCTTGTTCGGTTTTCGTCGGACAAGATACATTCGACTACGGCACTTTGTGCCTCCGCTCAGTATGACAAACCCTACCGGCTCGATATAGCTTGCCACTCTCTCACGCAACGCGATGTAAACGTTGCGTTCGGCACAGCATGCGCACAACGAGCGTTAACCTTTTACATAACAACAATATTGTGTTCCTCAAACAGCTTTTTGTACTCCTTGGGAAAGGTGTCGTCGGTGATTAAAACGTTTATGTCCTCGATGTGGGCAAAGGTGTAAGAATTTATTTTGCCTATCTTTGAGCTGTCGAGCATCATATAAACATGGCGCGCCTTTTTGAATACCTGCTTCAAAAGGTCGGCCTCAACCTGACTGTTGCAGCTGAACCCGTTTTCGGGCGTGAACGCCGTTGCGGAAACTATTGCAATTTCAAAGTTGGTCAGCGCAAAGTACTCCTTGGCCGCGGGGGAGGCGGTGGAGAGATTGTCCTTCATCAGCTGCCCGCCGACGACGGTTATTGCCACATTCTTTTTCTGTGCAAGCTCCATGGCAACCGCAATGCCGTTGGTGAATACGTTGCAGTGAATGTCGGGCATCTCCTTGGAAAGATACATGGCGGTGGTGCCGCCGTCTAAGAATATTGAAACTCCCTCGTCGATGAGGGTGGCTGCCTTCTGCGCAATGACTATCTTTGCGTCGGTGTTTATTGTAGTCTTTTTTGTGTACGCCTCGCCGGAAACTTTCTGAACTTCTTTAACAGACATTGCGCCGCCGCGTATGCGGATTATGCGCCCGTCCTCTTCAAGCTGAAAAAGGTCGCGCCTCAACGTCATCTGCGAAACATTCGGGAAAACTTCTTCAAGTTGTTCTAAGGTCATTTTGCCGCGTTTGTCTAAAATGTCGGCAATTTCTTCAATACGTTCCCTTTTCATAAGGACTCTCCTTTGTTAAATTTTTTCATTAAATAAAATTTACCAATAATATTGTAATATACATTTGTCCTGAAGTCAAGGGAATTAAGGTATAAAATAACAGGTTTGACCAAAAAAATGTGAATAATTTTCAATAAATATGCAAATTTTCGATTATACTACAGGTGACTATAATTTGTTGATTTTTAAATATCTTTCAATTATAATGTCACCATGGCACCAATAAAAAAACTAAAACTGCCCCCCGCAGCCATAATCGCAATAAGCGTATTGGGCGTAATAGCGGTGGGTACAGCTCTCCTATGCATACCTGCCGCGTCCAACGACGGACAGGTCGATTTTTTGGCCGCGTTCTTCACCGCCACAAGCGCCACCTGTGTAACGGGGCTCTCCGCGGTGGACACAGCCACTCATTGGTCGTATTTCGGGCAGGCCGTCATACTCGTCCTCATGCAGATAGGCGGCCTCGGGCTCATCACCATTCTTTCGGTATTCTTCATGTATGTGCAAAAGCACACTTCGCTCTCTCAGAGGAAGCTCGTCATGCAGTCGGCGGGCTCGGTCAACTTGGAGGGCATCAAAAAGCTCATAAAGTACATTTTAATCGTCACCTTCACCTGCGAATTTATCGGCGCCGTGCTGCTTTCAACCTCATTCGTGCCCGTCATGGGATGGGGGAGGGGTATATGGCAGTCGGTCTTTACGGGCGTATCTGCGTTCTGCAACTGCGGTTTCACCTTGACGGGTTGGTACGGTCAGGATTCCTTAAACGCCTACATCTCCGACCCCGTTGTCAGCCTCACGGTGTGCGCGCTCATAGTAATAGGCGGCATAGGCTTCTTCGTATGGGGCGACGTCATCAAAAACGGCATACACTTCAGGCGCTATTCCTTCCACTCAAAGGTCGCTCTGTCCACGACGGCCTGCCTCATAATCGCCGGTTGGGCGCTCTTTATGGCGTTCGAGTGGAACAACCCCGCAAGCATAGGCAACGAGAGCGTGGGCACAAAAATTCTCGCCACGCTTGTCATGTCCATCTGTCCCCGTACGGCGGGTTTCAATACGGTGTCCTCGGGCACGCTCTCAAGCGCGGGCGGCATGCTCACAATAGTTTTGATGTTCATAGGCGGCAGCCCCGGCTCCACTGCGGGCGGCATAAAGACGACTACCCTCGCCGTGCTCGTCATGTCGGTCATCTCAACTGCCCGCCGCCGCACGGAGAGCCATCTCTTCGGCCGCCGCTTCGACGACGACGCCCTGCCTCAGGCAGGCACCGTCTTTTCCATCTATATCACGGCGGTAATCATCTGCTCCATGATAATCTGCGCCATAGAGGCACAGTCGGGCTTCACCTCCCATCAGATAGTGTTCGAGGTGGTGTCCGCAATAGGCACCGTCGGCCTGTCCTGCGGGCCTGACGCGGTCAATCCCACGCTCACGGGCCTGCTGATGCCGGCTTCGCAGCTGATATTGATATTTTTAATGTTCCTCGGCAGGGTGGGCGGCTTCACGTTGATACTCGTGTTCTCCAACGAGCGTCAGCCCGTTACCATCTCACGCGTACCCGATAACGTGATTATCGGTTGATAAAAATAAATTAAAGGATAGTAACTATGAAAAAATCAGTTCTTGTAATAGGTATCGGCAGACTCGGCAGCCACCTTGCCGAAAAAATGCAGGATTTAGGCCACGACGTAATGGTGCTCGACAGCAAGGAGGAGAGCATAAGAAGGATAGCAAGCCACTTTTCCGACGCGAGGATAGCCGACTTCACGTCTGAGGACGTGCTGCGCACGCTCGACATTCCCTCCTTCGACCTCTGCTTCATCACCGTGGGGGACGACTTGGAGGCCTCCATGATAACCACCTACACGCTCAAAAAATTGGGCGCAAAGTATGTGGCCGCCCGCGCCCGCGACGACGTGCAGTGCGAACTGCTAAAAAAGGTGGGCGCCGACGAAATCATCTACGCCGACGGCGAGGTCGCCGATAAGCTCGCCATCCGCCACAACGGCAACAACATTTTCGACTATGTGGCATTGGCGGGCGGCTACGCCATATTCGAAGTGCCCATAATCAAGGAGTGGAAGGGCAAGACCATCGCCGAACTCGACGTGCGCAAGAAGTATAAAATCAACATCATCGCCATCAAAAACGGCAACAGCATAAATCCTTCGCCCATGCCCGACTACTGCTTCAGGGAGGACGACCACATCTTCGTCCTCGGTCAGTCGCGCGACGTATTCAAAATGTCCTCCAAAACATGATGAAATGCCAAAAGTGAAGCACGCAGTCATACTGAGCGGAGTGAGAAGCCTTGGCGACGAACGTAGTCGAACGTATCTTGTTTGGTTCATATCGTGCAAGATCTTTCGACTTCACTCGTTGCACTCGTTCGCTCAAGATGACAGATACCCACCCGCCCACCCATTATACCAAAAAAATAATGCCTGCATTTAGTTGCTTTTTTTAAGGATTTATTATATACTTATTAAAAATTGCAAGCCTCATGGCAGAAAAACGCCCCAAGCGTTTGCCTTTACAGAGAGCGGAAATCACCGGCTGAAAGTTTCCGCGCATGGCAGAGGGGCGGTATGCGCTGCCCGCCGAAAATTCGGCAAGGTCGGGTCAATACCCCGCGGCACTCCCCGAAAGCGAGTTTAACGAGGGCGGAATTAAATTCCGCCGAAGTAAAGTGGAACAGCGGTTTGGCGCCTTTACATATATATGTAAAGGCGCTTTTTTTTTCGCACAACATATGCGTCGCAATACGGTGTTGGGCTTGCGTTTGCCCTCGGTCACATACGTCATTGTATGCTCCCTTCGGGACAATCCGCGCCCGCCTTGTCTTGCTCGCACCTGTTGCACGAAAATGTAGGCCCGAGCGATTGCGTCACCCAAGCGCACAATTTTTGTTAAGGAGAACTATGTTTTTCAAAAGACTTCGCATGGATATATCCGCCGCCATGGAAAACGACCCCGCCGCAAGAAGCAGGTTCGAAGTATGGCTTACATACGCGGGCGTCAAGGCGCTTTCGCACCACCGCTTTGCCAACAGGCTGTATAAAATGCACTTAAAGCTGTTGGCGCGCATAGTCAGCCAAATTTCCCGCCGCCGCACGGGCATCGAAATTCACCCCGCCGCAAGCATTTCTCCCGGCGTGTTCATCGACCACGGCATGGGCGTCGTCATAGGCGAAACGGCAGAGGTAGGGGTCGGCACTGTAATCTATCAGGGTGTAACTTTGGGCGGCACGGGCAAGCAGACGGGCAAGCGCCACCCCACGGTGGGCGAACACTGCGTCATCTCGGCAGGGGCAAAGGTGCTCGGCGACATAACCATAGGCGACTACGCCAAGGTGGGCGCGGGCGCCGTGGTGCTGCGCGACGTTCCTCCACATGCAACGGTCATCGGCGTTCCCGCGCGCGTCGTGCGCATACGCGGCAGCAAGGAGGGCATCGACCTCTATCAGGACAATTCCGACCCCGTCCGCGACGAAGTGTGCGCCCTGCGCGAGCGCATGTTCGCTTTGGAAGAGCAATTTGAAAAAATTAAGGAAAGTAAGGAGTAATCCTCAGCTTGGCTCCCTTGTGTAAAGGGAGCAGGCGCATAAGCGCCTGAGGGATTGTGTTTTATATGAGAATTTATAATACTTTAACAAGAACCAAGGAAGAATTTGTGCCCTTAGAGGAGGGCAAGGTAAAAATGTACGCCTGCGGCATAACCGTGTCGGGCGAGGCTCACATAGGCCACGGCTTTCAGGCGCTCATCTACGACATCATGCGCAAGTACCTCGAAAAGAAGGGGTACAAGGTAACCTATGCGCGCAACTATACCGACGTCGACGACAAGATAATCGCCCGCGCAAACGAGGAGGGAGTCCCTGCGGACGAGTACGCCGCAAAGATGATCGAGCGCATAGACAAGGTCATGCGCGAGATGGACATCGATGACCCCACCCTTTGGCTGAAGGCCACCCAAAATATCGGAAACATACAGGATTTTATAACCAAACTCATTGCAAGCGGACACGCCTATGCCGTGCCCTCGGGCGATGTGTACTTCGACGTGTCGTCCTTCCCCGGCTACGGCTGCCTTTCAAACCGCTCCGTGGAGGACATGCTCGACGGCGTGCGCGTTGAAAATGCCGAGGACAAGCGCAATCCTGCCGACTTCGCCCTGTGGAAGGCGGCAAAACCGGGCGAAATAAGTTGGGATTCGCCTTGGGGCAAGGGTCGCCCCGGTTGGCACATAGAGTGCTCTGCCATGAACCGCGCCGCCTTCGGCGATCAGATAGACATTCACGGCGGCGGCAGGGACCTCATTTTTCCCCACCACGAAAACGAAATCGCTCAGACAGAGAGCCTCACGGGCAAGCGCTTTGTAAAGTATTGGACGCACAACGGCCTCATCAAGGTCAACGGGCAAAAGATGTCCAAGTCGCTCGGCAACTCTCTGCTCTTGGAGGATCTGCTCAAAAAGTACACCAACGAGGCAATCAAGTTCGCCCTGCTGCAGACCAACTACCGCAACGACATCAACATCACCGACAGCCTCTTCCCCGAGGCCGAAAAACACCTCACGTCCTTCTATAAAATTTTGGACGAGGTGGAAACAAAGTACGGCAAGGGTGGAGTTGGCAACCCTTCAATAGATAAGCAGTTTGACGACGCCATGGACGACGACTTCAACACCGCCCTCGCCCTGTCGAACCTGTTTTCAATCTTCAAGAATATCTCGGCAAAGTATGCCGCAGGCGACGCCTCCTGCGCGGAGGATGCCTATCAGGTAAGGAAAACCTACTCGCTTCTCGGTCTGTTTAAAAAAGAATGTAAGGATTACCTTACAGAAGTTGACCAAAAGTCGCCCAAGGAAAGTGTTCCTGAGGAGGTGGCTCAGCTTGCCGAACAGCGTTGGCAGGCCAAAAAGTCCAAAAATTGGGCTCTCGCCGACGAGCTCCGCGCAAAGATCGATTCCCTCGGCTTCACCGTTAAGGACAGCAAAGAGGGGTACGAAGTAGTGAAGAAGTAATAGTGAATAGTGAATAATTAAAGTGAATAGTGAATAATTGCGGACAAATTGCAATTCATTTTTCCCCCTTTGTCATTTCGACCGATTTTTCCCTTTGTCATTTCGACCTATTTTCCCCTTTGTCATTTCGACCGATTTTTCCCTTTGTCATTTCGACCTATTTTCCCCTTTGTCATTTCGACCTATTTTCCCCTTTGTCATTTCGACCGAAGCGGAGAAATCTCAGAGCCGCCCATTGTCCGCGCAGAAACTGCGCGAGATACGTTCGACTGCGCTCAGTATGACAATGGGCGGCGACGGACAAAGGGGAGCATTTTTACGTTTCCTTTTCCATAGGCGCTAAAAAATCACAAAATAACCCTTTTGCTTATTTGACGAAAGCGCACTCGCGTTGTATAATGTTTGGCGTATCAAGACTTAAGGATAATATTTATGAAAGAGTTGACAAGCGAAAGTTTAAGAAGTTTGTATCTTAATTTCTTCAAGGAGAGGGGACATGCCGTAATTCCCTCGGCCTCCCTCATTCCCGAAAACGACCCCACCGTGCTCTTCACTACGGCGGGCATGCACCCCTTGGTGCCCTATCTTCTGGGCGAAAAACACCCCGCAGGCAACAGACTGACCGACGTGCAGAAGTGCGTCCGCACGGGCGATATCGACGAAGTCGGCGACGCTTCCCACTGCACCTTCTTCGAGATGCTCGGCAATTGGTCTTTGGGCGATTACTTCAAGGAGCAGATGATCCCTTGGTCGTTCGAATTTTTGACCTCGCCCGAATACCTCGGCATTCCCGTGGAGGACATAGCCATAACCTGCTTTGCGGGCGATGAGGACTGCCCCCGCGACGACGAGTCCGCAAATAAGTGGATAGAGTGCGGCATAGACCCCAAGCACATCTTTTTCCTTCCCAAGAGCGGCAATTGGTGGGGCCCCGCCGGCACGACCGGCCCCTGCGGCCCCGATACCGAAATGCACATAATCCGCAACCACGCCGAGGCCGACAAGCTCGGCCCCTACGACTTCGACAAGGCTCCCTCGGGCACCTTCCTCGAGATATGGAACGATGTGTTCATGCAGTACAATAAGACTGCCGACGGCACCTACGAGCCTTTAAAGCAGCGCAACGTCGATACGGGCATGGGTTTGGAGCGCACCCTCTGCATACTCAACAACAAGGCGAGCGTGTACGAGACGGATATCTTCGAAAACGCAATCGCCAAAATTGAGGAGCTCACGGGGCTCAAATACGGTCAGGACGAGGCCACAACCAAGGCCTTCCGCGTCGTTTTGGACCACGTCCGTACGGCCACGTTCATGTTGGGCGACACCAAGGGCATAGTTCCCTCCAACACCGATCAGGGCTATATCCTCCGCCGCATAATCCGCCGCGCCGTCCGCTTCGGCCGCAACATAGGCCTGCCTCAGGGCGCCTTGAACGAGGTTTCAAAGACCATAATTGCAAAGTATGCCGACGTATATCCCGAGCTCGTGACCAACTCCGCCAAGATAGAGGAAGAGCTCAACAAGGAGGAGGCAAAGTTCTCCAAGACGCTCGCGCAGGGCTTGAAGGAGTTCGAAAAAGTGGCTTCATCCAAGTCCGAAGGCGACGTAATAGACGGCGTCACCGCCTTCCACCTGTACGACACCTACGGCTTCCCCGTCGAAATCACGCAGGAGATGGCGCGCGAAAAGGGCCTCACTGTCGACGTGGAGGGCTACAATAAGGCCTTTGCCGAACATCAGGCAAAGTCCCGCGCAGGCAGCGAGCAGAAGTTTGCCTGCGGCCTTGCCGACCACAAGGAGGAGACAACCTTCCTTCACACCGCAACCCACCTGCTGCACGCCGCCCTCAAAAAGGTGTGCTCGCCCGACATTGAACAGCGCGGCTCCAACATAACAGAGGAGAGGCTGCGCTTCGACTTCAACTTCCCCCGCAAGCTCACCCCCGAAGAGGTGGCAGCGGTAGAAAAGGAGGTCAACGACGTAATCAAGGCCGATATCCCCGTCGTCATGAAGGAGATGACCCTTGAAGAGGCCAAGGCCGAACACTTCACCGGCCTGTTTGAAAGCAAGTACGGCGAAAGGGTAAAAACCTACTCCATAGGCGACTTTTCCAAGGAGATCTGCGGCGGCCCCCATGCCGAACACACAGGTCAGCTTGGCACATTCAAAATCGTCAAGCAGGAGAATGTCTCCGCAGGCGTAAAGAGAATAAAGGCCGTTTTGGTAAGATAATCATTTTATAGTAAAGAACGGGCGGGGAATGATTGCCGTATCTATCGGCAATCATTCCCCGCCCTACACTATATATTAAACTGTTTTTTCACCACTTCGTCCAAGCAGTGAACCCTTATTGTCATTTCGACCGAAGTCGCATACTAATAAACCTTAGCACTCGCGCAAAACTGTAGTATTTGCGCGAAGAGGAGGGGCAACGTAGCAAAGTTGCAAGGCGTATTTTTACACCTTGCATAGAGCGTAGTTTGCCCCGACGAGCGGAGAAATCCCCAAACGAAGTCAATGCGGCAGGCGGTAAAATGCCGCCTGCCGCAAATTATAAGTACCGGGAGTAATCTATGCAAGCCCTGCAAGATAGTCTATGCTCACGCCGAAAAAGCAGGCTATCTTAATGAGGTTGCCTAGCGTCGGCTCGCATTGCCCTTTTTCCCACAGGCTTATGACAGATTTGCCCACGCCCAATTGTTTGGCTAAAGCTACCTGTCCTAGCCCCTTTTCAATTCTCAGTTCTTTCAGCCTCTCGGCAAATACTTCCATACACATTATTTTTCCACAAAAGTGGGAAAAATACTTGACTTTCCATTATAATGGGAATATAATTTTTATAGTCATACTGCTCAATTTTGAAAATTAATATTGACAAACTGCATAAGAGGCAGTAGAATAAAATAAGAGGTGAAATATGAGATCAGTTATCAGTGATGAAAAATTCGGTCAGATTGTTTATGAGGAGAGTGCGTGGACGGGCAGAAAGTCAATTTACGTCAACGGTAAGCCGCTCTCAAAGATAGCAAAAAACACATATTTTCTCTCCGACGGTGAAATGCAGGCCAACTTTGTCGTACAGGGCAATTACCTGAAAGGGTCAAAACTGCTCATCGAGGGCAGGGAAATTCAGGTTACCCCGCCCGTCAAGTGGTACGAGGTCGCCCTGTCGGTGTTTATATTCGCCCTCGTGCTCGTTTGGGGCAACACGCCTTTGGCGCTATATGTCCTGCCTGTAGTCGGCGGCGCAATAGGCGGCTTAATCAGCGGTGTGTTTATGATTTTGAACTTGTTCATAATCAAGCAAGTTAAAAATATTGGGCTCAAAATTTTAATTAGTTTGGGCCTGTGCGCGGTCTCCTTTGCAATTTGCGCGGCAATAGGCATTGCCATATTCCCCGTTGCCGCATAATCAAAAAATGCCGCATAAACAACGCCTATTTATAATAATGTATATAAACCGCCCGCACGGTCAACGTGCGGGCGGTTTGTTCGCGGCGCACTCGCGCGCAGGCTTTTGCCCGAAAGGGCTAATCGCGGCCATTTTTATGCAAAACGCCCCTAAAACGCGCCCGAAAAAATAATTTTTAAATTTTCAAAAAACTTTGAAAACGCAATATAAAACGGCTTGACATAAATTTCATTTAATAATAAAATAGTTTTACATTGTAAAAAGAGTCCCGAAATTACAGAAAACATACAAGTTTTGCAGAGAAAATAAGTCAAGGAGTAAACAATGAAAACGTATATGGCAAATGCCCAGTCAGTTGAAAGAAAGTGGTACGTTGTCGACGCGGCCGGCGTTCCCTTGGGAAGACTCGCTTCCAAGGTCGCTGCAGTTCTTCGCGGAAAAAATAAGCCCACATTCACACCCAACGTCGATACGGGTGATTTTGTAATAGTAATAAACACCGACAAGGTAGTCCTCACCGGCAAGAAGCTTACCGATAAGTACTATCGCTATCATACCGGCTATATCGGCGGCTTGAAGGAAGTATCCTACAAGAAGATGCTCGCCGAAAAGAGCGACCTCGCCGTCTACGAAGCGGTAAGGGGCATGTTGCCTAAGAATTCGCTCGGCAGAGATATGATAAAGAAGTTAAGGGTATATAAGGGCGCAGAACACAATCACGCCGCACAGAAACCCGAAGAGCTCAAGTTATTCTAAGGAAAGGGGTTAAGGTATTATTATGGCAAAGGCAAATTTAAAGAAAAAATTGCAGTTTTGGGGAACGGGCAGAAGAAAGAAGGCAATTGCCCGCGTCCGCCTCATTCCCGCAGGAACGGGCACCATAGTTATCAACGACAGAACTTTTGAAGATTACTTCCCTCAGTCGGTTTTGCAGTACGTCGTAAAGCAGCCCTTGGCTCTTTTAGGCGTTGAAGGCAAGTACGACGTAATGGTCAACGTCTACGGCGGCGGTTACACCGGTCAGGCTAACGCCATTCGTCTCGGCATCGCCCGCGCTCTCCTTCAGGCAGAGCCCGACAGCCGCGCCGCTTTAAAGAAGGAAGGCTTCTTAACCCGCGACCCCCGCGTCAAGGAAAGAAAGAAGTACGGCCTCAAAAAGGCACGCCGCGCACCTCAGTTCTCAAAGAGATAATTTTTCCAAAGGATACCCTTTTTTCGGGTATCCTTTTTTATTGTATAACGAAAACCACACGCTGAGCGTGTGGTCAGTAAAAAAGCGGAAGCGTTGCAAATAAAAACCTC
>CALVPX010000024.1 GCA_944354265.1 uncultured Clostridia bacterium | reverse complement strand
TCTCTTAATGTGTTGCACTTGCTTGACAATCTGTCGAACAAAGGGGGGATTGTAGGCGGCGGAGCCGCCGTAGTTAACATAATAAGTTAACAATCCCTCAGTCACGCTACGCGTGCCGGCTCCCTTTACACAAGGGAGCCTATTAACTACGTTCCCGTAGATTTCTTCACGCCGCACCCTTTCGGGTGCTTTGGTCGAAATGACATGGGGAGAGAGTGCCTTCAGTCGAAATGGCAGGGCGAAATGGCGCGTGGTGGCGGGGATGCTTCCATATTATTAAGAATACAAGCCGCGTTCAACGCATATAAATAACCATAAAACTTAACCGTGGTAAAATTTTTTATATTATTTTATTAACCGAGGTTAATTTTTGTTGACAAGCGCCAAAAACTTAACTATAATTAATTTTGTTAATTGAAGGGCACCGCAATATGCCCGCGCCTTTCAATGGCAGTGGAGGTTTAAAAAATGCCCGTAACATTGGCGCCGGCAAATACGCCCGTAAAAATAATAAAGGTAACCGCCGAAGAAAAGGTTCGCAAGCACCTTTTGGAGCTTGGCATAACAGAAGGCAGCCAAATAACTTTGGTCTCTTCAACCGCCAACGGCGTAATCGTCATCGTAAAGGAAGGCAGGCTGTGCCTCGACGGCGCTTTGGCGAGGAAGATACTAGTTGGTTAGTCGCTCAAGTCGTACTCGCCGCAAGCGTCTCCGTGCGACTTGCAGCGAGGGGAGAGGTCGGAAAGAGCTTAACGACGGAAATGAATTCCGTCTACTCTTTCTCGGCGTTATTTATAATAAAATTAATATTGTTTTTCTTTATGTCATTTCGAGTGGAGCGGCGGGCCAACGCCGCGAAGTCGAGAAATCTCCCAAACGGAGTTAGACTGCGTTCCCGTAGATTTCTCCATGCGCTCGTATATACTCGCTTAGTCGAAGTGACACAACGTTATAAAAAATTACTGCTGCCTTCACGCAAACGTTTAGTATTTGCATTTGCAGGTCAATGCATAATTTTTGTTAATAAATTAATTAGCGGCGCAAGCGAAACCGCGCTTTCGCGCAGCGCAACCCAATTTGCGCATACCTGCGGCTCACCGTGGTGAATTGTTGCGATTATATAATGGAGTGCCCTTATAAATCGCAACAAGAGGAGCGGGCTCCTCAAAATCACGAAAAGTTGCAGGCGGCGCTAGCCAAAACTTTTGTGAGGAGATATTATGACAAAACTTTTAAGCGATTTTGCCGTCGGTCAAAGCGGCAAAATAGTAAAGGTAAACGGCGACGGAGCAATCCGCCGCAGACTGTTCGACATGGGCGTCACTCCCGGCGCGGAGGTAATGCTCCGCAAAAAGGCGCCCCTCGGCGACCCCTTGGAGGTCAACCTGCGCGGGTACGAACTTACCCTGCGCAAAGTGGAAGCCGCGTGCGTGGAGGTGGAAGCATAATGAAAACTTTCGCACTCGCAGGCAACCCCAACTGCGGCAAGACAACGCTGTTCAACGCGCTTACCGGCTCGACCGCCCACGTCGGCAATTGGCCGGGCGTAACCGTGGATAAGAGGGAGGGCGTCTACAAGGGCGGCGCCGAAAAGGTAAACATTGTCGACCTGCCCGGCATCTACTCCCTCTCGCCCTACACCCCCGAAGAGGTCATCTCGCGCAACTTCATTCTCGATGAAAAGCCCGACGGCATAATCAACATCGTCGACGCCACCAACCTCGAGCGCAACCTCTACTTAACCACTCAGATATTGGAGATGGACGTCCCCGTGATTGTCGCCCTCAACATGATGGACGAGGTCGAAAAGACAGGCGACAGAATAGACGTAAAGGCGCTTGAATCGGCCATAGGCGTGCCCGTAGTCGCCATCTCCGCCCTGCGCAAACAGGGCATAAAGGAGCTCATGGACAGGGCGATATCCATGAGCGCGCAACGCAAGGGCACGACGGTGCTCGGCGGTTCGCTCGCCCCCAAAATCGAGAGGGCAAGGCAGTTCTTTGCCGCCACAAACGTGGCTTCGCCCCTCTTCCATGCAATAAAACTGCTTGAAGGCGACGAAATAGAGCTCAGGCACTCGGGCGCGAAGGAACTTTTCACCGAAATTTCCGCCGGACAGGACATGGAGGCGGTCGTCGCCGACGAGAGATATAAGTACATATCGGCGCACTTCTCCACCGCCAAGAGCAAGAAGGAGACGCAGGTGCTTACAAAGTCGGATAAGGTGGATAAGGTGCTCACCCACAGGGTATGGGGCCTGCCCATATTCGCGGTCATACTGTTCGCCATATTCCACCTCACCTTCGCCGAGGACCTGTTCTATATCAATACAATAGCTTCGGCGTGCGGCAATCCCCTGCCCACCTTCGAGGACATGGGCTACGCCGTCTCCGAGGGCACGGGCATGTACGAAAACTTCGGTATAGCCTTGGCCGCCTGTTTCTACGACGGCGCAGTCTTTTCGCCGGGCGTAATACTTACAAACATTCTCAACCTCATACTCGGCTATGCAAGTTACGGCATAGGCCTCGGCGTTGAGTCCGCAGGCGCCGCCGCATGGGCCACAAGCCTCGTTAACGACGGCATAGTAGGGGGTATAACGGCAGTTTTGGGCTTCCTTCCCCAAATACTCACGCTGTTCTTGTTCTTCTCAATTTTGGAAGATACGGGCTACATGGCGCGCGTGGCGTTCATTCTCGACAGAATTTTTCGCCGCTTCGGCCTCTCGGGCAGGGCGTTCATGCCCATGATAATGGGCTTCGGCTGCTCGCTGCCCGCCATGATAAACACCCGCACCCTTGCAGACGACAAGGAGAGGACGGCCACCATAAGGGTAATTCCCTTCTTCTCGTGCGGGGCAAAGTTGCCCATACTCACCGCCATCGCAGGCGGCATGTGTCAATTGTTCGGCCTGCCGAGCGTAGAGCTGATAACCTTCAGTATGTACGTTTTGGGCATAGTCACCGCCATTATCTGCGTAATAGTAATGCGTGCAACCACAATGCGCGGCGAAGTTCCCCCCTTCATCATGGAACTGCCCGCATACCACATGCCCGGCTTCAAAAACCTCATGCTCCACCTGTGGGATAAGACAAAGCACTTCGTCAAGAAGGCCTTCACCATAATCTTTGTCTCCACGGTGCTCATTTGGTTCCTTCAGTCCTTCCGTTGGAATTGGACATATATCGGCGCCGACGACATGGGTGAATCCATTCTCGCCTCGATCGGTCAGCTCATTCAGCCCCTGTTCACGCCCCTCGGCTTCGGCTCGCAGCTTGGCAGCTACGGTTGGGTATTCGCAGTCGCCGCCATCACCGGCCTCATCGCCAAGGAAAACGTAATCGCCACCTTCTCCGTCCTCGCCGCAATGTTTGTCGCCGGCTTCGAGGGCACCGAAGAGGGCGTTGAGGAGGCCGTAGTTATGATCGAGGCCACCGGCATGACCCCCGCGGCGTGCATAGCCTTCATAATGTTCAACATGACCACAATCCCCTGCTTTGCGGCAGTCGCAACCGCCAAGGCAGAGCTTCCCGCAGGCAAGTTCGGCGGAACGCTCGTCTTTTGGCTCGTCACTTCCTACCTCGTCGGCACGATGATTTACGCGGTCGGCGAATGGTGGTGGACGGTGTTCATTTGGTTAGCGATAGCAATTGCTGCGGCGACCGTAATAATTCTCCACAACAAGGGCAAAATCAAGTTCCCCAAGTTGAGGAAGAAGAGGGCTTAACCCCTTAGTATATTGAAAGGAGGGCAACATTATGGGTTCCTTAGAAATCTGTTTAATAGTTCTCTGCGCCGCCGTCGTCCTCGGCGTCATCGGCGGGGCAATATACCGCAAGGTAAAGGGCAAACCGTCGGGCTGCGGATGCGGCTGCGAAGGCTGCCCGCATAAATGCAAAAAGTAACGCAAGTTAAAGATAAACTGTCATTTCGACTAAGTGAGCGACAGCGAACGCATGGAGAAATCTACAGGAACGCAGTCAGTAATTCATCATTTTTGCATACACGATATTAGCATATACAACACTCCACATGAAAGGCGCGCAGGGCTATAGCCCTGCGCGCCTTTCAACTTGCCCGCAGGGCAATCATATCCTGACTTCATGTTGCTGTCATTTCGACTAAGTGAGCGACAGCGAACGCATGGAGAAATCTACAGGAACGCAGTCTCAACTTCGTTTGGGGGATTTCTCCACTTCGTTCGTCGGCTGCGCCTCCTCTCTTCGGTCGAAATGACGTGAGGGGGCATACTTGCGCGCCTTTGGTCGAAATGACAGTGGGGGGGGTGGAGCGCAGCCGAGAAAGCTGACAGTAAAATGCAGTCGATATAAGCACAAAAAATTTTATGAAATGCCCAATAAAACGCTTTACTTTTTATGACCTTTTGTGATACTATACTGTTAGATTTGTTCAAATAATTTTAGTTATTTTCAATAATTTTTTGCGCGCATAGCGCGCAAAAAGGCGGCGCTGCGCGCCGCCTCGTCGGGGTAATACAGCATTAATAGTGTTATGTCTTAGGCGGAATGGAACTTGCGCTTAATTGTCATACTGAGCGCAGTCGAAGTATCTTGTTGGGTTGTATCCGAGCTAGATCCTACTGCCGAAACCCCTGAAGGGGCCCTCTCGGCAGAGCGTCGTCGGTTTCGCCTCCTAGCCCGACGCCGTTCACTTCGTTCACTTTGCTCAAGATGACGGGGGAGTGGACTCCGTTCGCGCAGATTTCTCCACTCCGTTCGTCGGCTATGCCGCCTCTCTTCGGTCGAAATGACAAGAGAGTGAAGGGCGGGCTACGCTCAAATGGTCGATAGTTTTGCGCGATTTACAAAGCGCAAGGTTAAGTCAAAAATCACTGAAATTCTTAAATGGAATTTCGTGAAAATATAATTTCTTAGGGGAAATGTAATGAAAAAGAACAAGTTTCTTATCTTTTTGCTTGCAGCGGTATCTTCGGTATCGCTCATCTCAGCGGCAACGCTGACGGCCTGCACCCCGAGTGAGGGAGAACACACCCACTCATGGGAGACCGAGTGGTCGTCAGACGCAAACAACCATTGGCACGAATGTTCCGGCTGTGACGAGGAGAACGACGAAGCCGCCCACACATGGGGCGAGTGGGTAGTCACCAAGGAAGCCACCGCCACCGAAGCCGGCAGCCGCGAAAGGGAATGCACTGTCTGCGGCTATACTCAGACGGAGACCATCCCTGCCACCGGCGAGCAACATACCCATACATGGGCGACCGAATGGTCATCGGACGACACAAAGCATTGGCACGCCTGCACGGGCTGTGATGAAGTTGCCGACGAAGAAGAACACACATGGGGTGAATGGGAAATAACCAAGCCCGCCACCGAAACCGAGACGGGCGAACGCAAGCGCGCCTGCACCGTCTGCGGCAAGGAAGAAGTCGTCACTATCCCCGCATTGGAATATGAAACTGTCACCACTACTGTTGACTTCAACGCCTTCTCAGATATTATCGGAGGCACAGGTGTAAAACCTTCCGAGCCCGTAACGGTCGGCAAGGTCACTGTTGGCGCCGGAACTTATATCGACAGCAAACCGAGCAATTTTGATGGCGAAGGTGCAAACTGTGTCAACACGCAGGGCGTTGCAAATGCCATCGTAATAACTCTCTCAGGCCGCGTAAACTCCATATCCTTTAAGGAAAGGGGCGCGTCGGGTTCAGTAACCAAAATCGAACTCCTCAAGGAGGACGGAACGGTCATCAAATCATGGCCTTGCGTAAATAATGAGGAAGCGGAATATTCGTACGGCCTCGCCGAGGGTGAGGAACTGCCCGCAGGCACATATATAATTCAGTCAGACAAATCTGCGCGCGTGGGCAACCTCGTCTATACAGAAGAACTTGCACAGTCCGCCCCCATAAGCATATCGGTGAGCGGCGCAGCGTCGTCCTTCCTTGCCGGCAGGGAGTTCAATACTTCGGGACTCAATGTAATGCTCAACTATGAAAACGGCAGAGTGGACGCATTGACGAGCGGTTATGAAATAGATTCAAGCGCCGTCAAAATGGACACCGCAGGTACATATACCGTAACGGTAAGCTACACTGCAGAGGGCGCTTCCGAACCCTTCACGGCTTCATATGAAGTTTCGGTCTATGCCGTTGACCATATTGAACTGTCCGACCATTCGCTCAGCTCAAGCAGGGTAACTCTCCCCGTTCAGAAGCTGTTCAACGTGGGTGACACATTCAATTCAGACAATCTCGCCGTTCAGGCAATCGTCAAGACGGGTGAAGATGAAGAGGAAGTATTTATTCTCAACTCCTCGGAGTACATCATATCCCCGGTAGATATGTCTACCGCAGGCAAAAAGACCGTAACTGTCACTGAGACCAATTCAAATAAAACTGCTTCCTACGATATCAACGTGGTAGACCTCTCCTCCGCAAGCAAGACGCAGGTCAACGTCGTTGCGAACGGCACCGTGGGCGTGAGCGACGGAATTCTTACCGTCAATTCAATCAACGACGCAATGAAGGCTTTCGAGCTCATGGGCACCGAGGATTCCGCCGTCAAGACTATCAATGTCGGCGCAGGCGAATACTACGAAAAGGTTGAGATAGGTGTCCCCAACGTAAAACTTATAGGTGCCGACGCCGATACTACCGTCATATGGTACGACGCTCTCAACGGTCTCACCGACCCTAGCGGCACATCCTCGTATTCAACCGACGGTTCGGCAACCGTATCCATTCGCGAGAGTGCAACGGGCTTCTATGCCGAAGGCGTAACGTTCAAAAACTACTACAATACCGACGAACTGTATGAGGCCTCCAAGCTCATTGCCGGCAGCGGCACACAGGCGGTTGCCTGCCTCGTTCAGGCCGATAAGGTATACTTCAAGAATTGCAACTTCACTTCCTATCAGGATACGCTGTATGCAATGACCGGCCGCCATGTATATGAAAACTGCAATATCGAGGGCAGAACAGACTATATCTTCGGTTACAATGCAACCTGCTACTTCAAAGACTGCGTAATCAACACAATCAACGGCAACGACGACAAGAACGGCGGTTACATAGTTGCCACCAAGGGTATAGACAACGGCGGCGACGACGTCAAGTACGGCTATATCTTCGACGGCTGCACGTTGACTGCCGAGGAAGGAGTGGTAGAAGGTACGGTTTCTCTTGCGCGCGGTTGGGATCAATACATGACCGTCGCATATATCAACTGCGATATCTCTGCCGCTTATTCCAAGGAAGCTTACGGCGATACTACGAGCAGCAAGAACGACCGCTATACAACCATGAACGCCGCACCCCATGCAGAGTTGCTCTATGAGTACGGCAACACGGGCGCAGGTGCGCTTACAACTACAACGCCCGGTCTCATTGAGGCTGTCTGCACCATTCTCACGGACGAACAGGCAGTAGAGTTTACCACTCTTACAACTATATTCGCCGCACAAAACGGCAATATGGTATATGCCGACGCATGGGACGGCACTCCCGTAAACAAATAATCAATATTTTATAAATTCATAATTTTCAACCTCCTCTTGTAAGGGCGCCCGCGCAGTTGCGCGGGCGCCTGTTTTTATCATATTTGTGCTGCGGTGCTGCTGTTTGCTGTCCGCGAAACAGGTCGGGTATAGTACATTAAGTAATTTCGCGGAGTATGGCAGCGGCGACACGCCGCCAAACATTTGCCAAATGGCGAATATTGTTGTATAATATCCTCAAAATAAATTTTTTCGCGGCGCAAAAGCCGCCAACGGAGCAAAAAGCTATGATTAAACTTACAAAAAGAATAAGCCGCATTTCTCCCTCGATGACTCTCGCCATGTCCGCCAAGTCTGCGGAGATGAAGGCCGCGGGCGAAAAGGTAATCAACTTCGGCGTCGGCGAGCCCGACTTCAACACCCCCGAAAACATTATTCAGGCCGCCAAGGATGCGATGGACAAGGGCTACACAAAGTATGTGGCCGCCGCA
Organism: uncultured Clostridia bacterium; assembly: GCA_944354265.1. Lineage (GTDB taxonomy): Bacteria > Bacillota > Clostridia > Christensenellales > Borkfalkiaceae > Coproplasma. Next base: position 11,042 of record CALVPX010000024.1, on the reverse strand, counting down.
GGGCTGCCCGCCCTCAAAAAGGCCGTCTGCGACAAGTTCAAGCGCGACAATAACCTCGACTACAAGCCCTCGCAGATAGTCATCTCCAACGGCGGCAAGCACGCCATCTTAAACGCCGTTGCAGCAGTCGTGGAGGAGGGCGACGAGGTAATAATTCCCTCGCCCTATTGGCTGACCTATCCCGAGGTCGTCCGCTTCTTCGGCGGCGTGCCCGTATATGTCGAGACCACCCGCGAAAACGGCTTCAAGATGACCGCCGAACAGTTGGAGGCGGCAATTACAGATAAAACGGCCATGCTTATCTTCAATAGCCCCTGCAATCCCACGGGCGCCGTCTACTCCGAGGAGGAGATAAAGGCCATCGCCGCCGTCTGCGAAAAGCATGAGCTGTGCGTCCTTTCGGATGAAATGTACGAAAAACTCGTCTACGACGGATTAAAGCACTACTCCATCGCCGAAGTTTCGCCCAAGATTAAGGAGCTGACAATACTCGTCAACGGCGTCTCCAAGTCGTACGCCATGACGGGTTGGAGGCTCGGCTACCTCGCTGCCGCAGAACCCGTTGCAAAGGCCATAGGTTCCTTCCAAAGCCACGCAACCTCCAATGTCAACACAATCACGCAGTACGCCGCTCTCGCCGCTTTAGAGGGCGATCAGACGCCCATGGCCGAGATGGTAAAGGCCTTTGCCGACCGCAGGGAAAAGATGATAGAAGTGCTCGACGGCTACAAGCAGTTCGGCCTCGACTATGTCAAGCCCGAAGGCGCATTCTATGTTATGCTCGTGGTGGACAAGTTCTTCGGCAAGAGCCTTAACGGCAAAAAGGTGGAGGGCAGCATGGACTTTGCCATGGACCTCCTCGCCGAACAGAAGGTGGCCGCAACCCCCGGCATATGCTTCGGCGACGACAGCTGCATAAGGCTCTCCTACGCCCTCTCGATGGAAGAGATGGTCGAAGGCTTGGAGCGCATAAAGGCCTTCTGCTTGAGTTTGAAATAAAAGGGTTTAGGATTTAGGGTTGGTGAAGAGGTGAATAATTGTAGTGAAAGATTATCCCTTTGTCCGTCGCCGCCAATTGTCATACTGAGCGCAGTCGAACGTATCTCGCGCGGTTTCCGCGCGGACAATTGGCGGCTCCGAGATTTCTCCGCTACGGTCGAAATGACAAAGGGGAGAACGCGGCAACGCCGCACTCTCTTTATCTTTCCTACCCCCTAACCCCTATGGTAAAAAATTTTTCAATAATTTTTTGAAAACCTATTGAATTTATCCTCATTTGCTGGTAAAATAAAATAAACATAGTATAAAACTATGCGCAAGGAGGAATAAATCACAATGATCAAAATTATCTGCGGCGGTAAAGGTGCAGGCAAAACAAAGCAAATCATTCAGGCGGCAAACACCAACGTCGCCACTGCAAAGGGTCTCAGCGTTTTCATCACCGATACCAAACGCTATATGTACGATATCGTGCGCGATGTAAGATTCATTGACGTCAACGATTATGTCATCGCCGGCGAGGACGCCTTCTGCGGATTTGTAAAGGGCATCGTCGCGGGCAATCACGACACCGAATACGTTTACATAGACGGCATTGCAAGAATTACCGGTAAACCCTTAACTCAGCTTGCCGGAACGTTCTATATGCTCGATAAAATCTCTAACGAAAGCGGACTGATAATAACAATCACCTGCAGCTGCGAACCCGCAGATCTTCCCGATTTTATCGCTAAGTATTGCTGATCGATTATGTACCCGTGCGGCGCGGAAAAATTTCACGCCGCACTTATTTTTTATGTTGCGCACAGAGCACGCCGATGAATTGCAAACGGATATTCCGTTTTCAATTCATGCAAAGCGGGCACCACGTTGTGTTAAATATAAAATAATAACGTTGCAAGGGAAATTAACTTCCCCGCAGCAGCCCCAATTAGCGCATACCTGCGGCTCACCGAGGTGAATTTGCGCGATTATATAATAAGAGGGCTACGTAAAAATCGCGCAAAGAGGAGCTGGCTCCTCGGGTAACGACAAATTGTTGCGCGCGCAAGCGCACAATTTGTGTTAAAGGAGTTTTTATGAAATTTATATCTACCCGCGGGGGGAATGAAAAAGTAAACGGCGCAAGGGCTATTGTGCAGGGTCTCGCCAAAAACGGCGGCCTGTTCGTGCCCGAAGCCTTCCCCGCCGTCTCTGCGGAGGAGCTTGACTCCATGCTCACCATGAGCTATGCAGAGCGCGCTTCGAAAATCATATACAAATACCTCGACGACTACGACGAGGCCGAACTATTAAAGGCCTGCGAGGCGGCTTATTCCCGCTTTGAAGGCCCCGATCCCGCGCCCCTCGTGAAGATCGACGACGGAATATATATTTTGGAGCTCTTCCACGGCCCCACATGCGCCTTTAAGGACATGGCGCTCACTCTGCTGCCCTATCTTTTGAGAAAGGGCTGCAATATCTGCGGCATAAAGGAAAAAATCCTCATTCTCGTTGCCACCTCGGGCGATACCGGCAAGGCCGCCTTGGAGGGCTTCAAGGACGCCGAGGGCGTAAAGATCATGGTCTTTTATCCCAACGACGGCGTCTCCAAGATGCAGAAGCTGCAGATGTGCACGCAGGAGGGCTCAAACGTCAACGTCGTCGCCGTCAAGGGCAACTTCGACGACTGTCAGTCGGCAGTAAAGACGATATTCAACTCCGCAGAGTGCGCAGAGGAGCTCAAAAAGCGCGGCTATCTGCTGTCGTCAGCCAATTCAATCAACTTCGGCAGGCTCGTTCCTCAGGTCGTTTACTATTTCTCCGCCTATCTCGACCTCGTTTCCTCCGGTCAGATAGAGATGGGCACGCCGATAGACTTCTGCGTTCCCACGGGCAACTTCGGCAACATACTCGCCGCGTACTATGCAAAGCGCATGGGGCTGCCCGTCAGAAGGCTGCACTGCGCCTCCAACATGAACAATATTCTGACCGATTTCCTCACCAAGGGCGAATACGACACCCGCCGCGACTTCTACAAGACGACTTCGCCCTCCATGGACATACTCATCTCCTCCAATTTAGAGCGCCTTCTCTTCGAAGTTTGTGGCAGGGACGGCAAGCTGACTTCTTCGCGCATGGAACAGCTCAAGACGGACAAGGTGTACAAGATCACCCCCGAAGAGCAGGCCGAAATCGCCAAGACATTTGACGGCGGTTGGGCCAACGAGGACGAAGTGGTGGAGACGGTATACGACGTGTTCTGCGACACAGGCTACACCATGGATACCCACACGGGCTGCGCCATGAAGGTGGCGATCGATTGGTTCGAAAAGAACAAAAAGGACACCACAAACATGGTCGTCGTGGCTACGGCCAACCCCTACAAGTTCCCGCAGGACGTGCTCTATGCCGTCACAGGCAACGACGTCAGGGACTCCTTCAAGGGCATAAAGCGCCTGCATGCCGCCACGGCTATGAAGGTCCCCGCCTCGCTTGCCGGCCTGCGAGACAAGCCCGTGCGCTTCGACACCGTCGTCTCCGCAGACAAAATGTTCGACGAGGTTTTGCAGTTCATCGGCAAGTAATTAATTCACAAATTTTTGTTTTTGCGGCCCGACGCGCACAATTTTGTTGCGCGGCGGGCCTTTCTTTTAAAAATTTCAAGCGTTTTTGCAAAAATTCAGGTGTCTGCAACAGTCAATTTCCTTATTAAAAAGGAATTCCTTACTGTAATTATATCCATAAATACCCATTCTTTTTCGTTCTATGTCATTTCGACCAAGCCCGCCATGGGCGGGCGCGTGGAGAAATCCCCCAAACGAAGTTCTATATACGCCCTTTTGTCCGTCGCTGCCCATTGTCATACTGAGCGTAGTCGAACGTATCTCGCGCGGTTTCCGCGCGGACAATGGGCAGCTCCGAGATTTCTCGACTACGCTCGAAATGACAAAAGGGCGTCATAATGAGCGAAGTGAGGAATGTAAGTGACGAACGCAGTCGAAGTATCTTGTCGGTTAGTAGTCAAGCAAGATCCTACTGCCGAAACCCCTGAAGGGGGCCCCTCGGCAGAGCGTCGTCGGCTTCGCCTCCTAGCCCGACTTCGCCTACGGCTCCGCTCAAGATGACGGAAGTAGGAAGCCAACGTTCGTTCGAAATGACAGGAAAGGCTATGCCTGCCTTGGTTAAATTTATGGAAAAATTTTCAAATAAATATTGCAATGCCGCCGGCGTTGTGGTATACTGTAGGGGCAATAAAATATTATGTTTTTCAGGAGGCTGAAAATAATGACTAACGAACAAAAGCTTGAACTCATCAAGCAGATGAAAATTGTACCCGTAGTTGTATTCAACAGCGTTGAGGAAGTTCTTCCCAAGATGGAAGCGCTTGTAAACGGCGGACTTCCCTGCGCAGAGATAACCTTCCGCACCGAATGTGCGGCAGAGGCCATTTCAATCGCTACCAAAAACTTCCCCGACGCATTCATCGGCGCAGGCACGGTAATCAACCGCACTCAGTGCGAGCAGGCTATTGTAGCCGGCGCACAGTTCATCGTTTCGCCCGGCTTCTCGCCCGAAGTTGCCGACTGCTGCGCAGAGCACGATATGCTCTATCTTCCCGGCATCGTCACCCCTACCGAGGCAATGGCGGCTATAGCAAAGGGCCTCACCACCTTAAAGTTCTTCCCCGCTTCCAACTACGGCGGACTTAAGACCATAAAGGCCATCTGCGCCGCATTCCCCTATCTCCGCATTATGCCCACGGGCGGCATCAACACCGAAAACATCCTCGAATACCTCGCATACGACAAAATCCTCGCCTGCGGCGGCAGTTGGATGATGAAGGGCACCCCCGCGGAAATTCAAAAGGCCACGGCCGAAGCCGTAGCCCTTGTAAACGGCAAATAATAAGCAAGTTTTACGCTCAAAGCGCCGTGCAACCACCGTTGCACGGTGCTTTTTTGTGTTCGATAGCTTGTTCTGTCATTTCGACCGAAGGTGTGGCTTGACACACCGTAGCGGAGAAATCTCCCAAACGAAGTTGCTATATATGCCCTTTTGTCCGTCGCTGCCCATTGTCATACTGAGCGTAGTCGAACGTATCTCGTGCGGTTTCCGCGCGGGCAATGGGCAGCTCCGAGATTTCTCGACTACGCTCGAAATGACAAAGGGGAGTACGCCTCGTGCGCAAACTTCACATGCGGCGCTGCCGCATACTTCACTTTGTTTCCGTAAAGCATATCATATACCCCAATTTAAAAATTTGCATATTGACTTTATCTGTCCGTTGTGGTACAATTTTTAATGAGTAAACTGCCAAAATGCGGCAATAAAATATGGCACGCGGCGCGCACGTTTTTGCGCCGCCGTGTATGTTTGATTTTCAGAGAGTGTTAAATGATAAACCGGTCAGCATTATTCAGCGATGAAACAGTAGATTACAAGTACCCCTATGCCCCCAAGGCGGGCGATACCGTAACCATAAGGCTGAGGACGCTCAAAAACGACGTTTTGAAGGTTCACGTCTGCTTCGGCGGACACCGCCATGAAATGCTCAAAGAGGGGACGGACGACAGCGGCACCTTTGACTTTTACCGGCATGAATTTGTCTGCCCCGACGAAAGAGAGGTAAGCTATTACTTTCAGATAAACGATGACGACGATTTGGTGTACTACAACCGCCTCGGCCCCGTCACCAACAATCAGGAGGAGTACAACTTCTCCTTTTTCCCCGGCTTCGACGTGCCCGATTGGGCAAAGGGCAGGGTGTTCTATCAGATATTTACCGACAGATTTTTCAACGGCGACCCCAAAAACGACGTCACCGACAACGAATATTACTATACGGGCGGCCATGTCAAAAAGATAGAGGATTGGAACGCCCCGCCCGCCGAGCTCGACGTCAGCAATTTTTACGGCGGCGACCTGCAGGGCGTGGAGCAGAAGATAGATTACCTCGTCTCGCTCGGCGTGGAGGGGATATATTTCAATCCCCTGTTTGTTTCGCCCTCAAACCATAAGTACGATACTCAGGACTACGACAACATAGACCCCCATTTCGCCGTCATAGAGGACGACTGCGAGCACGCAATGCAGCATTGGGAAAAGCACAACGGCTTTGCCGCGCGCTACATTGCCCGCGTCACATCCAAGCGCAACCTCGATGCAAGCAACGCCTACTTTGCCTCGCTCGTCCAAAAGCTTCACGACAGGGGCATAGCCGTCATTTTGGACGGCGTGTTCAACCACTGCGGTTCGTTCAACAAGTGGATGGACAGGGAGGGCATATACCTCAACAAACCGGGGTATGCAAAGGGCGCCTACCAATCGGTGCGCAGCCCCTACCGCAAATATTTCGCCTTTGAAAAGGCCGCCGCCCACTCTCAATATGAGGGGTGGTGGGGGTACGAAACTCTGCCCAAACTCAACTACGAAAAGAGCCGCGACCTGTGCGAAAATATCTTAAACGTCGGCGCAAAGTGGGTGTCGGCGCCCTATAACGTCGACGGTTGGCGGCTCGACGTCGCGGCCGACCTCGGCCACAGCGAACAGTTCAACCACAAATTTTGGCAGGCCTTCACAAAGCGAGTAAAGTCTGCCAACCCCGACGCCTTCATATTTGCCGAGCATTACGGCGACCCTTCGCCGTGGCTCAACGGCAAGGAGTGGGATTCGGTCATGAATTACGACGCCTTTATGGAACCCGTCACATGGTTTCTGACGGGCATGGAAAAACACTCCAACTATTTCGACGGGGGCAAGCTCAACAACGGCGCGGCCTTCTTTTGGGACATGAACAAAAACATGGCGCGCCTGCCCCGTCCCTCGCTCGACAGCGCCATCAATCAGCTGTCCAATCATGACCATTCGCGATTTTTAACGCGCACCAACCATGTTTCGGGCAAGCTTCACGACAACGGACCGGACGCCGCCGGCGCCGACGTCGACGTGCGGGTGCTCAAGCTCGCCGTGCTCATTCAGATGACGTGGCCGGGCAGCCCCACGCTCTATTACGGCGACGAGGCGGGGCAGGTCGGTTGGACAGACCCCGACAACCGCAGAACGTACCCTTGGGGGGACGAGGACGTCGGCCTCATAGAGATGCACCGCTCGGCCATAGCCCTGCGCAAGAGGATAAGCTGCCTCAGGCTTGGTTCTGTAAAAGCTCTCGACTCGGGCAACGGGTATATCACATACGGCAGGTTCGACAGCAAGGACTGCGCCATCGTGGTAATCAACAATAACGACAAGGAAATAACCATCTCCGTTCCCGTGTGGGAGATAGGGGTGACGTGGACGGATACCCTCGCTCTCAATTACAGCATCGGCTGCGAAAATTATCCTTTGAAGCACATAACCGAAGTTAAATTCGGCAGAATGGTCGTCACCCTGCCGCCCAAGAGCGGCTGTGTATACGGCAAGAGTTGGAAGTAGTGCGCGCAATAACTTGCGCGGCAATTTTTGTGTCATTTCGACCGAAGCGGCCGTAAGGCCGCGAAGTGGAGAAATCTCCCAAACGAAGTTGCGACTGCGTTCCCGTAGATTTCTCCGTGCGCTCGTTGCACTTCGCTTAGTCGAAATGACAACAGACGGAGACGGCATTTCACGCACAGCTTGCTGTGCATTTCACACAATAACCATCCGCCCGAGGGCGGCATTATATAATTTAAAGGGGATTGATTATGGAAAACAAATTCTTCGGCGAGCTTGACAGGTACTTATTCCATCACGGCACGCACTATGAGCTGTACAACAAAATGGGCGCGCATATCCGCGAAATAAACGGTGTGCGCGGCGTGCACTTCGTGCTGTGGGCTCCCTCGGCGCGTGCGGTGTGCGTCGTTTCCGACGGCAACGGATGGACGCCTTGGCGCGACATAATGGAAAAAGTGGACGACTGCATATGGGAACTCTTTGTCCCCGGCATGTGCGAGGGGGTAAAGTATAAATTCCTCGTCGTCCGCGCCGACGGCAGCGAGGTCTACAAGATAGACCCCTACGAATTCGGCAGCGAAAAGCGCCCTGCCAACGCCTCAGTCGTCACCAATCTCGACACATACGAGTGGGGTGACGGCGAGTATATGAAGGCCAAGAAGGGCGAAAACTACCTCGAAAAGCCCATGGCGGTCTACGAAGTGCACTTAGGGTCGTGGAAAAAGGACCTCTCCAAGTGGGATGAGGACAAGTTCCTCGACTACCGCCGCCTCGCCCACGAACTTGCCGAATATATGGAGTACATGGGCTACACCCATATAGAGGTCATGGGCATCTGCGAATATCCCTTCGACCCCTCGTGGGGCTATCAGGTGACGGGCTACTTCTGCCCCACCGCCCGCTACGGCAGCCCGCAGGACTTCATGTACTTTGTCGACTACATGCATCAACACGGCTTCGGCGTAATACTCGATTGGGTGCCCGCGCACTTCCCCAAGGACGACTTCGGCCTCGCCAACTTCGACGGCACCCCCCTCTATGAATATGCCGATCCTTTGCGCGCCGAGTATCCCGAATGGGGAACCAAGGCGTTCGACTTGGGCAAGCCCGAAGTTTCCAACTTCCTCATAGCCTCGGCCTTCTTTTGGGTGGATAAATACCACATCGACGCCCTGCGCGCCGACGCCGTCGCAGCCATGCTGTATAACTCCTTCGGCAGAAGCGAATGGCGCCCCAACAGGGACGGCGGCAACCTGAACTATGAGTCTGTGGAGTTCTTCAAGCACCTCAATTCCATGCTGAGAAGCCGCACCGACGCCTTTATCATCGCCGAGGACTCCTCCATAATCGAGGGTGTAACGGCGCCCGTCGCCAAGGGCGGCCTCGGCTTCGGTTTAAAGTGGAATATGGGTTGGATGAACGACACCCTGCGCTATGTAAAAAAGGACCCCGTCTACCGCAAGTATCACCATTGGTTGATGACGCACACCTTTGAATATATCTTTTTGGAGCACTACATCTTGGTGCTTTCGCACGACGAGGTCGTATACGGCAAGGGCAGCATGTGGCGCAAGATGCCGGGCGACGCAATGGAAAAATTCGGCTCATTAAAGTGCTACTACACCATGATGATGGGTCACCCCGGCAAAAAGCTGCTCTTCATGGGTCAGGACTTCGCTCAGGAAAACGAATGGAACTTCCGCACCTCGCTCGATTGGTATCTCTGCGACGACCCCGGCCACAGGGACGTCATGAACTGCTACCGCGCCCTCTTAAAGCTCTACCGCGAGCGCCCCGTTCTGCACAACGACACGAGCTCGGCCTCCTTCGAGTGGATAGAGAGCGGCGACGTCTCCCGCTCGATATTCGCCTTCATCAGGCGCAACCCTTGGAACTATAACGACGGCCTTATTTTCGTCATAAACATGACGCCCGTCGACTATTCAAGCTACGGCGTCGGCGCCCCCGTCGACGGCAAATATAAGCGGGTATTCTCAACATATCCCGAGGGCAACGAGTTTATCGTCGAAACAAAGGAGGAACTGTGCAACGGCAGGCCGTATAAGCTGACCTTCGATCTGCGCCCCTACGAAGCCATCGTGTTCGAAATTCCCTATCACGAGAGCACCGAGGAGGAGAAGAAGGAGGAGAAGAAGGAAAAGAGCCGCGTAAAGCGCGAGCATAAACTCGTAAAGACTACCGAGCACGCCCCCGCTGTGGAAATCCCCGCCGAACTTGTTCCCGAGGATAAAAAGCTCGCGCCCAAAAAGACGACCGCTAAAAAAACTTCGGCAAAGGCGACCCCTAAAAAGCCCTCGGCAAAGACAAAAAAATAATGTAAAATATCCGTTGCCCCGCACATATGTGCGGGGCAACGCTCTAAGTATAACGAAAATCACGCGTAAGCCTGTGTGAAGGGCGATGAATATGCTCAAGCCCCCCTTGTGTAAAGGGGGACTTCCCCCCAACTGTCATTTCGACCGAAGGTGCATAATTAACCTTAGCACTCGCGCAAAACTGTAGTATTTGCGCGAAGAGGAGGGGCAACAAAGCATAGTTGCAAGGCGTGTATTCACGGCTTGCATAGGGCGTAGTTCGCCCCGACGAGCGGAGAAATCTAACCATAACGCTCAATATTGCCTGTTTAAGTAAATGCGGATAAATATTTCGACCGCAGTTTACTGTTAGATTTCTCGACAAGCTCGAAATGACATACCTTTTTAATTCGACCACCCCTTTACACAAGGTAGCTTATTGACTGCGTTCACGCAGATTTCTCCATGCGTTCGCTGTCGCTCACTTAGTCGAAATGACAGTGTCGCAAGCCCCCCTTGTGTAAAGGGGGGGGATAAGGGGGGATTGTAGGCGGCGGAGCCGCCGTAGTTAATATAATAAGGTTACAATCCCTCAGCCTTGCCCACGCTTACGCTTTGGCAAGTCAGCTCCCTTTACACAAGGGAGCCTGTAGGGCGGCAATTAGGGCTATGCCCGCATATAAAAAATTTAAAAATTTTCTGTTCATATCGTTGACATTGAATTTTATATGTTGTATAATCGCCACTGTTCATCGGAGGACTTATAACCGTAGTTGTAAGACCGGATAAGATGTCGCCTCAAGGGCTTGTCGGAGGTATCCGCCACGTATGGCGGGTGCGGAGAAGAGAGTTTTTTGGTACGGTAACTTGTCCGGTCATTTTTTTGTATAACTGAATAATATGTATTGTTATCGGAGAACTTGCGGCCGCAGCCGCAACGGTTGATAAAGATACGGGTGCGCCCGATTGTAAGCACAATCGGGCGCACCCTTTTTCTTTTACCAAATATATATCTGAAATAAAAAATCATTTAACGGAGGTTTTTCTTTGAAACTTGTACTATCATTTTTAAAGCCGCATTGGAACGTGTTTGTTTCATAGGGATAGTATAAAATCAGCACCAGAGAGGGGAATTTAATGAGGCATAATTTAGATAAAAGCAATGAACAAGTAGCTATATATAATCCATTTTCGGGAAAGGCAACACAGCTTATCAAAAGGGCGAACGAAATAGGGGGAATAGTCAGATGGCAGAAAAACGTATGCTGAGCAAAAAGGTGCTTGATACAGATGCTTTCCTGGATATGCCGTTGT
>CALVPX010000023.1 GCA_944354265.1 uncultured Clostridia bacterium | reverse complement strand
AATCCCTTCTCGGGCGGCAACCCGTTCTCGGGCGGCTTCGGCGACCTTGGCGACATCTTCTCGTCCATGTTCGGCGGGGGATTCGGCAGCTCGTCGTCGACCCGTCAGGCTCCCGCACGCGGCGCCAATATCGAACAGACCATCCGCCTTTCCTTCCTCGACGCAATAAAGGGTTGCTCCAAGGAGATAAGTTACTTCCGCAACGAGCCCTGCAAATCGTGCAACGGCACGGGCGCGAAGGGCGGCACGTCATTTCAGAAGTGCACAAAGTGCGGCGGCACGGGCAGGGTAAAGTATCAGCAGGATACCATCTTCGGCCGCACCATACAGGTCGGCGTCTGCCCCGACTGCAACGGCACGGGCAAGAAAATAATAGAGAAGTGTCCCGACTGCAAGGGCAAGGGCTACAACCGCACGCAGACCCGATTTACGGTCAACATCCCCGCGGGCGTCGATTCGGACAGCTCATTGAGAAAGCGCGGTTACGGTCAGGCGGCACCCAACGGCGGCGAGCCGGGCGATCTGTATCTCTACTTTCAGATAGAGCCGCATAAGCTGTTGAAGAGGCAGGACAGGGATCTGTATGTCACCGTGCCCATATCCTACAGGACGGCGGTGCTTGGCGGCAAAATTCAGGTGCCCGGCATAGACGACACTCAGGAACTCACCATCCCCGCGGGCACTTCCTCGGGAACACGCTTCTGCATACGCGGCAAGGGCGTGCGCACGGTAAACGGCACGGGCAACCTGTACGTCGACGTGCAGATAGATATCCCCGAAAAACTGACGCGCGAGCAGGCCAAAAAGCTTTCAGACTTCGAGGACTCTATCCCCTTAAAGTCGTGCGACAACATGCAGCGCTACGCCAACAACGTCTCCGCTCTGTACGGCAAGAATATAGATAAACAGTAAACAAAATGCTGCGGCGAATTTTATTCGCCGCAGCATATATAAAAGATTATTAACCCAATATCTTGACTTTTTAATCTGCAAGACATATAATATAAGTAGACAAGGGCGCAACCATCAACGGTTAGTCCCAATGTTTAATTACTAAAAGAATAGTAACTGCTTCACTTTGGTCCCGAGGCAGTTATTTTTTTATTTTATATGTTTTATTGCACTGTTTTGACGAAAAATCGCCGTACAGCGTCAGATTATGTTGATGCGCTCCATAAAAAATTTCGCCATGTCCTCGCAGCTCTCCTTGGCGCCGCCGTTCAGCCACGCTATGGCGGTGTTGAACAGCGCGCCCATGTAGACGTTTATGGCGTACCTGTCCATAGAGCTCGCGGGCATCGTGCCCGTAATTTCGGCGTGGAATTGGTTGAGTTCCTCCAAAAGCACGGTGGCGTAGTTGCTGCGGTACAGCCCAAGCACATATGTGCCGTACTTTTTAAAATATTCAAAGCCGCGCACAACGTTTTCAAAGTTTTTAAAATCTATCTCCTCGGCCGTCCTGCCGTCCAAAAAGCTCTGAAAGGCGTGGTGAATGAGCACTATCAGAATGTCCTCCTTGGATGAATAATTTCTGTAAAAGGAAGCCCTCGCCACGCCCGCCCTCTTTATAAGTTCGGTTATGGTTATGTCCGAAATGTCCTTTTCCTTCATCAGCTCAAACAGGGCGTCGGTTATCCTGAGTTTAACCGCGGCATTGGCCGCCTTTTTCTTGTTCATAAGATACAAAATCTCCGCATTGTGTTTCACATTGTTTGTTGTGCAAATAACTGCAATATGATACAATTATATCATATTAACTTTAACTATGCAATGGGTAACTACATGTCGGTTGCTATTTTAACGGATACAAACAGCGGAATTTTCGAGGAGGAGGGGCAAAAGGCGGGCATATCCGTCATCCCCATGCCCGTCATTGTCGACGGCAAAAGTTACTTCGAAAATCAGACCATAGACCACAGTCAGCTCTACGCGTCCATGCGTCGCGACTGCGACATCTCCACTTCGCAGCCCGCCCCGCAGACGTATATCGAAATGTGGGATAAGCTGCTTGGCGAAGGCTATGACGAGGTAGTGTATATCCCCATGTCGAGCGGGCTGAGTACCACCTGCCTCACTGCTCAACAGTTCGCCAAGGACTATGGCGGCAGGGTAATTGTCGTCGATAACCACAGAATATCCCTCACCCTTCGCGAATCGGTGTACGACGCCAAGGCATTGGCCGACGGCGGCAAATCGGGCCAAGAGATAAAGGAGCGGCTTGAGCAAAATGCCTACAACGCCTGCATCTACATCGCCGTCAATTCAATGAAATATCTCGTCAAAAACGGCAGGGCGGGTCGCTCGACGGCTACCATAGCCACCGCGCTCAACATCAAGCCCGTGCTGTCCATCAGCGGCGAAAAGCTTGATGCATATAAAAAGGAGCGCGGCCTGAAAAAGGCCGAGGAGGTCATGCTTGAAAGCATCGCAAACGACCTTAAAGCTCGCTTTTCGGGCTTCCCGCGCGAAAGGATAGTGTTGGGTGCTGCGGGTACGCTCGGATGTCAGGAGGAGATAGATGGGTGTATGTCCGCGCTCAAGGGTGCATTCCCCGGCTATGAGGCGTACTACAACCCCCTTTCATGCAGCATAGCCTGTCACGTCGGCATCGGAGCCATAGGCATGGGAATAAGTATAAAGACTCCCATGGATTAAAATAAATTTTGAGTAAATGTAAGGCCGCCGCAGCATGTCATGCTGCGGCGGCCCTTTGCCTGTAAAAATTTTTATTCCCCGAACAGCTCTTTATACTGCTCGTCTATCTGCGCAAAGTGCTTTATAAAGCACTTGTAAAAGCCCTTGCTTTGCGCCGTTATGTACGGCTGTCGGGGCGCGCCCTGCGCCTCGAGCTTTGCAAGGTGGTAGTCGCCGTTAACTTTCCATCCCTCTAAAAAGCCTATGTCTATGGCGTTCGCCGGGCAGAAGAAGGAACAGCGCATGCACATGTCGCACCTGTGCCCGAATTTTATCCTGCCGTCCTTTAAGCTTATGTTGTCTTCGGGGCAGTTCTTTACGCACAGTCCGCACTTGGTGCACTTGTCGTTTTCCACGCGGTACAAAAATGAGTTTACGTTTCCGCCCACTTTCTGAATGGATACCGCCGCCGCGGCAAGGTTGTAGGCGGGGTTGGACTTGATTTTTGCCACTTCGCCGCACTCGAGGTTGTGCAGCATAATGCGCATCAGCTTGTTGTTCTTGTCAAGAATTTCGCGCACAAAGTCCGCGTCAAAGGCAAAGTGTATGTTGTAGGGCATAACAAAGTGATATTCGCCCGCAAAGTCCGCCTTTTTGCGCCTCATGCGCCTCAAAAGTATGCGGCTCGAGGCGTTGTTCATGCCAAATGTCTCGCCGCTGTTCTTGTATATGAAGAACTTCTGCCCCCTCTGTATGCTCAGCTTTTTAACATAGCGGTTGAAGGGCAGGGGGGAGTTGAAGCCGTATATGGGATAGCCGAACCCTATCATGTCGTACTTGGCGGCGTCGGCAACTTGGGCACCCCGCCTTATCTCCACGCGGTCGACCTCGTGCCCGCGTGTCTCAAGCTCGGCCTGCAGCTTGTCGGTCAAATACCTCGTGTTGTAGGTGCCCGTATAGTAAACTAACAGTATCTTCATGCCTTTACCATGCCGTTGTCTATCAAAAATTGAATGTGGTCGCGCACGGTCTCCTCAAGCGGACGGGGTGAGTAGCCGAACTCCCTCATCGTCTTGCCTATGGGGAAGTCACACTTCTCCTTCAGGGAGGAGAGTGCGGCGCTCGTGTACAGCGGGCGCTTGCCGCTTATCTTTGAACCTATGAACAGGAAGGGCAGTCCCACATACGCCATCCAAAGGGGGAGGGTGGGTATCATCTTGCGCCCCGTCATCCCGCTTATCACCTTAAGGCAGTCGTTTATCTTGTCGGGCTTGTTGGCAAATATGTAGCTCTCCCCCGCAACCGACTTTTCAAATATGGCGGGCAGAACGTCGGCAAAGTCGCGCACGTCAAAGTCGTTGTATCCCGCGTCGACCGAGGCGGGCAGCTTGCCCTCAATAAATTCAATGAACATCTGCGTCATGTGGCTGTTGCTGTAGTCGCCGGGGCCGAGCACGCCCGCAAGCATTATTATGCTCGCGTCAAGTCCCCTGTCTCTGACGGCGTCAAGCACAATTTCGTCCGCCATGCTCTTTGCACGCGAATAGTCTGTGCGCGCCCTCGCGGGGTCGGGCACATAGGTCGAAAGTTCCTCGTCGGGGAAGTACCCCTTGGGGAACGCCTCGGTAGAGGATATGTGCAAAAGCTTTTTCGCGCTGTGCCTGCAGCAGCTCTCCACCACGTTGCGCGTGCCCTCAACGGTCACGGCGTGCAGTTCCTTTTCAGAATCCTCGCCTATGCTCACCTTTGCGGCGGTGTGTATTACGGCAAAGGGACCCTCGCCCTCAAACAGCTTTTCAACGTCTGCGGCGTTTGAAATGTCGCCGTAAACAATTTCGGGAGCATTGTCGCCGAATACACGCTTAACCTTTTCGGGGCTCCTTGCAAAGCCCACCACGCGGCAGCCCTCGGCCATGAGTTTTTTGGTCAGCACGTTGCCCACATAGCCCGTGCAGCCCGTAACTATATATGTCATCTGTCTGTTTATATTCGTCTCCTGTAGTCAGTTAAAAGGTTACATGCGCCGCCGTCAAAGCGCCGCATGTAAAGGAGTATAACATAAGCGTGCGGAAAATGCAATCCGATTTGACTCATTTATAATATAATCGCATCTATGCTCGCATCTATGCCGATATGAATACCTGCGCCTAATAATTCCACCTCAGTATGCCTGTAACAACTACAAGCTGCACGGTAAACTGCGGGTCGGCGCCGTACTGCGTCTTTGCCATATCAATAAGGTTTCGGGTTGTCTCCCCGCGGCTTTCCTCCGTGCAGTCGGCGCATAAATAATTTCCCTGCGGCAAAATTTTTATGCCGTCCGTCTGCCTGTACCTCGTGCACACGGCAAACATCTGCCTCCTGCCGCCCTGTTCATAAATTCCCGCAATATCCTCAAAGGAAAAGTCGCCCTTCATCTCCTTTGGCAGCTGTCCGTAAAAGTGGCGGTGGTAGTCCCACAAATTGTCCGTCGTGGGCGTGTTCATCGTGTCGGACAGCAAAATGACGCGCTCGGGAAAATGCTTTATAAAGGGCTCCCGCTCGCTCCGCCCATCATTAAGCTTGCCCTCGTAATAGTGGCGGGCGCGCTGTATCTTTGCCTTTGCGTTGTTGAGCTCGGCAATCTTTTCGTCCGCACTCTCTTCCGCCCGCTTCAATGCGCTTATAACTTGGTCGAAGTCGTCGTAGGACAAAATTTTCTTTATCTCCTGCAGCGACAAATCCATGCAGCGCAGCGCCTTTATCGTGTTCAGCAGCACAATCTCACGCTGCGAATAATAGCGGTATCCCGTCCATTCGTCCACCTTGCACGGCTTTACCAAATCAATCCTGTCGTAATGCCTCAAAGTTTCCGTAGTGGTGTTGACCATTTTTGCCGTCTCACTGATAGAAAAAAATTTTTTCATTTTTTTAAAAAATTCCCTTGACATTTGTGTAACACAAAAGTTTATCATCATTATAGCAATAAAAGAATTACAATGTCAAAACATTTCAGGAGGCTTTGAAAAATGAAAAAATTAGCAGTATTGTTGTGCGCCGTCGTCGGCTTGGCGCTGTTGGCGTTTGCAGGCTGTTCAAACGACCAAAGTTTTACGCAAAAGACATATTCCTCGGGCGAAAGCACCATAAAAAGTTTGTCCGTCAACGTGGTCGACAGACAGCTTGAATTCACCCATTCTGAGGACGACGAAATCCGCATCAACTATTTCGACAGCCAAAAGGAGTATCTCGATATTTCAATCTCGCAAGGCGACTGCCTGACCGTCAACCTCGTTACCGACAAGGAGTGGACCGATTTTATAGGCTCCAAACCTTCCGCCGAGTTCCGCAAAATACAGATAGCGGTGCCGGAGAATATTTTAATATCCCTCTCCGCAAGCACCACCAACGAAAATATCAGCGTATCCTCGCTGTCGTTAGGCGACAGTTTAAGCTTAAATTCCAACGGCGGAAGCGTACTCTGCGAGCGCGTCAATGTCGGCAAGTCAATAAGCCTGACGGCCAAAAACGGCGACATTTCGGGCACGATTTTGGGCGGTTGGGACGATTTCTCCATATCCTGCACAATAAAGAAGGGAAACTGCAACCTGCCCGAAAATAAGGAGGGCGGCGCAAAATCGCTCACCGCCGACTGCAACAACGGCAATATAACTATCGATTTCGTAAAGTAACAGGCCTCTTCGGGCAGTCAAGAGTAAGCGGGGGATATCCGTGTCCACGGATATCCCCCGCTCTGTATAAAGATTAAATTTTACCTATATGTGGCGCAGTTTATGTCAATGGCGGGGTCATATTATGCTCCGCCTCAATGTTGTTATCTCGTTGTAAATGCCCTCGTGCGAGCAGGTGGAAAGTTTTATATACCCGTCCTTGTACAGCGCAAGGTCTTCCAAGGGTGTATGAATGCAGTCGGGGTCGGGGTATTCCGCAAGCCACGCCTTTGTAATGTCGTTGAGTTCGAAGAAGAAGTGGCACTTAAGAACCCCGCTGCTCGCGCAGTGGTGGAAGAACGAGGGTACAACCTTTATAAGATAGGGCTTAATCGGCGCATATTCGGGGGGCAATGTGTCCTCGGGCGGCGTAGTGCCGTCGCGCAGAAACATTTCAATCTTCCCTTGGCAGAAGCCCAATGTGTTGCAGGAAGTCCAAAAATTGATAAGGTTTTGGGGTACGCCTTCATGCTTAAGCAGTACAATTTTGCCTGAAAGTACAATTTCCTTCGCTATGGGGCAGTAGCGCTCTTTATAGTCATTCCACAGCTCGTCGAATGGCGGAAGCTTAGCCTTCTCATCGTCGCTCATTGCGGCATATTCCTGCCGCAATCCCTCCACAATGGCGTCCTCATAGTCCTTCAGCACATGCTCGGCCTGCTCTTTGGTCAGCAAAAAATCCTTCTTCCACACCGTCGAAAGCGAAAAGCTGTCGCAGTCTCCAAATTTTTTCAAAGTATATTCCATATTTCCTCCATATCTTTACACAATTATATCACGCTCAAGTGCTCAAGTCAATATGCACGGCTGACGGTATAGTAAAGAGGTGGCGAGCAAAATACCGCCTCAAATGTAGAAACAAGGGCATCGGAATTTTCCGATGCCCTTGCCTTATTCCAAGCATAGCGCCAACGGGATGATGGGAATTCGAGCTGAAACAGCAGTTGGTTGTTTATAACCTCATACATACTGTTGCTTCGAGATAAAAGATTGTACGTTGCGCTGCTGAAATAACGATTAAAATATACTCAAAATAACTTTCTTTTTACTCATTGCGTACTTGCACGCGTCTGCCGCCCCGCCTGTTTTAAGCAATGTTCCCGAAATAATATAATCGGACAAATCAACAATTTTTCGGTTTGTGTAAGTTATTGCAAAGCGTGGCGGTACTTCCTGTTCGAGAAGATAAACGGAATCGTCGAAGTAGGTAGGTAATATAAAATCACTCCTCGGATGATAAGATAGAACCATTGTATTCACTATGTGCGGATAACGAAATTTGATATTGTATACAAGTTTAGCGCACAGTATGTCGAAATCTCCGCGGAAACCCGAATAGAACTGCACAACATTTTTTTCGACTATCAATTCCATAATATAAGCGGATATTTTTTCCTCATACTTCTGATACGAAAAGTTTCTATGTCCGAAAAAAGCACAAATTGCCAAAACGATTCTCATTTTCGCAACCCGAAAATGTTTATTTTATTGTAGCATACTAAAAGAAAAAATAAAAGCAAATATAGTGGTTAGTCATAGTATTTTACAATTATAACTCGTTGTATATTAAGCTTGCCCGTGGTGTAGAATATAAAAGTAGCCATAGTAAAAGGAGAAAGCGGGTTTGGACATTCATAAAAGAATTTTAGAACTTTGCAAAGAGCGTGGTTGGACATTATATAAACTTGCGCATGAAGCAGGTATCTCCGAAGCGACCGTTTACGGTTGGTTTAATGAAAATCATTTTACTCCGTCGCGCAGTTCTATCGAGGATATATGCAGAGCGTTTGAAATCTCCGTCGCTGCCTTTTACAATGATATAGATTTGGATAAACTGACGCCGCAACAAATGGAGCTTTTAACGCTATTTGAGAAAGTACCTGATGACAAGAAAAGCGTGATTTTAGATATTGTTCGTTCGTTTGTTAATTGAATGGGAAATGAAATACCCCCCCCGCTGATTATAGCGGAGGGGGCAACTCATAATGTTATCATTAACTCAAAGCTGTAAACGATTAAAAAAAATCAAATAAGAGGAGTATAAACGAAAAGGGCGGTGACAGATGTGCACCGTAAGGAATGCTGCCGCTTCCCAACCTTCGGTTGTGAGCCTCGGCAGGGCACTGCTTCGCAGATGCGCGAGCATACGCGGCTTTCAGCCGCTCCGCGTTCAAGTTTCTGTAGGTGCATAAACGAAAACGGAGATGACAAAAGTCATCTCCGTTTTCGTGGTGCACCGTAAGGAATTCGAATCCCTAGCCTTTGGTTCCGTAGACCAATGCTCTATCCAGTTGAGCTAACGGTGCATAAATAGATAAATAGATTATTTTATTGTCCTTTCCTGAACAGCTTTATTATTTTACTAAATATATCGCTCTTTGTCAAATACTTTTTGTGTTTTAAAATATAAAATTTAATTTACTATTTTTTGTCTCAGACGCGTGCCCGTCGGGTTGACTTTATATTTTAAAGTGCTATACTACTCTGCGGTATAATATTAAGTAACTGAGAGTGGTTTTTATGCACAAATCGCGCGCTAAACGCATGCTTACGATGACGCAGGGTTCGCTCATAAAAAATATCTTTATCTTCGCCCTGCCGCTCATGCTTTCGAATGTACTGCAGGTTCTGTTCAACATGTCCGACGTCGCCGTCGTCGGTAAATTCAGTTCGGACGCCAACGCCCTCGGCGCGGTGGGTTCAACTTCAACCTATGTCTCCCTGTTTACGGGGCTGCTCATCGGCTTCGGCACGGGCGTCAATGCGGTGATCGCACAGCGCATAGGGGCGGGGGACGAGGATGGCACTTCCCGCGCCTCGCACACGGCGTTTATAATCTCCGTCGCCTTCGGCCTCATCGTTTCGGTCCTCGCCATGGGTCTCGCCCGCCCCGTTCTGACCCTCATGGGCACCAAGCCTCAATTTCTCGACGGCGCCCTCATGTACGTCTACATCTATTTCACGGGCGCAACCGGCACGGCAATTTACAACTACGGCAACGGCGTGTTTTCAGCCGACGGCGACACCCGCAAGCCGCTCATATTTCTGACTATAGCCGGCGTGACAAACATCCTCTTAAACCTGTTTTTCGTCATCGTCTGCAACATGTCGGTCGACGGCGTCGCCCTCGCTTCCACCATTTCACAGTGGCTGTCGTGCGCGCTCATACTCATTTCGCTCGCAAAGACCCGCCGTTCCTATCGTCTGCGCCTGTCGCTCATAAAGTTGGATAAACGAATTGCCAAGCGCATACTGCTTTTGGGCGTGCCCGCGGGCATACAGAACGCCATTTTTCAGATAGCCAACCTGTTCATTCAGGCGGGCATAAACTCCTTCGACAGCACGGTGGTGGAGGGCAACACCGCCGCCGTCAACGCCGACAATATAGTGTTCGAGCTCATGGCCGCATTCTATACGGCCTGCACGTCCTTCATCGGTCAGAACTACGGCGCGGGCAAGAGGGACAGAATTCTCAAAAGCTACCTCACGGCGCTCTCGTATTCCTTTGTGTTCGGTCTTGCTCTCGGCCTCGTGCTGTACGGCTGCGCGGGCGTGTTTTTGTCCATCTTTACCGACAGTCCCGCCGTCATAGAGGCGGGCAGGCAGCGCCTGTCGGTAATGTGCCTCTCCTACGCCATTTCGGCGTTCATGGACTGTACCATAGCCGCCGCCCGCGGCCTCAACAAGACCATAGTGCCTACAATAATGGTCATACTCGGCTCGTGCGTTTTCAGAATCTTTTGGGTGTACGTCATCTTCCCCATTCAGGGCACGACGACTTTTTTGTACCTTTTATATCCCGTCTCGTGGGCGATAACCGCCGTGGCAGAGATTGTTTACTTCATATTTGCCTACCGCAAATCAATGCGCCTGCTGACGGCCGAAAGGACAGAAGAGGCCCCCGCGCCTGCAAATTGACGCCTTCTGCACATAAAATTAATCATAATGTAAAATATTTTTCCTCAACCTGTTGCATTGTTGCTGTATAGATGTTATAATTGTTATAATACTTTTTTAAGGGGAAAATATGGACGACCCATCTAGGCCAAGTAAAATAAATATATCAAACATTTTTACTTGCGTAATTTTCAGGTCAGTTTTTATGCCGCGCGTATGTGGACGCGCGCATTTTGAGTTGGACAGACTGCCTCTGAAATTGTAAAGGTTTAATTTTTAAAAATTTACACCATTATTTTTTCGGAGGATTTATGAGTTCAACAACACAAATTGTTTTAGTAATAGTAATACTTTTCTGCCTTATACTTTCGGGGTATTTTTCTGCCACGGAGACGGCGTTCACCACGCTCAATAAGGTCAGGATAAAGACCAAGGCCGACGACGGCAACAAGCGCGCCAAGCTTGTTCTAAAGCTTGCCGACGACTACGACAGATTGCTCTCCACAATACTGATAGGCAACAACATCGTCAACATAACGGCATCGTCGGTCGGCACGCTGCTGTTCGTGGAGTGGTGCACCAATTGGGGCATTGCCGACCTCGGCTCCGTGCTCTCCACCATAGTCATAACCGTTCTCGTGCTCATCTTCGGCGAAATTTCGCCCAAGAGCCTCGCAAAGGAATATCCCGAAACCTTTGCGTCCTTTTCGGCGCCCATAATCAATGTATTGATTTATATTTTTACTCCGCTCAACTTCCTGTTCGCACTTTGGAAAAAACTGCTCAATAAAATTTTCAAAAACAAGGAAGACAATACTATTACCGACGACGAGCTCATAACCATGGTCGACGAGGCCGAGCACGAGGGCGGAATAAACGCGCAGGAATCGGAACTTATAAAGAGCGCCATCGAGTTCAACGACCTCGAGGTAAAGGACATTCTCATCCCCCGCGTCGACGTCGTCATGATAGACGTCTCCTCCACGGAGGAGGAAGTGGCAAAGGTGTTCGAAGAGACCCACTTCTCCCGCCTGCCCGTCTACAGGGACACCGTCGACAACGTTGTGGGCATTCTGCACGAAAAGGACTTCATCTCCGGCCGCACCATGCCCGACTTTTCGGTAGAAAAGGTGGTCAAGCCCGCCGTGTTCATCGTGGCAACGGCAAAAATTTCCGACGTCTTAAGGCAGCTTCAGAAGGCCAAGTCCCACATGGCAATAGTTTCGGGTGAGTTCGGCGAAGTTACCGGCATAGTTACCATGGAGGATATCTTGGAGGAGCTCGTCGGCGAAATTTGGGACGAGCACGACGATGTGCTCTCTGACATAACTGAGGTTGCCGAAAACGAGTACAAAGTCCTCGGCGGAGTCACCGTCAACGACTTCTGCGACTATTTCGACCTCGACGAAATCGAAAGCGACAGTCAAACTGTCGGCGGTTGGGTGATGGACATGCTCGGCAAGGTTCCCGAAGTAAACGACACATTGGTCTATGACGACCTCACCATAACCGTCACCAAGTCAGAGGACAGGCGAATAACCGAACTCCGCGTCGTCGTCAAGCAGGAAGAGGACGAGGAAGAGGACTGATTGGCCTGATTAATAATATATTTCAGACTCTTGTATTTTTTAATAGAAGCGGGCGCGCAAGCCTTTTGGCTTGCGCGCCCTTCGCTCGTTTCACTCACTTCGCTCAAGATGACGTGGAACCCATCCCTTTTGTCATTGACGCGATTGCGCCTTTGGCGAACAATCGCTATTCCGTCGCTTCGCTCCTTACGACCAAGCCCGCCCAAACCTTTTCCTGTCATTTCGACCGAAGCGGCCGTAAGGCCGCGGAGCGGAGAAATCTGCATGAACGCAGTTCTGACTTCGTTGGTGAGATTTCTCGACTGCGGGCTTTGCCCTCCGCTCGAAATGACATGGGTGAGTGGTGCGTGCAAAAAAACTTACACATGTTCCCCGTCAAGCATTGCTTTTTTGTCGCTGATTTTTTATAATATTGTCGTAACATACACAATGCAAAGGGGAGTATAAAGCCATGACAGACCACATAATCGTCCGCGGAGCGCGGGTGCACAACCTTAAAAATATCGACGTCGAAGTGCCCTTAAACAAAATCGTGGGCATAGCCGGCGTTTCCGGTTCGGGAAAATCTTCACTCGCCCTCGGCGTGCTCTATGCCGAAGGTTCGCGCAGGTATCTCGAGGCGCTGTCCACATACACCCGCCGCAGAATGACTCAGGCTGCAAAGGCGCATGTGGACGAAATTCTTCACGTCCCCGCGGCGCTCGCCCTTCATCAGCGCCCAGCCGTCCCCGGCATACGCAGCACCTTCGGTACGGGTACAGAGCTCTTGAACAGCCTGCGCTTAATGTATTCCCGCCTCGCAAATCACCGCTGCCCCAACGGGCACTACCTTGCGCCCACGCTCGCCGTGGCGGCGGGCAAACAGCTCACCTGCCCCGTGTGCGGCGCGCAGTTCTATGCCCCCTCTGCCGAAGAGCTCGCCTTCAACAGTCAGGGCGCCTGCCACACCTGCGGCGGCACGGGCATTGTGCGCACGGTGGACAGGGCTGCCCTCGTCCCCGATGAAAGCTTAACCATCGACCAAGGCGCCGTCGCCCCGTGGAATTCGCTCATGTGGTCGCTCATGACCGACGTCTGCCGTGCCATGGGCGTGCGCACGGATGTGCCCTTCCGCGATTTGACCGAGCAGGAAAAGTCAATCGTCTACGACGGCCCCGCCGTCAAAAAGCATATTCTTTACCGCGCCAAAAATTCAGACGTCGCCACCGAGCTCGACTTCACATACTACAGCGCCGTGCACACCGTCGAAAACGCACTCTTGAAGGTCAAGGACGAGAGCGGCATGAAGCGCGTTGAAAAGTTCTTAAAGCAGGATGCCTGTCCCGACTGCGGCGGCTCCCGCCTGTGCAAAGAGGCGCGCTATCCCCTCCTGCGCGGAATTCCTCTCGACGAGGCTTGCCGCATGACCCTTTCGGGCATAGTGGAGTGGGTAAAGGGAGTGCCTGCAAGCCTTCCCGAAGAGATGAGACCCATGGCGGAGAGCATCTGCCAGTCCTTTACGGACGTAGCCAAGCGGCTGATAGATTTGGGGCTCGGCTACCTTTCCCTCGACCGCGCCGCAGCCACCCTCTCCACGGGCGAACGTCAGCGCATGCAGCTCGCCCGCGCCGTCCGCAACCGCACGACGGGCGTGCTGTATGTTCTTGACGAGCCCTCGATAGGTCTGCACCCCTCCAACATAGTCGGCCTTGTCGGCGTCATGCGCGACCTCGTGGCCGACGGCAACTCCGTCGTGCTCGTCGACCACGACACGCAGATTTTGGGAGTGTCCGATTGGGTGATAGAGATGGGCCCCGGCGCCGGCGCAGACGGCGGCAGGGTGATAGCTCAGGGCACGATTGCCGACATGGTCAATAATTCCCTCTCAAAGATAGGTCCATTCTTGGGCGACAGCCCTCGCGCAGGGCTGCGGCCGCCCGTTCCCGATGGACAAATGTTTAAATACGGCGCCGTCAACCTCACAACGGGCGCCATTCACACGGTCAAACCCCTCAGGGCTTCAATCCCCAAGGGCAGGCTTACGGTCATCACGGGCGTGTCGGGCTCGGGCAAGACGACGCTCGTGCTCGAAAGTCTCGTCCCCGGCCTTCAGGCGCACATTCAGGGGACAAAGCTGCCCGAACACGTCCTCTCGGTGGAGGCGGAGGGCATAAGTCAGGTAAAGCTCATCGACGCCACGCCCATAGGCATAAACGTGCGCTCCACCGTGGCCACCTACGCCAACGTCCACGACGAGCTGCGCAAAATTTTTGCGCACACCGCGCAGGCCAAGGAGCAGGGGTATAAGGCGGGCGACTTCTCCTACAACACGGGCAGCCTGCGCTGTCCCGTCTGCGACGGCACGGGCACGATCAGCCTCGACGTGCAGTTTCTGCCCGACGTCGACATCCCCTGTCCCGAGTGCCGCGGCACGCGCTATTCAAAGCAGGCGCACGGCGTAAAATATAAGTGCAGGGACGGCCGCGAATTTTCCCTGCCGGACGTAATGGCAATGGCCATTCACACCGCCATAGATGCCTGCCGCGACCTGAAGCTCGTCTGTCAGCGCCTGCAGGTGCTCGAAGATTTAGGCCTCGGCTACTTAACTTTGGGCGAGCAGACGCCAAGCCTTTCGGGCGGAGAGGCGCAGCGCCTCAAGCTCGCAAGCGAAATGGGCAGGGCGCAGTCTGACAGTCTGTTCGTGTTTGACGAACCCACAATAGGCCTGCACCCCCTCGACGTGCAGACGCTCGTCGGCGTGTTTCAGACTCTCATCGACCACGGCGCCACCGTCGTCGTCATCGAGCACGACTTGGACGTCATCCGCAGCGCCGACTATATAATCGACATGGGCCCCGGCGGCGGGGAGGAGGGCGGCCGCATAGTCGCCGCAGGCACGCCTCAGGACATCAAAAATTGCCCCCAAAGCGCCACGGGCAAATTTATTTAAGGTGTTCCAAAGGTGTTTAATTTTGCCTCCCCCCTGTCATCTTGAGCGAAGCACGGAGGGCCTTCCCGCCCGACGTGCGCAGTCGAAAGATCTAGCTTGGCTTTTATCTAGCAAGATACATTCGACTACGCAGGGTTTCACCCTGCTCTGCTCAGTATGACCTTGTGGTGCTAATATTTATTTTACACACCTTTGGTATTCCCGTTAATTTAAGGGTTATGGGCGGCACTGTAAAATTTAACCGCGATTAAATTTTAAAAAAATATGCCCCAAAATATTTGTAAAAACTCACGCGCTGTGATATACTAAGTCTACAAAAAATAAATTCAAACGGAGATACCATATCATGGCAAAGATAACCAAGGATACTCTCATTGTAGATTGCCTTAAAATCAACCCTAACAGCGCTGAAATTCTGCAGGCTGTCGGCATGCACTGCCTCGGCTGCGCAATGGCTCACGGCGAAACTATCGAGGAAGCCGTATTCGTTCACGGCAACGACCTCGATGCCCTCCTCGCAAAGCTCAACGAGGGCGTGGAAGCATAAGTAACAATCGCGACGCCGCGGCTTGCCGCGGCGTCGCAAAATTTATATTTGCTCAAGTCGTACTCGCGTTTCATCACCCCCTTGTCATCTTGAGCTTAGTCGAAAGATCTCGAAGCAACCCATTGTCCGCCGTGTTTCTCACGGACGAGATACGTTCGACTGCGGCACTTTGTGCCTTCGCTCAGTATGACAATGGGTTGCGACGGACAAGGGGGATAATCTCACCACCCCTAAACCCTAACCCCTAAACCCTAATCCATATCCCCTAATAACCATGTCCCTTATTTCTCAACTCCAAAACATAATAGATGACAGCTCAAACATAGTATTCTTCGGCGGCGCGGGCGTCTCCACCGAAAGCGGAATACCCGACTTCCGCTCGCAGGACGGCCTGTATAATCAAAAATATAAATATCCGCCCGAGCGCATAGTTTCGCACACCTTTTTCGTGCACCGCACCGAGGAATTTTTCGAATTTTACCGCGACAGAATGTTGTACCTCGACGCCAAGCCCAACGCCGCGCACATCTGCCTCGCCCGTCTTGAGGAGGCGGGCAAGCTGAAGGCGGTCGTCACGCAGAATATCGACGGCCTCCATCAGGCGGCGGGCAGCAAAAAGGTGTATGAACTTCACGGCTCCGTCCACCGCAATTACTGCATGCACTGCGGCAAGTCCTACCCCGTGGAGTACATAAAAAATTCAACGGGCGTTCCCCACTGCGAGTGCGGCGCCGTCATCAAGCCCGACGTCGTGCTGTACGAGGAGAGCCTCAACGCCGACACGATAAACGGCGCCCTTTCGGCAATCTCCGCGGCGGACTGCCTCATCATCGGCGGAACTTCGCTCGCCGTCTATCCCGCGGCGGGGTTTATCGACTGTTTCCGCGGCAGGCACTTAGTGGTCATAAATAAAACGCCCATCTCGGTGGACGCCAAGGCCGAGCTCGTCATAAACGACGGCATAGCAAAGGTGTTTTCGCAACTTTCAATTTAAAAATGAGTGCTTTAAAGGCGCGCCAATGCCCCTCGGGCATTGGCGCGCCTTTCCATTTCTTCCAAAATCTTTGCATTGCATAATTGCATGGCTTTATGTATAATATCCCCGTAAAAAAATTTTTATGGAGGACAACAATGAAACACAAATTCACATGGCTGTGCGGCCTTGCGCTAATTGCGGCGCTTTCGCTCGCCGGCTGTGCGGCTGCCCCCCAGACCGACCACAGCCCCGGCGACGATTCAGTCATAGTTGCGCCCGATTCCCCTGCCGGACAGCCTGACGACATTCCCGCCGACGAGCCTTGGGACGACCCCGGGGACGGCGAGGCGGATATCCCTGTAGACGTTCCCGTTGAGGAACCTGAAGACAGCCCTGCCGAGGAGACTCCGCAGATAAACCTTGTAATGTACATAAAGGTGACTGCCGACGGCGTAAATATACGCGGCGGCCCCGGCACGGGCTATAAAGTGCTCGGCACGGCCGAAAAGAACACGCTCTACGCCTCCAACGGCAACCACGGCAATTGGTACAAGACCTACTATAAGGGTATGGAGGCGTACATATACAAAGATTACTGCATACTTGTAGACTTCGAGGCCGCCGCCGAAGAGATTGAGCAAGTCATCTCCGAGGGCACAAAGCACATGGGCGTAACTTACGTCTACGGCGCAACGCGCTACCACAACGGCAACGGCAAGCTGCTCTCGGGCTTCACCACGCAGGCGTTCGACTGCTCGTCGCTCATGCAGTACATCTTCAAGGTCAC
The DNA here is from genome assembly GCA_944354265.1 of uncultured Clostridia bacterium. Lineage (GTDB taxonomy): Bacteria > Bacillota > Clostridia > Christensenellales > Borkfalkiaceae > Coproplasma. The sequence goes on along the minus strand of CALVPX010000023.1, from coordinate 2,274 downwards.
GGCAGACATAAATCTTCAGGTCACGACCCGCACGCAGGTAGTGCAGGGCACAACCGTAAAGGACGGCTTAAAGAGGGGCGACCTAATGTTCTTCACCAACGCCGCCCGCAAGAATAAGACGGGCGTGGAGCGCATAGGCCATGTCGCCCTCTACCTCGGCGGCAACTACATTCTGCACACCGCGTCCGACTACGCCAAAATAGAGCAAATCTCTTCCACCCGTTGGAGCTACTTCATTCAGGCACAGCGCATGATTTAACGGCGTGACGCGGGGTGTCCCCGCAGCCGTGCTCCGCAAGCAGCAGTCTGCTGCACCCGTACTCCGCGAACGGGCGTTATCACATTATACAGCCTGTTTCGCGGCCAACATAAAGCGGAGCGGCGTGTCGCCGCGGCCGAGCTCCGCGAACCTGCGTTAATTCATTATACAAGCCTTGTTCGCGGACAGCAAAAAGGTGGCGGTGTGCCGTCGCTATCGTAATTGTTCCCCCTTTGTCATCTTGAGCGCAGTCGAAAGATCTCGGAGCGCAGCGACGGACAAAGGGGGGCAATGTCACTATTTTATGTGAAGAGTAAGGCATTCCTTAACTACCTTACCGAAATTTAGTCAAAATTTAATATTTTATACAAAATCAGCGGGCGCAACCGAAAGGTTGCGCCCGCTGTCACATGTGCCAAAATTAAATTGTATGTATAACTTGCCGTCAAACTGTCAATATATAATACGCGCGTATACGCGTGTACGCGCGCGCATGTGCATGCGCGCACATTTAATTAATTGCTTTGGCTTTCGTCGCCGTCGTCTGCATCGTCGTTCACATGCACGGGACCGGTAATAAAATCTCCCTTGGGTTCGGGCGGGTTTTCCTTTTGCTCCTTGTCGCTCTGCAGCCGCCTGAAAACAAGCATGAGTCCTGCAAACAGCACGGCCGCAAAAACGCACAGCAGACCCCATTGCCACCCTGCATAAACAAAAACAAATATCGCCACTGCACAGAGCGCCACGGCAAGTATGCAAAAGACTATTCTTAAAATCATATATGTCTTGCTATTCATATTTATATAATACTATTAAATTGCAACTATTGCAAGCATATTGGCCGCTAATAAATGTATAAAATGTGAAAAATTCACAAAAAGTTGTGGCAATTATCCGGCAGAAATTTTTGTCGGAAATTTTGGAATAAGTTTGACTTTGCCCGAAAATCCTGTTATTATATGCAAGCTGTGTTGCGGATGGCGGCTTTAAAACGGCCCCGCAATAGCTCAAAAATAGCGTTTGAAACAAATGTAAAAATTTGTGAAAAAACTTGCGTCAAATGCTTGACAGCGACATAAAGCTTGTGATATGATATGCAAGCTGTCGCCGGTAAGGGTGCTGCAAAGCTCCCTAAGGCAAAAGCAGAGCGTTTAAAAGCTTCAAAAAGTTTTTAAAAAAGTTTGAAAAAATGCTTGACAAATATATATCAACTATGATATAATAATTAAGCTGTCGCCCGAAAGCCTTCACAAAAGAATGGCGAGGGACAAACTTAAAATAAAAACCTTCAAAAAAGTTTTTAAAAAAGTTTTGAAAAATGCTTGACAAACTAATATCGAATATGATATAGTAGCAGAGCTCCAGCGACAGAGCACTGACTGTAAGGTCAGTAAATGCAGTTTAAAAATTGAATAGAAGGAAACGATTTTAGTTATCGAAAGATAACACAGTTTCTGTCAATAACTTTGAAGTACATCAAGTACCACAAAGCTAAAGTCAGCAAAGATAATGACTATTTAGTCGAGATAGAGCCACGAACTTTAAAAGTTTGTGTTTTATACAAATTAAACTCAAGAGTTTGATTCTGGCTCAGGATGAACGCTGGCGGCGTGCTTAACACATGCAAGTCGAATGTAGTTTACTACATGGCGGACGGGTGAGTAACGCGTGAGCAATCTGCCCATATCTGGGGGATAACAGTTGGAAACGACTGATAATACCGCATAATATCATTTGAAGGCATCTTTTAATGATCAAAGATTTATCGGATATGGATGAGCTCGCGTCTGATTAGCTTGTTGGTGAGGTAACGGCTCACCAAGGCGACGATCAGTAGCCGACCTGAGAGGGTGATCGGCCACATTGGGACTGAGACACGGCCCAAACTCCTACGGGAGGCAGCAGTGGGGAATATTGGTCAATGGAGGAAACTCTGAACCAGCAACGCCGCGTGAATGATGAAGGTCTTCGGATTGTAAAGTTCTTTTCTAAGGGACGAAGAAAGTGACGGTACC
>CALVPX010000022.1 GCA_944354265.1 uncultured Clostridia bacterium | reverse complement strand
GCAAATGTCTCGGTTGGCTAACTCCCGCTGAAGTCTTTGTCTCTTAATGTGTTGCACTTGCTTGACAATCTGTCGCTGAGGGATAGGGACTGCGTTCATGCAGATTTCTCCATGCGTTCGTCGGGGCAAACTTCGCTCTATGCAAGTCGTGAACACACGCCTTGCAACATCGCTGCGTTACCCCTCCTCTTTCGCGCAAATACTACAGTTTTGCGCGAGTGATAAGGTTTATTAAGCTCACTTAGTCGAAATGACAGATACAACCACCATTGTCATGTTGAGCGAAAGGCGGAGTATAACGACGCCTGAAGTCGAAACATCTTGTTTGGTATCAAGCCGAACAAGATACATTCGACTGCGTTCGTCGCATATTGCTCCTCACTCCGCTCAGTATGACGCGGCGGGCGCGCGGCGGGGCGCAAAACTTCACTTTTTTACTTTATGTCCTTGAATATGTCTATGTTGAGGGCGCCATGGGATTTTATGAGGTCGTAGTAGGGGTCGGAGGAGAAGTCGCGCTCCTTGTCGTAGGTGCCGCCGAGAGCTTCGATGGCGAACTTTAAATCCTGAAAATCGGCGTAGGTTATGCCGTCCTCCTCTATCCTCTCCAAAAGATAGGGCAGGGCGCGCTCGTCGCCGTAGGCGGCGAGATAGGAGGCACGCATGGCGAGCGTTTGGTCGTCCGCGGTGCGGAAGGCTTTTATGAGGAGGTCGTAGACGCGGTCGTCGCGCTGTTTGCAGCGGGACAGGATTTCGAGCATATATTCCGGCTGAATGCCCTTGGAGTAGTTTGCAAGCGCCTCCTCCTTTACGTCGTCGGCGAATTCCTTTACGTTGTCGACGCAGGTGTTGCGGATGTCCTCGTTGTCGCTTTCGCAGAGCAGACGCATGTACGCGGGGAGCGCCTTTTGCGAGGTGCCGATGAGATTGAGGGCGTAGGAAATTTCGTCCTCAGAGCCCTGAAGGAGGGGAATGAGCAGCTCCTCGATGTGCCTGTTTTCGATGGCGTTGCACAGGTATTCGGAGACGGGCACGCCCTTTTTCAAGTGGGAGACAAGGCTTTCAATCAACTGCCCGTCGCTCTGTTCGGCGTAGAACTGATTGGGCGTTTTGCCTATGGATTTTACCACCGTGTCGCCGAATTTTGCATACATGGCGGGAATGACGTCCTCCCACTGCTTTTCGGTATAGCCGCGGGGGTTGCGCTTGATGTAGTCGGCAAGTTTTTCTTCGAACATGCCGTCGAAATCGTAAAGTTTCATCTCTTTCACCTCTTGAAATTGCGCCTTATGCAGGCACAATTTTATGACATGATAAGGTTATATTTTTTTATATCGGCGTTGAAGAAGCCGCATGCGGCCTCCGCGTCGGCCTCGCCTTCATATATGCCGCTGTTGACGTATATTGCGGCGGCGAGGGCGGGCGCGTCCTTGGCGTCGGCAAGGCGCTTGTCCTGCGACAGCTTGTCGTAGAGTGAGGTTGCCGACGAGTTGAGCGCGTACACGTAGTCGGGGTCGATGAGGGCAAAGCGGGCGACGGCCATGGCGTACGCCTTTATGAAGATCTTTTTCTTTGTTCTGCCCACTTTGAGCGAGGGGATGTCGATTTTGCGGAACACATGGCAGATGACCACGCCGTAGGTGCAGTCCTCGTTGCGTTCGGCAATGAAGCCCAACGTCTGCATTTTTAAAGAGTCGGGCAGTAAGGCGTCGAGCAGAATGTCGCGCAGAAGGTCGTCGCAGCAGTCTGCCTTGACGGCGCAGGCGGCGCCGAGCATCTTGAGTTCGGTTGAGCCGTGCTCTCCCCCCTCGTCGAAGCACCAACGGATGCAGTCGGTTATGTCGATCTCCTTGGAGATTAGTTTTGCGTGCTTGTCGCTGAGGCGGATGAAGGCCGATAAGATTTCAATGTTGCTCTCCCTCTCCTCCTGCGGCAGGCGGTAGAAATATGTGAGCGGATTGAGTTTGTAGTCGTCGTCATCCTCGGCGAGGTGGGAACGGACGAAGTCGGCATAGTACTTGGCCGTAACGGCGTCAGAATAGATGGTCTGAAGCTTGTCGAACGCGTCTAAACTTTCGCGCTTGCGCCCCGAATTGTAGGCGGACACCGCCTTGAAGTAGAGCACCGAATTGTCGTAAGTGAGGTCCTCCTCTATTTTGCAGAAGAGTTTATACGCCTCCTCGTGCATGCCGTTTTCGCAGCAGACGGTGGCAATTTTATACAAGTCCTCGGTGGCGGTGGCGCCGACGGACAGGAGCTTATTGGCGATGGCGCGGCTTTCGTCCACCTTTTTCTGCTGATTTTTGACGGCGGCGAGCGTAGTTAAGGACTGCACGTCGTCGGGATATTTTTTTAGGACGGCGAGGCACTCCTGCTCGGCTTCGTCGCACTTATCGCTGATGATGTCGCACATGGCGATGTAGTTGCGGGCGGAGAGGTAACTCTTGTTGCCCTCGTCAACCTTGGAAAATTCGGCTATGGCGTTTTCGTAGTCGCCCGAGCGCATGTAGCCTATGCCCCTCTCCATTTCGCCCGAGAAGTCGGCAAGGCGGGGCGGATAGGCAATCTTTAAGGGCGATTTGTGGGTTACGATGAAGTTGTTTATTATTTCGCGGCGGTTTTCGGGAGAGAGTTCCGCCGAAGTTTCGACGAGCAGTTTGTTGTAGTAGAAGGCGGCAATCTCCTCCTCGCCAAGATTGAGGTAGTTGACGGCGAGGCCTTCGTATGCGTCCGTAAAGTCGCTGTCGGGATAGCCGAAGGAATAGTCGATGTACTTGAACCATCCGTTTACAGACTTTTCGTACAGGCCCATGTCGTCGAAGGCTTCGGCGTAGAGCATGTAGGAATCTTCGGCGTTGCCGTTGAGCTCGGCATTTTTGTTGAGCATGCGGAGCGCGCCTATATAGTTGTGCTCATCGATGCAGTCCGCCGCGATGGCGAGCAGCCTGTCCTCGCTGAGGTCAATTCCCAAAGTTTTACTCATTTATTAAATAATCTTTCTATGTCGTCCTTATCGAAAGTATAATCGGTGTTGCAGTAGTGGCAGTGAACCGAAACCTTGCCCTGCTCCTCGCAGATGTTCAAAAGTTCCTGCTTGCCGAGGGGGATTATCACCCCCTCTATCTTGCTGCGCGAGCAGTTGCATATGTAGTCGGGGTGGGCGAGGTACAGCCCCTTTTGCTCCATGTCACCCTCGAAAAAGTTGCGTATTACGCCCTCGGCGCCGTACTTTTGTATTACGGCGGCGGGGTGAGTGAAGGCCTGCATGCGCTCCTCCGCCCTGTCCGTGTTGGCCTCGGTTGTGCCGGGGAGAAGCTGCATTACGACGCCGCCCGCGGCGGCGCAGGTGCCGTCGTCGTTGAGTTTGACGCCGACGGAAACGGCTGTGGGTATCTGTTCGCTCTGATGGAAGTAGTCCATCATCATGCGGGAGACGTCGTCGCTTTCAATTTCGCACGCGCCGACGAAGGGACGGAAGAAGCCGTCGTCCTTGATGACGGTGAGCACGCCGCCCTTTAAGGTGTGTTTGCACGAGCCGTCGACATACCCCCTTATGTGCAGGTCGACATCGCCCGACACCGAGGCCGAGCCGGAGTTGTCCGCGCTCTTTACCGTTATGGAGACGGCGCCCCTTTCGCTCTTGAGGCAGGCGGACATATAGGCGCAGACGGTCAAAAGCTCGCCCAAGAGCTGAGCCGACCTGCCCGAGAGGTTGTGTATTTTTATTGCCTTATTGACGAGGTCGGTCGTATCGAGAACGGTGAGCGAGACCTGTTTGTCATATACCAACGCTTTGAAGATTGTATTCATAATTATTTATTTGACTGCGGTGAAATTTATGCGCATAGTTTTGTCGTCCGTGCCGAGGTGCCCCTGAGTGCAGACGGACGAAAAGCCTGCATCTTTCAGGGCGGAAATGACATCGTCCTCGCCGTGGGCGTATTGGCGGTGGGTCTCGTCGAAGCGGTCGTACCTGCCGTCCGCCCCGCGGACGAAGAAGGTTAAATCCATTGTCACTCCGTCGGGCTGAGGGGTGTTGAACCACATGTAGGATATGTCCTCGCCGTCCTCGCCGAACATGTTGTCGGCAATGACGTTTTTGATTTTGTTTTGAGAAGATATGTCGAAGTGGAACACTCCGCCGCGGTTTAAACAGGCACATACCCTTGAAAAGGCCGCCTTGAGCTTTGCGGGGGGAACGTAGTTGAGACAGTCGTTGATTGCGACGGCAAAGTCGACATGCCCCGTCAGTTTAAGTTTGGTTATATCGCCGAGTAAAAATTCACAGGGCACCCCCTCTTCCGCCGACTTTTGCTTTGCGACGTTGAGCATCTGCGGGGAGATGTCTATGCCCGTGACGGCATAGCCCGCCCTGTAGAGAGCGCGTGTAAAATAGCCGTTGCCGCAGCCGATATCCACGCCCTTTCGCCCTACGTTGAAGGCGCGGAGGCGTTCAATTAAATACTGCGACCATGATGAATAGTCGCAGTCTCTGTTTAAATATTCGAACCAATTGCTGAGGGCGGAGTAGGAGTTCATAATTCAGGGGTTAGGGGTTGGGGTGTAGGGGTTAGGGGTGGCGGAAATAATAAATGAATAGTGAATAGTGAAGAGTGAATAATTGTAGTGAAAGATTTTTCCTTTGTCCATCGCTACCATTGTCATCTTGAGCGAAGTCGAAAGATCTCGGAGCAAAGCGACGGACAATGGTAGCTCCGAGATTTCTCCGCGCCGCGCCCTGTGGGCGCTTTGGTCGAAATGACAAAGGGAAGAACGCGGCAAAGCCGCATACACTTATACCTTCCCTACTCCCTATCCCCTAAATCCTATACCCTATACTGCTTTAGTGAAGCAAATTGTCGGGGCTGATCTTCTTCTTTTTGCCCTTCTTGTCCGTGGAGGAAAGGGCCTTTTCGCGCTCGGCGAACATCTTGTTGTATTCAACGTACTTGGCGTCGTTTTTATGCTCTTCGTAGTACTGCGCGATTTCGCCCTCGATTGCAGTGCGGGCGTCGCGGGCGGACTGCACGTCTGCCCTTGTAAAGGTTGAGGGGATGACGGCGATTTCTGATGACTCAATGGGTTTGATGGGCTTGCAGACAAGTTCGGACTTGCCTGCGGCGAGAATTTCCCTTGCCTCGGCGCGGGCCTCTTCAAGCTTTTCCGCCTCGAGCTGTTTGGGGGTCATTGCGGCGCGCTTTGCCTCCTTTTCGGTGGCGATCGCAGGGGTGATGAAGGAATCGAACACCCACTGCGTGTATGCCATCCACACGAGGAGGAAGAACGACAGCCCTATGAATATGAGGAAAACAAGCCCCAAGAACAGGAAGAACTGATTGTAGATGCCTATTATGAGCAGCCACGCGGGAATGAGGGCGAAGCCGAGCATGAATATGGTCTGAATTACAGTGCCGACAAGGAGCACGAGGGAGTTTTTGAGAAGGTACTTTAATTTTACTTTATAGCTGACACCGACGGCGTACACCCACATGCCGTACATGCCCACGATGACGGTGGCGATGATTATGAACACCTTTGCCGTTATGGGACCGCCTGCGGAGCCGCCGTATGCTATCTCCAAGGAGGCCCAATCGCTGACGAGAAAACAGCCGTACAGGAACACCATGAATACGAACACGGGGAGAGCCGTGTTGAAGTAACACGTCTTTACGCCGTGGAAGTAGCCCTTGACCGTAAACTGACCGTGGGAGTTTATCATCTTCTTGACCGAGTACCCACCGCCCGCAAGGCCGACCGCCGCAATGAGCGCGGCGATGACGAGCACCGAATAGAAGAGAATGTCGGCGGAGAGCGTTATTCTTTCCGCAAGGCCGACGGTAGAGGGCGTGTACATGGATATGCCGACGTTTGCCGAGAAGGGATAGACCATGGCCATACCCGTGATGTAGGCGAGGCGGAGATAGATGACCACGGCCGCGGGCACGAAAAAGAGCGCCGTGAGCACATTGATGATGACGAACTTTACAAAGTTCGACTTGAATAGCGTCCATGCGTCCTTCCACCTGCCGTGGGGAACGTAAGTGCGGACGTAATCGTCGGCGTTTTCGTTGCCGACGAGGGTTTGCAACCTTGATTCTGCCATAAAAATTCCTTGAACTGAAATTATTAACTGCCGCCGCGCACGGCGCGGCCTTGGCAGGCTTTTTATTATTATACAGTAAACAATTAAATATTTCAATTATTTTAGCTTGCATAAAGGCAAATTTTTGATATAAAAAGGCGATACTTATTTGAATTTCTTTGACTTTTCTTCAAGCATATGATATCATTCAGTTACGAATAGAGGAGCGGACGAGCATGAGTAGCCGCGGGTTTGACGTTTTTAGGCGACGGCTTACACCTGCAGGCAAAAGGGCATCTCCGCCGAAGCGGAAGGCCGCCTTTCTTCCGCTGGGCGCGCGAGGATAACACCCGCGCGACTGTCACGATGAGTGTTGCGCTATTTGCATTTTATAAAAAAGTGTATAAAACGCGGCGCCACAGGTGTCGCGTTTAATTTTAATTTTATATTTATGCTGTGCGGTTTATTTGTTTAATTTAATAATGCCGAGGCAGTGTAGGAGCAATTCATTTGCTCCGTTAAGCACTGCACGACCGCCCCTCGCTACAAGTCGCACAGAGCAAAGCGAGTACGACTTGAGCGAATAAATATTACACAAATTTTTGTTATGGAGAATAGATATATTATGAAAAAGTACAAAGTGGGCATAATAGGCGCCACCGGCATGGTGGGTCAGCGGTTTGCCCTTCTGCTTGAAAACCACCCTTGGTTCGAGGTGAAGGTTTTGGCCGCCTCCTCTTCCTCAGCGGGAAAGAAGTACAGGGACGCCGTGAGGCGCTGGCACCTTGCCGAGCCCATGCCCGAAAAGTTTGCCGACATGGTAGTTTTGGACGCCACGGCCGACAGGGAAAAGATTGCCGCGCAGGTAGACTTCTGCTTCTGTGCCGTAAACATGCCCAAGGAGGAGATTAAGGCGCTTGAGGAGTCCTACGCAAAGCTTGAGTGCCCCATAGTTTCCAACAACTCGGCGCACCGCGCAACGCCCGACGTGCCCATGGTCATACCCGAAATCAACGCCGACCACCTTGAAGTAATCGCTTCGCAGCGGGCAAGGCTTGGCACTAAGAGGGGATTTATTGCGGTAAAGAGCAACTGCTCGCTGCAGAGCTATGTGCCCCTCCTCCACCCCCTCAGAAAGTACGGTATAAAGTGCGCGGCCGTGACAACCTATCAGGCCATATCGGGCGCGGGCAAGACCTTTGAGACCATGCCCGAGATTGTAGACAACATAATCCCCTACATCGGCGGCGAGGAGGAAAAGAGCGAGCTTGAGCCCCTCAAGATTTGGGGCGAAGTGAAGGACGGCGTCATTGTAAATGCCGACGGCCCCGCAATAACCGCACAGTGCCTGCGCGTGCCCGTATCGGACGGGCACACGGCGGCATGCTTTGTGTCCTTTGAGCACAAGCCGACCAAACAGCAGATACTTGAGGCGTGGGAAAACTTTTCCGGCGAGCCTCAGAGGCTTGAACTGCCCTCGGCACCCAAGCAGTTCATACACTACTTTGAAGAGAACGACAGACCCCAGCCCAAGCTTGACAGAATGACCGAGCGCGGCATGGCAGTGTGCGCCGGCAGGCTGAGGGAGGATAACCTGTTCGACTATAAATTTATAGGCTGTTCGCACAACACCCTGCGCGGAGCGGCCGGCGGCGCCGTGCTGCTTGCCGAACTGTTGGCGGCAAAGGGCTACTTTGATTAAAATTTAAGTATCTATCGAGAGGTTTTTAGCTATGAAAAATTTCTTCAGCGGCAGCGCGACCGCGATGATCACGCCCTTCTACAATGACGGCGGCGTAAACTTTGAATCGTTCGGCAGGATGATAGAGTATCAGATAGAAAACGGCACGGACGCCTTGGTAGTTTTGGGCACGACGGGCGAGCCCGCCACCATGACCGAGGACGAAAAGGTTGCCGTTATGAAGTTTGCCAAGGAGCACGTTGCGGGAAGGGTTAAACTTATATTCGGCACGGGCAGCAACAGCACGGCCAAGGCGGTTGCCGCCACTAAGCGCGCCGAGGAGCTTGGCGCCGACGGCATACTTGCCGTCACCCCCTACTACAACAAGTGCACGCAGAAGGGCATAGTTGAATATTACAGGTCCATCTGCGAGGCCACCACCCTGCCCGTCATCGCCTACAACGTGCCCCCGAGGACGGGCGTGAACATACTGCCCGCGACGGCAGAGGAACTTTCGTACATACCCAACATGGCGGGAATCAAGGAGGCATGCGGAAACATGGAGCAGATTTGCGAGACCATGCGCCGCATCCGCCCGAGGATGGATTTATATTCGGGCGACGACAATTTAAACATTCCCATCATGGCGATAGGCGGCGCGGGACTGATATCCGTGGCCTCCAATATAGTGCCCAAGCAGATCAAGGAAGTGGCCACCGCCATGCAGAAGTGCAGGCTTGCCAAGGCCAACAAAATTCACGAAAAGATACTCCCCCTCATCGATGCATGCTTTGTGGAGGTAAACCCCATACCCGTAAAGGCGAGCTGCAACATGATAGGGCTTGACGCGGGCGTACCCCGCGCACCCCTTACAGAGCTTGAGGAAGAGCACAAAAAACTCATGAAGAAGTGCCTTAAATCTGCGGGGGTGAAGTTATGCTGAAAGTGCTCGTATGCGGCATAGGCGGAAAGATGGGCGGCAACATTGTTGACCTTTTAAAGGGCGACAATGAGGCGCAGGTGGTCTGCGGCGTGGACATTCACACCCCCGAGGGCTGCAAAATGCCCGTATACCCCTCCTTCTCCGATGTGAATGAGAAGGTTGACGTGATAATCGACTTCTCCTCCCCCGCCGTTTTGGAGGATGAGCTGAAGTATGCGGTAGCAAACGGCGTTCCCGCAGTTTTGGCCTCCACGGGATACACCGCCGCACAGCTTGAGGAAATAAAGGCCGCCGCGGAGCAGACGGCCATATTCAAGACGGCAAACTTTTCGCTTGGGGTAAACCTCTTGGTGGGGTTGGTCAAAAAGGCGGCCGCTGTCCTCGGCGAAAGTTTTGACATTGAAATTGTTGAGCGCCACCACAACCAAAAGGTGGACTCACCGAGCGGAACGGCGCTCATGCTTGCCGACGCCATGAACGGAGTGCTTGAGCAAAAGAGGCAATACGTTGAGGGCAGAAGCGGAATCGTGGGCAAGCGCGGAAACGAGATAGGCATACACGCCGTGCGCGGCGGCACCATTGTGGGCGAACACGAAGTTATGTTCGCGGGCGAGGATGAAATTATATCCCTCTCCCACTCGGCGCGCAGCAAAAGGGTATTTGCCGTAGGGGCGATAAGGGCCGCAAAGTGGATGGCCGGCAAGCCCGCAGGGCTGTACGACATGAACGACGTTTTAAAGGATATATTGTAAAAAGAGCGGGTTGAACCCGCTCTTTTTTAAGAGGATAGGGGTTAGTGATTAGGGGTTAGGGAAGGTAGAAATTTCCCCTTTGTCATTTCGACCAACGTGGAGAAATCTCAGAGCCGCCAATTGTCCGCGCGGAAACCGCGCGAGATACGTTCGACTGCGCTCAGTATGACAATTGGCGGCGACGAACAAAGGGGACAGGCGGCAAAGCCGCATACTTTTACACCACCCCTATCCCCTACCCCCTACTCCATTTCAATAAAAAAAGCAGGCAAATGCCTGCTTTTTTTATTACCTGCTTTTTATTGTCCGTCCTTGGGACGGTAGACGTAGTCGTACTTGTATTTATAGGTCGAGTGCTCGTCCGTGCGCGCCTTCATGGCGGCGTGCACCTCGCCCCTCAGCTTCTGCTGAGCCTGCTTTAAGGGCAGCGATTTGTCGGGCAGGAAGGGGCCGTCTATATACACTGTGACCTTGGGCCTTTTGGAGTGCTTGCGCTGACTGTAAGTAATTGTATACGAGAACACGGGTGCATTGAGCTTTACGGGATAGCGGAAGGAAACGGCGGGAAAGTTGCGCACGCCTGTGTAGTAAGGCCAAATGTGCGCCTCGGGATAGATGGCTATCCAATTCTTTTTGGCAATTGCCCGCTCGATTTCGCCGTTGAATGCGGGCATGAGGTGCAGTCCCGACGGAATGGGCAGCGCGCCGAGGTCCATGAGCAGCCAACGCAGACCCTTTAAGGAAGTGGAATCCTCGCTGACCATGACCTTTGCCGGACGGGGAAAGGAGAGCATGGTGGGGTTGAAGGCGTCGGTGACAAAGCCCGTGTGATTGCCGTAGATGAAACAGCCGCGGTTTTTGTAGCCCTTCATGCACTTTTTATTGACATACTTTATGCGCTTTACGAGCTTTGAAGCTATCCATATGGCGGGACAGGCGATGAGCCAATAAATAATAAATCTTCTTGCCGCCACCAACGGGTTGCGGGAGTGATATTTAAAATTTTTGGGCAGCGGCTTTGCCTCAATATGGGTATTGGCAAAATCGTCGTGCACTTCGTCTGAATAGTACCTTGTAATAAGTTCCATATCTATATTATGTTAAACCCCGATTATAAACGCAATATAAAATAATTTGTCGATAAAAACTTACAAAAATTGTTGCGCTTTAACAAAATGTATGTTATACTTGATTTGATTTTTTTCACGGGAGAAACACATGGAAATTTTCGGAAATGTTGTACTGCTCATCATCAGCTTTGTGCTGCTTGCAAAGGGCGCCGATTTTTTTGTAGACGGTGCGAGCGGCATAGCCACAAAGCTTAAGATCCCTCAGATAATCATCGGTCTGACGATAGTGGCCATGGGCACGAGCGCGCCCGAGGCGGCCGTTTCGATAAGCGCCGCGATAGAGGGCAACGCCGATATAACCATAGGCAATATTTTGGGCAGCAACATACTCAACATACTCATAATACTCGGCTTGTCTTCGGTGATTTCAAGGCTTGCGGTGGGCAAGGACACAAATTTTGTGGACATACCCGTCATGCTTGGCGCCACGGTGCTGCTGTTCGCGCTCGGGTGGGACGGTTCGATAGGCCTCGTGGACGGAATTATTTTCCTGATAGTATTCGTGCTGTACCTTGCATACCTGTTCATTGTGGCAAGGAAGCGCATAAACAAAAGGGAGCTTGCGGAAAGCGTTACCCAACCCCTGCCCGACCCTGCGGCGGACAAGCCCGAAGAGCAGGCCGTGAAAGTCAGGCCGCTGCCGATAGCCATAATACTTGCGGTTGTGGGATTGGCAATGGTAATACTCGGAAGCAACTTTGCCGTCGATTCCGCAACCTTCCTTGCAAAGGAAATGGGCGTGAGCGACAGGTTTATAGGCCTGACCGTAGTCGCCTTGGGCACATCGCTGCCCGAACTCTTCACTTCGGTTACGGCGGCCATCAAAAAGAATGCCGACATCGCCGTAGGCAACATTGTGGGCAGCAACATCTTCAATATACTGTTTATTGTCGGCCTGTCGTCGGTGATAACGCCCGTGCCCTTTGTTTCTTCCTTCCTGATAGACACCGCCATAGCCTTTGCAGCGGGCATAATACTTTGGGTGCCCTGCCTCGTCAAAAAGAGCATAGGCAGGCTGACGGGCATAATCATGCTGCTTGCGTACTGCGGATATTTTGTATATTTAGTGCTGATATAAAATTAATCTCAACAGATAATTCGCCGCGGCATATGCCGCGGCGAATTGAGTTTTTTTATTTTATGCCGTTTTTATTTTGAGTGTTTGCGTTCGTAGCGGACGAAGAAGTATGCCGCGGCGACGCCGAGAATGAAGAGAGCTATGCCGAGGATGAGCTCCCACACCTCAAAGCCGACGCCCCAAGAGGCGTAATAGGCGTTGATTTCGGTGTTGTAGAACATGGTGATTATGGAGCCGAGCGACATGCCCGCGACGGTAAAGAACGTGGGGGCGCGGCGCTTTTCCAAGAGCTTGGACATGCCCTTTGACACCGTGAGCAGTCCCGCGATAAAGCCGACGATTAGGCAGGCGTAGATGGCGAACACCATGGGATTTTCGCCCCAATAGGTTACGCTTATGGAACTGACGAGGGGCGTGAAGTAGCCGAACATCATTAAGATTGCCGTGGCGGACAGCCCGGGGACGAGCTGAGTTATGGCGATGACATAGCCGAGCACTATGAACAGAATGTAGTGATACCACTGCGCGTTGGCAAGGACTGCGTCGCCCGTGGTTATGTTGCAGGAGATGGCCGAAAAGACTATGGGCAAAGCCAAACCTGCGACAAACAGGAGCGCGCGGGGGACTGTTATTTTTTCGCCCTTTATCTGATCGGTGACGGCGGGGAAGGCGCCGAGCATTAAGCCCGCAAACAGGGCGACTATGGCGAACTGAATGAGGTCGATGAGCTGCTGAACGGCGAGGAAGCCTGCGACGAGCCCTATCACCGCGCCTATTAAGATGGGCACGAGGAAGCGCAGGCACTTTTTAAACTTCTTTAAAATGTTGCCGAAGGCGTAGAGAAGTTTTTCGTACAGGCGGAAGATTATGGCGACGGCAGAGCCGCTGACGCCGGGGACGATGATGGCAAGGCCGATGAACAGGCCGAGCGCTCCCCCCTTCACCACTTCCTTTTTGTTTGCATAGGAGAGGTCTAGCTCCTGATCCTCCGCCTTGGGGGCGGGTTGTTCAGGGGGCTGAACCGCAGAGGTATCATCTTGCTGCATATTAAAACACCTCGCAAATATTTTTTAACATTGTAACCCATATGCCGCTAAAAGGCAAGCGTTTGGATATGCGGTGCCATTATTTTACAATTTGAGGCCCTTCCTCCCCTTGCAGCGCGTGCGCCGCGGGGGTAAGGGTGCCGCGGTAGATTTTTCCGCCGCAGAGCACATCGGCAAGAAGGGTGACAAAGAAGATGCCTGCGCCTATTGCGGCGACGATTATGTCCATCATGGTGTCCCAAAGGGGATTGCCGCCCGAAGCGACCGCAGCATGCCAAAGTTGGGGGTCGTAGTCGGAGATGATGCAGGACATGGTGAATTCGAAAATTTCCCAAATGGCGGCTATACCGAGCACGGAGAGCATGACAAGGATGAGCTTCCACACCATTTTCATGTTGCCGCCTCCCCATAAATGGAGAAAATAGAACACAATCTGCGCGCCCCACACGCCGAAATATGTGTGGAGGAACTTGTCGTAATGGGGAATGAAGCCGTAAAAATTGAGGGCGGAGCCGAGGTCGACCGAAATTATTATCTGCACGGCGACGACAACTACGAGAAAATAGGGCACCTTGACCTTTGCCCACCTTTCGAGCGCGGGAAACAAGAGGGGTATGAACATGCAGACGGGAACCTGAAGATAGACCACCTTGTTGACCGTAGGGCAGACAATATGGTGGAGCGAAAGGGCCAAAACGCCGAATACCACGCAGGCGGCGAAGGGCGCCCACCTTAAAATATTTTCTCTCACTTTGTGCATTAAACAATTCTCTCCTTTTACTTGATTACATCAGTGGCGAAACGAGCCTTAAAAGCGCGATGGCGACGGTCTTGACAAGGCCGTTTTTGGCGGCCTTTTGGGGATTGTCGCAGTCGGGGAAGGTGTTTTCGCAGTCCTCGGTTATGGCGGTCACCACGGAATAGTCGTCGGTGAGGACGGCGTCCTCGAACTGCTGATAGAAGGAACGCATGTCGAAGTTGACCGTTCCCACCACCGCGCAGCTTTCAGTGACTATCAGCTTGCTGTGCACGAACGAATCCTTGAAGTAATAAATTTTTACGCCGTACTTTATGAGTTTTTCGGCGTTGTCGCGCGTGACGAGATAGACATAGTACTTATCGGGCACGGAGGGCAGGATTATGCGCACATCCACACCCGAGAGGGCCTTGTTTATGAGCGCCTGCACGACGCTGTCGTCCGGAATGAAATAGGGCGTCATGATATACAGCCTCTCCTTGGCGGAGGAGATGACGTTTTCGAACACGCTCTTGCAGATGGTAAGCTCATATTCGGGGCCGTCGACGTAGGGCACGGCGACATAGGGGCTTTCAAACTTCTCATACAGCCCGAAGTAGGGCGAATATTCGCACTTTTTGCGGGTGATGAATTCCCACTGCCTCAAGAAGAAGAGCGTCATGGAGTCGACCGCCTCCCCCTCTATCTTGAGGCCCGTGTCCTTCCAATAGCCGTGCATGTGCTTTTCGTTGATGTATTCGTCGGCGATGTTGCTGCCGCCCGTGAAGGCTACCTTGCCGTCCACCACTATTATCTTGCGGTGGTCGCGGTAGTTCATGGCGAAGGTGAAGCGCGACAGAAGGCGGTTGAACACGCGCACCTTTGCGCCGCACCTTTTCATCTCCTTGCGCATTTCATGCGAGAAGGCGCGGCTGCCGACGTCGTCGTAAATTATGCGCACGTCCACGCCGGAGAGGGCCTTTTTCTTTAAAACGTCCCATATGCGGCTCAAGAGCACGCCGTCGGCGATGGCGTAATATTCGATGAATACGAAGGACTGCGCCGTCTTTAAACTTTCGATGGCGGCGTCGAAGAGCTGCGTGCCGGAGGGATAATATTTGAGGCGGGTGTTGTTGTAGGCCGCGAAGCCGCCGGCATTTTTGAGATAAGTGCTCTGCTGTTCCATTGCGGGCGGGCACACTGCGGGGGTGTGCTCGGGCAGATACTGTTCGCTGTTTGCAAAAATAGCCTTGTGGTGGCGGCGGGCGCGGGCGTACATGTATTTGTCGTTAGACATGAAATATATTATAAACCCGCAGAAAAAGAATACGAGGATGAACAGCACCCACACCGCCTTGGCCTGATTGTTGCGGTGTGAGGACAGCACCGAAAGGGCGGTGAACAGGCTGATGAGCAGCATTACGAGCAGGTACCACCTGAGGACGAGCGCCGGCAGGAAGCTTAACCCCACGATTATGCCGAGCTGAATGAGTATCAAGGCCGCGGCAAAGAGTGTTCTGACCACGCCCGCGTTGTTGTGCTCGGTGCGGATTTTTACAAGCTTATCTTCGGTGAAGCGCTGTCTGCGGCGGCGGGATCTGTCCTCGAGGGAGCGCATGGGGCGGGTAGCTTTATCCATTGAGCACCTCCGCTGCGTCGTCCTCGACGAGGTCGTAGAGTCCCTCGCTCGCCTCGGTGACGGCGGGCGCGAGGGTGGCCGCTTCCTCTATGAGCGACTGAACGAGCCGCAGTTTTTCGATTATTTTGCCCGTGGCCGTCTTTTTTTCGCGGCGGCGCATAATTGAACAGATTATGACGGCGGCGATGGCGACGGCGAGGGAAGCGCCTATGCCCGTCCAACCGAGGGCGCGCAGCCAAAGCGCCGTGGCAGCAATGACGGGCCAGAGCCCGAACGCGGCGAGCAGGGCGGCAAAAAGGGCGCACAGTATGGCGACCGCGTTGCTCTTTATATGCGCGCGGTTGGTTATGGCGACGAGTGAATTTATTGAGCTCTCCATGCGGACCTGAAGGTACTGCAACCTGTCCTTGTTGCGTATTTTATGGGGACGGCGCAGGCGGACGTAGTTCATGTCGTAATACTGCCTGTCCTCCTCCGTCTTTATCTCCGTCCAACCGAGGGCGCGGTAGCACTGCAGTATGCGGCTGAGCTGATCGCTCTTGACCGAAACGGAGAGATAATCGTAGCTGTTGTAATCCTTTTCCATAATCATCCTCGGGTTCTGAGGGCGCGTTTGCCCACAACTATCATATATATGCCCATGAATATAATTATTGCGCAGACCGACGAGCCCGTAACCATGCCGATTATGCGGGAAAAATCTCCCCCGCCGCCGAAGGCAGAGGTCATGGACATCTGCAGCGTGAACAGGGCGACGAGCGCGTCGGCAAAGCCGATGTTGCGCAGGGCCTTTGTTCCGAAATCGTCGAATTTTTTTGCCTTTCTTATATTGTGCACGGCAAAGCCGAAGCGCACGAACGTGTAAATTGCAGAGACATAAATGAGGTATTGCGACTGTTGCACTCCGCTGCCGGCAACGGCAAGGCGGACGATGCCGACGATTATTAAAAGCGTGAATACGATGAGCAACATGCCGCTGCGAATATATAAGTTGATGACGTGCAGGCGGCGCTCGCCGTCAGTTTTGCCCTCGTTGCCCTTGCGGCGCGTGCCCGTGAGTATGCCCCCGCGCAGGGCGCACAAGAGCACATAGTAAACGGCAAACAGGGCGCTCCACAGCGACGAATAGTGCAGCGCTATGGCGCCGTTGTACACGGCGTAGATGGCGTTCAGAAAGATGGACGCGCCCGCCACCACCATTGTGCGGTAGCCGTAATTTTTTACGAGGTTGGCTGTGAATTCGTACCGGGAGGCAACCTCCAACGTGCGCTGTTTTACGCGGGGATAGCCGTAATATACTATGTACCCTATATACACGAGGGCCAAGAGCGAGAGGTAATAACAGACGTATGCGCCGATATCGTTCGTGCCGCTCATGGACAGCACGATTGCGACGGCGATAAGAGCGCTGCCGATGACGGTGGCTATCGCCGCCTGTACGAGGGAGGGATTGAGTATCCTGTGCCACAGGCGCATAAAAAATTGTTTTATCCTGCTCATCATTGTATATTATATTAACAATATTAAAATAGTATAAAATGCGTGTAAAAATAATGTTAAAACAGGGCTGTAAAACATTATATCACACAATGCGCCAAAAATCAACAGTGTGAAGCAAAACTGTCTGCAAGGTTGACTTAAAGGGCGAAATATATTATAATGAATGCATGAAAGAAGTTTACATAAGGCGGACGCTGTACGCGCTGTGCGCAGTCGTGCTTGCATGCGCCTTTGCGCTGACCTTTACGGTTTCAGACTACTACATATTCAACCGCATAGGCGAGTTCAACGCACTCTTTGTGATAAGTCAGTGGGTCAAGAAGGGCGCGCTTTTGCTGCTGCCCCTTGCAGTGTACTACAAGAGAAAGAGCTGCGCCGACGCGGTGAAATATTTTTTGCCGCTGTTCGTCATCTTGAGCTGCGCGCTGTTCGGCGGATTTTTTGACATAACCAAGGTCGCACAAACGCCCGCGCAGGAAATTTACAACTCGATAAACCTGTTTGTGCCCAAGTGGCTGAACATGACGCTGTTCTTTGCGCAGAACGCCTGCATGCTTGCCATATGCGCCCTGCTTTTCGTGCGGGACGGGTACAAAATTGAGGTACGCAACCTGCTATACATACTGCCCGCGGTCATTGCGTGCATGCCACTCAACATATTTGAAAACTTTTTCGACATAGTTGACATTCCCGCCGACAGCTTTCTGCGCTTTAAAAATTTTACGATATGGCACGCGTTGGCCATTGTAGCTTTGGCGGGAGTGACAATTGCCGCGTACTATTTTCTGAGAAACAAAAATGAGCGCGACAAAAACGCTTACCTAGGCGCCATGGCCATGGTGCTGCTCATTCAGTACCACTCCAAGGACAGCATGGTCATGGGCGACGGATACAACGTCTACCACACCGTGCTTGCGTGCGTGCCGCTGTTCATATGCAACATAGGCGTATATGTGGCGTCGCTTTCGGTATTTCTGCGCAAAAAATTTTTGTATCAGACCTCCTTTTTCGTACATGCGGCGGGTGCTTTGAGCGTGTTTGTGTACTTCGGCAAGGACGACATGAGCAACTTCGGAATCTTCTGCAGTTACTCCATTTTATATTTCACGCTCACCCACGCCCTGCTGTTTGCGCTGTGCGTGCTGCCCTCGGCGTTGAGGCAGTACAAATTTACCATGCGCGACTGCATAGGTCCGCTTGTTTACTACTTTGCGGTCATAATACTCGCTTCGGTGTGCAGCGCCCTCATCACCTCCGCCTCTATGACGTGGCACACGGCGGACGGCTATTACCTTGCCGAAAACGAGCTGATATACCCCAACTACGCCTTTACGCAGATAAATCCCCTGCCCTTCGAAGTGCCGCCCGTGTGGACACTGAAGATATGGAACTATGAGCTCAACCTTTTATACATACTCGGGCTGTACGCCGTATATTTGGGGCTGTTCTTCGCCTTCACGGCGTTCTACTACATATTCCTTGCACTGCGCGCAAAGTGGCTTAAACGCGGCATATATGCGGGGCAATCTTCCGCCGAAGGCGAATTTGCGGCGGCGGACGACGGGCAGGAACAGCAGGACGACAGAGAAGATTAAATATGCAAAGACGCAGGCGCGCCGCGCGGCTTAAAGCCGCGCGGCGCGCATTTTTGATTGATAATTTTCAGTTGTCCTTTGAAAGACAGTCGGGACAGACGCCGTTGAACTCGATTTCGGTGGACAGTATTTTAAAGCCCTCCACCTCGCCCGTCTGCAGGACGGGCACGAAATCGCCCTCGAACACGTCCATGACCCTGCCGCAGCGCACGCAGTGGCAATGCGCATGGGGAGCCGTGCGGGCGTCGAAACGGGTGTCGCTGCCGAGCAGGTTGAGGCGGCGGACTACGCCGTCGTCGGCAAACTGTCCGAGCACCCTGAATACCGTAGCCCTAGACAAGTGCGGATTGTCCTCCCTTATTCTTTCATACAGTTCCGACGCGGTGGGATGGTCGGCCTGCATGAGCGCGTTCATTATTATGCGCTTTTGTTCGGTGTTGCGTTTGCTTTCCATATTGATATTATATCTTAATAGCGAGCATTTGTCAACACTTTTATTACAATTATCTAACATTAAGAGAGGTCGGCTTCGGCGCTTTGAATTTTTTGCATCCTACGCCAACTTATAAAGCCGTATAAATCGTTTATAAGGAACATGGCAAAGCAGATTATGACCGATATGTAGGAGATGTCCTCCATGGCGGCGAGCACCCACAGCACTATTAAAACGACGTCGTTGGCGGCATAGGCGAGGGCAAAGTACGGACTGCGGCGGAAGGTGAGATAGATTGCGACAAAACTTGTGGTGACCGAAATTGTGCTTGGAACAATGTTTGCCGTGTTGAAGGCGCGCAGGATAAAATAGAAAGCCGCGGTGACTGCGGCGGCTATTGCAAGCATTATCGCCCACTCTTTCGCGCCTATCTTGTTTACCTTCACCTGCGAGCGGTTGCCCTTGTATGGGTTCCTCAGCCATGTGACGAGGGCGACTATTGCCATGGGCGCCGTCATGCCGAGGTAGGTTATCATCTCGCCGTAGTAGGCAAAGCCGTAGGAGATTATGCCGTAGATGACGCTGAAGGCTATCATGAGCGCCTGACCGAGGGGGTTGCCCTTGGCGTTGAAGATGAGCGACGTGGCGCCGATGAGAGAAGCTATCAGCGTGAGGTAGTTCGCGCGGTCGAAAATGCAGAAGGACGCGACTATTAAAACTACAGAAGTGCCCCACAGCGCCCATTCGCCGACAGAAAAGTAGTGAAGTAATTTTTTCATAAATGCCTCCTTGGAAAACGCCCTGATTTTTGCAATAAAAAAATCCGCATGTGTCATCTTCTAAGACCTAATGATGACAGTACGGACGTTCTCCTTCTACCCGGTGGCAGATTTTTTTATTTGATTTTATTAAATCTTAGCATAAAAATATACACAAGGCAAGCAAAATTGAGAGGTGTTTCCGAAAGGCGTTTAATTTTTTCTACCTGTCCCCTTTTGTCCGTCACCGCCCATTGTCATACTGAGCGTAGTCGAATGTATCTCGCGCGGTTTCCGCGCGGACAATGGGCGGCTCTGAGATTTCTCCACGTTGGTCGAAATGACAAAAGGGGTAGCGCTTTCGGAAGCAGTAGAAATTTAACGCGACAGTTAAGCGCGGGCGGCAGAGCCGCCCGCGCTTAACTTATGTTTTATGGGGTAATTAAGGATAAACTAAATGTTGTTGACCACGCCCGTGAAGAGCACTGTGCCGTACCTGTCGGTGAGGACGTAGCCGAAGGAGCGGTCTATTACGAAGTCGAGGTAGACCTCCTCATATTCGTCGGGGCCGGCGGCACCCGCGCCGGGAAGAATGACGACGGCGGCACCCTCTATACCCTTTCTGTCGACGGTGAGAGTTGTAAGGTGGCGCACCTGAGTGCAGAATACGTTTTCGCCCAAATCGTTCTTGCCGTCGGGCAGCAGGGACGAAAGGTTGCAGCCCAGCTCATCGAAGAGATTGGTTATGCCGAATTCTTCGGCGAGGGTGCCCTTTACGTCGCCGTCGTACGAGGCGGAAAACTGAGGGAACAGGCACCGGGTGTAATAGTGGATTTTATTTATATTGTCCTCGTAGCCGTAGTCGGGAATGTCGAGCACATAATTTATGGCGTCGGCAGTCATCACGTCGCGGACGGTGTAGCCCTCGTCGGGAAGAATAAAGTGCAGGCTATAGCCGTGATATGTGTCCGCATAGAAGGTAGTGAAGCCCTGACCGCTCTGCACCCTGCCGACGCTGTAGTAGCCGCGCATGAGCTTTGTGCTTATCACTTCGCCGTCAGATTGGGTGAAGTTGTAATTGTCTTCGGTGAGAGCGATGTCGTCGCCGTAGAAATTCCAATTGTCCTTTAAGTAGAGGGCGCTGACGAGTACAAAACAGGTTTCGTCATCGAGTTGGAAGTCGACGTCGATGAGGCCCTTGGTCTGTTCGCGCACGAAGCGGCGGACGGCGAGGTTGGCGTCTTTGTTGTCGCCGCGGAAGTCGGCGGCGTATGAATAGCAATAGTAATCGGCGGCGAGGCTGTCTATGCAGTCGGCATTGAACTCAACGCCCTCTTGCAGCCATATGGAGTTGCCGACCGCAACTTCGCCCGTGAGATAGGAGCTGTTGAGCGAGCTGTAGAGATAGGCAAAGCCTGCGGCGAGATCGCCCTGCGACTGCCCGAGGGCAGTGAGAATCTGTTCGCGGGTGTCACCCTCTGCGCACTGTGCGGCGAGGGCGAGCGACATATACACCGACACGGGCGACAGCGCAAGGTTGTTATCCTCCTCATAGTCGCCGTACACCGATTGGGTGAAGCGCGCCGCAAAGGAGTTGGCGCTGTCGACTATGCCGCGGAACTCGTCGGAGTCGCTGTTCGGCCATGAAAAGGACTCCGCCTCTGCGGGAGCCGCAAGAAGGGTGCTTTCGCCGTTGCCCACGCAGCCCGAAAGACCGACCGCCGCGCCAAAGGCGGCGCATAAAATTAACGAACAAGCTTTAAATAATTTTTTCATATCTCTTCCCCCTTTACCGCCGCGGACGGCCGATGACAGTCGCCGTTCGGTATCATCTTCTACCATATAAACAACTGCGGATGGCATTTTCTGACCCGTCGGACAAAAATTTTTATAATTTTTTTGTGTGTGGCGCTCAAAAAAATGTACTTTCGCGCCGCTAAACGCTTGCGCAAACGCGGGCGGATAGTGTATAATGAACGCACCAACTCAATTTCGGGGTTATAGCGCAGTTGGTAGCGCGTTTGAATGGCATTCAAAAGGTCAGGGGTTCGACTCCCCTTAGCTCCACCACGTCAAAATAATCCGAACCTTTTGGTAACAGCCGATTGGTTCGGATTTGTCGTTTATCTGAAACAATAAAAAACGAGGGGCTTGCGGAAATTCCGCAAGCCCCCTCGTGCCGTTGTTCAAGGTTTATGAATTTCGGCGCAACCTGTCTGATCATATAGAAAAAATCATATACTCAATCCGCTTTGTGTTTTGAGCGGATTTCCGTAAACCGTCAGTGCGGTCATCCCGTGAAATTCAATGGGACGTTTCCTTATCCTTTGATATTTAATTGTCTTTGCGTGCGCGTTGAGCCTGCCATTCTTCAAACTCTCGCATACCTTCTTCACTGTTGAAAAAGTCCATGATCGCAGGAATAAACGCGCGAGCCAGCGAATCGATCTCGTATTGCGGTATTCCCGTGGTGTTTTTCCTTCTCGTCATTCCCCGTTGTTATGTAATTTGCTCGATCGCTTTTCTCCTTGTATTCGGTTATTCAGTTTTACTTTCCGCCGCGGTCGTTGCCGTGTGACTTGAACGGCGGAGCAGTTTTCTTTGCTCGCGCCTTGTTCAAGAGAGCGTTGAACTCAGCGGGATAGGCAGCTATCATATCGCTCACCATCCCAAACGCTTGCTCCTTGCCTTTGGCGCGCCGCTCGGCTTTTTGCAACTGCTCGAAGAGGTCGCTGCGGTCGCGGTCGGCGATAACCTTCGATTGCCGCAGTGCGACGTTCTCCGTGCGAAGAGCAGATAGTTCTTCCTCGGCTTGCCGCTTTCGCTTCGGCGTGGGCTTGTTGCGCTCCGCCTCGATACTCTGCACGATGCCATCCAGATATTCCTGCGCTTGTTGCTTGGCTTTTACCGCCGTTTGTTCCGCACTTGCCACAATGCCGTCCGCATGGATTTGCGCAATTTTCACTTTGCGCTCCGCATTGTAATCTGCTTCGGCAATGATATTGTCCGCTTCTTCGCGCGCCTGCTCGACGATCTTCTTCGCTTTGAACTCCGCCGTATCAAGATGTTTTGCCCGACTTCCTTCCTTGCCGCGCTGTAAGTTCCATTTCGCGCCGACTTCCCGATAGAGGTCTGTCTGCAATGCGGTAAGCGCCTTTCTGTCAAACAGCTTCTTCGCGCACAGCCTGCCGCCCGCAATGGGAATCAGATTCAGGTGTAAATGCGGCGTGGTTTCGTCCGTGTGGACGACCGCGGAGATGATATTGTCTTCTCCGTATCGCTCCGCGCAGAAGCGGGTGCATTCTGCAAAGAACTTCTCTTGCTCTTGCGGCGATAGATCTTTGAAGAACGCACCGTCCGAGCCCACAACGAAGGAACACATCAGCACGGCGTCCTTGCGCACTTTGGTCGGCAAGTCAAGAGCTTCGATCTTATCATTGATAAACTGCGTGTAGCTGCGCTGACGCTTGACAATGTGGTAGTTGCCGCTCGTGCGTCTGCAATCGATCTGCGGATTGCTCGCTTGATAGGTTTCGTCCCGCTCGTTCTCCTGTTCGACGGGCGCAATGTCCGTCTTGTGATACTTTTTCATGTGACAAACTAAATAGCTTATAGATTTATCTCCTTTGATTTTTTCTGTT
>CALVPX010000021.1 GCA_944354265.1 uncultured Clostridia bacterium | reverse complement strand
GACCTTGCCGTTGAAGTCTGCGACGATAGCGGAGAACCTCGCTTCGAAAGCGTCTTTGGCTTCGTCTGCGAGCGCGCTGT
Organism: uncultured Clostridia bacterium; assembly: GCA_944354265.1. GTDB lineage: Bacteria > Bacillota > Clostridia > Christensenellales > Borkfalkiaceae > Coproplasma. The sequence continues at coordinate 23,107 of CALVPX010000021.1, read as the reverse complement.
CTAACACATAGAGCATCTCGTAAGTTTTCATAGAATTCACCTCCCGGTCTTATTCGGCGTACCACGAAGGCACGCAAGGTGTATGCAGCCATGAGCTGCCTGCGGAATTCCGCAAGATACTTTAATATAATAACCTAAACTTTTGCAATTGTCAACCGTTTGCAAAAGGCAAATGACGCGCCAAAATGAAAAACGTGCAAAAAATATTGACAAAACGCATGGGGTTGGATATAATATAAATAGACAAGGGCGAAACCGGGTAGGGCGGTTAGCCTAAGTTCAGATCAGTTTAAATAACTGCCTCACCTTGGACATCGAGGCAGTTATTTTTTTATACGTATGATTACGGAGTTTTGGTTTACCGTTATGGAGAAAATTATACCTGCGCGAATGAGCCGCAACAAAAAGTAAATTTCTTCATCTGTCATAAGTATCACCCCCTTTTTAAGAGAGTGCTAACCGCCATGTCGCCCTTGCTACATAAAATACAATACAACAAACAACAAAATTTGTCAAATATATTTAAACATTAGTTTAATAAATGCTACTCTTTATCTCCGCAGAAGGATTTGGCGAGACTAATGAGGGTATTTTTTTTATTTAGGGTGGGATTGCAGGCGCAGCTTTCAAGCAGGTAATTTAAAATTTTGCCGATATGCTTTGAGAGAATGCCCGCCGCAAGCAGATCGTCGCCGCGGATTGAAAGTTCGCGCATGGTGAAGGGCACGCCTTCCGCGCGCATTTTGTCGTATTCGCGCAGCCACACATTTCCGTCCACCCCCACTGCCGCGGCGAGGGCGCACATCTGCGCCAAGTTGCACGCGTTCCTTTGAATGAATAACCTGAGCTCTTCCCCCTCCTTCGGGGCGGAATGAACGGCCTCGATGAGCCCTGTACAGAGTGTGAGCTGCGATTTTTTTAAGGGATAGGGCGCAATGGCTGCTTTCGCCCCGTCCGCTCCTAAACAATAGAGCAGCGCGGCGAGACGGACGCAACTTTGGGCGCCGCCCGCGGCGGCTATGGCGCGGGCGGCGCCGCCGCATGCATAGAGGGCGGGAAAGAGCACTTTGAGCGCGCCCGTTTGGTGGGCGACTTTAAGCCCCCTGCTGCACCCGCCGGGCAAAGAATATTTTTCGTCTGCTGCGAGTATGCCCGAGAATTCGCGCCAAAGCCATGAGGGCGATATGGACGACAGGCCTTGCACCGTCTCCCCCGCCGCCCGTATACACTCGGCCGAGGGTTCAAAACCAAGTTCGCCGCAAAATCTTGCAAGGCGCAGTATGCGCACCCCGTCCTCGGCAAAGAGCCTTTTGGGGGGCGAGCAGGGCACGATTAACTTTGCGCGGATATGCCCCACACCGCCGAGGGGGTCGACAATTTCGCCCGATTGAATGTCGTAGTAAACGGCGTTGCAGGTGAAATCGCGGCGGCGGGCGTCGAGGGCAATGTCGTCCGTGAAGGTGACAGACGACGGCGCATGCCCGTCCTCCCCGTAGCTGTCCGTGCGGAAGGAGGTAAATTCGCAGTCGACGCCGCCCCTGTGCAGCTTTAAACTGCCCGTGGCGGGAAAGCTTGCCGCTATCTGCCAACCGCACGAGAGCGCAACTGCGCTCATGGCCTCAGCCGAAGCGGGGGCGCATATATCCCAATCGCGCACCTTTGGCGTGAGGCCTGCAATATGGTCGCGCACGGCGCCGCCCACAACGTACAGTTTAAAGGGGCAGGCCGCGGCTAATTTTTTAAGCTCTGCAGGTAAAATATTTTGCATGGAAATTTATCTTATTAAAGTGAAGTTTTGCGGCTATGCCGCAACGTTCCCTATTTCAGTCTCTTGTCTTGTTATATTGGCATGAACCCTTCAGTCACACCTCGCTTACGCTCCGTGTGACAGCTCCCCTTTAAAAAAGTGGAGCCTACAGTATTGTATTGCGCCGCAGGCGCATAATTTACGTTTTGACCCAAAACCACGTTTTTGGGTCAAAGGCCTCAATTTGCGCATACCTGCGCCTCAGCAGGTGAATGCGGCGCAATTATATTACTGTAGGGCTATTAAACATTGCGCCGCAGAGGACGAACAACGCATTTAGGCAAATAGTGGTCACCCACTGTTTGCGCGTTGTGAGATGAGCGAGCACCTAACAACGTGCGAGCGGTGACCGAGTGCGACGTTTACATTGCGGCGCACGAGAAGTCGCCCTTAAATAACGGCAAGTTAGTTTACGTCCTCTAGTAAACAACTTGCGTTAACTGTGTTTTTTATTTTAACATAAATTTATTTTGATTGCAATTGTTGCAATAATATTGTATAATAATCGAAACATATGATAAAAGCGGCGCAAATGGGTGTGTTTTGTGCCGCGCGGCGGAGCGAAAGAGAAATGTATCACATAATTGTCAATTCCACGCGTCTGAAGGGCAAAAACAGCGGCGACCTTGATATTGTAAAGGACGTGTTCGACAGGGCGGGCAAGCAGTACGAAATTCACTATACCGAATACGCGGGACATGCCGCAAAGATTGCCGCGCAGTTGACCGCCGACGAACAAAAGGTGAGGATAATCGCCATGGGCGGGGACGGCACGCTGCATGAAGTGCTGAACGGCATTAAGGACCCTTCCAAATGCAAGCTTGGCGTCATACCCATCGGCAGCGGAAACGACTTTGCCGCCGCCATAGGCCTGCCCGAAAACAACGTTAAATACGCCGCCAGATCATTGCCTTCCGCGCTCCCGTATTCATTGACTACATTCAGCTTTCGCAGGGCCTGCGCTCGCTCAACGCCGTCGGGTGCGGCATGGATGTTGACGTTCTCAAGCGCACATACGCCGCCAACCACAAGGGCAAGAGCAAGTACCTTATAGGATTTTTCAAGAGCCTGTTTTTGTACAAGGCGCGCTCGTTTTCCGTTGAAGTGGACGGGGGCGAGGCGAAGCACTACAACGGCCTCATTGCCTGCCTTGGCAACGGCAGGCAGATTGGCGGGGGCATTAAACTTTTCCCCGACGCCAAGGTGGACGACGGCTACCTTGACCTGCTCATTGTCGACTACCTTTCGGTATTCAAAACCTTTGTTGCGTTTGCAAAGCTGTTCTTCGGCAAGCTTGAGGGCATCAAGGAGATCACCCAACTGCGCTGCAAAAAGGCGGTAATCCACCCCGAGTCGGAGGAGATCACCATTCAGGCCGAGGGCGAGCTGTACGATTTGAAAAAATGCAGCAGCATAAGTGCGGAGATCGTCAGCAAGCGGCTGAGATTTTACATGCCGCACTCCGACTGACGGGTTGTCTCACCGCGCGGCCTGCGCACACATATAGTTATCATGATAGAAAGATATTACAAGCGGCTGCTCGACGGGGTGCCCTCGGGGTTGGTCGTTACGGACAAAAATTTAAAAGTCGTATACACCAACGCCGCTTTCAGGGCGCTGTTCCCCGATCACGCCGCCAAGGGCAGTCTAGGCAGGGTTGTCAGCTGCGCGCGCGACGTCAAGAGGTGCGGCTCCTCAGACTGCGTTAAAAACTGCATGCTCGTGCACGCCTTTGAGGACGCGCTGTATTCAGACCGTCCCACCATGCAGCGAGTGCAGGTCAACTACACGGGCGACGACGGGCCAAGGGAAGTTTCATTTGTGCTGACGGTCAAGCCCATAGGCGACGGGCTGTGCATGGGTATAATAGACGACGCCCTGCAGACAGAAATTGCAAGCGAGCTGCGCTCGGCGCGCTCCATACAGCAAAAACTGCTGCCCGCCGGCAAGTGGGTTGCGGGCAAGAGATATTCTTACATGTACATTCCCTGCCGCGACATAGGCGGCGACCTGCCCGAAATTTTTGAAGTGGACGGTTCGGCCTGCGGCGTCATTGCCGACGTTTCGGGCAAGGGGATATCCGCCGGCATGCTGACGGCGTTTGTAAAGGCGGCGTACGACAAGAGCATACATTCGCCCGCAAAGGCGATAAGCGCGCTGACTTCGCGCTTCCGCGAGCTGAATTTAGACGAAAAGAACTACGTCACCGTCGCCGCGGCGAGGATAGACGAGCACAGCATTACCTACTCCATGGCGGGGCACAACGTGCCCATACTGCTAAAGTCGGGCGGGGGCATTACGCGCATAATGCTCAACTCTCCCCCCGTCTCAAATTGGTTCGACAATCCGCAGTACTTTGAGGACACCATACCCTACAAAAAGGGCGACATACTCGCCCTTCTTACCGACGGCGTGACCGAGTGCCGCAACGCGAGCGGCGAGATGTTCGGCGTGGAGGGCGCCATACGCACCCTGTCCTATGCGCGCACGGGAGAGGAGTTCATTAAGGACCTTGAATACAACCTGCGCGCCTTCGGCGGGATCGAACTCGACGACGACATTACGGCGATAGCCTTTGATTTGTAATTGCGCACGAAATTTATTAAGAAAAACAGCCGCGAGCGGCGGTCGTAAAGACCGCCGCTCGCGGCATATTTTATACCAATTACTTTATCTGCGAATACAGGACGTCCTCGAACTGCACGCCGTAGTTGTGCCAATCGGCTGTCGCCTTTAAGCAGTCGGCTACGAGTTTGCCCGCCACGGAACAGCTGTCGGCAAGCGATTTGCCGTTGATATACTGCGCAGTGAACGCCGCGGCGAATATATCGCCCGTGCCGTGAGAGAACTTGGGCACCTTTTCCTTTAAAACGTATTCATTCTTTTTGCCGTCGTATATCAGCTCGCCTATCAGCCCGTCCTGCTCCACGCCCGTGATGACGACGGTCGCGCCCGTGGCGGCGTACAGTTTTTTGGCTATGCCCTCAACGTACGCTCTGTCGTAGGCCGTCCTGTACTCCTCGCCGAGGAGGAAGGTCGCCTCGGTGAGGTTGGGCAGAATTATATCCGCCCTCTTCAAAAGGTTGAGCATGGCGGCGACATATGCGCCGTCAAAGCCGCCGTACAGCTTGCCGTTGTCGCCGAAGGCGGGGTCGATGATTATGGGTGCGCCCTCCTCCGCAAACTCGTCAAAGGCGCGCTCGCACAGGTTCATTATGGACTGTTTGCCCAAATACCCCAAAAGGAAGGCCGAAAACTTTATGCCGTTCTCCCTCCACTTGGCGTAGATATTGGGGATTTCGTCCGTGAGGTCCAAATAAGACCAACTTTTGAACATGGTGTGGTTGGACAGCACCGCCGTGGGCAGGATTGCCGCCTCCACCCCGTAGTGCGAAAGCACGGGCAATGCCACCGTCAGTGAGCACTGCCCCACGCAGGACAAGTCCTGCACGGTTAAAATTTTCTTTCCGTTCATAACAACTTACCTTTTTTATGCAAATTTTTTGTACATGGCATATATTAGCACAGCGCTGACATTAACAAAATATCCAATTTGATAAAATTTTATAATACCAAACGGCAGCAGTCTGCTGCACCCATGCCCCGCAATCACGCCCGATTACATTATCGCGTTTGGTCTTGCGGCCAACAGGGTGTCCCTGCACCCGTACTCCACAATCATGCCTGATAACATTAGCGCGTTTGGTCTTGCGGCCAACAGGGTGTACCTGCACCCATGCCCCGCGAACTTGCCATTTTACATTTTTCAGCTCGGTTCGCGGCCAACAAACATTTATAGTGTCGCCGCTGTCAGACCCCGCAATCATGGCTGACTTCATTCATGCAGATTTCCCCACCGCCTACCACCTGTCATTTCGACCGAAGTAAGCGACAGCGAACGAAGTGGAGAAATCCCCCAAACGAAGTTGAGCCTGCATGTTCAATGACTACGTTCACGCAGATTTCTCCGCGCGCCCGCCTACGGCGGGCTTGGTCGAAATGACAAAGAAAAAACTAACTGCGGCTTGGTCGAAATGACACGGTGATATATTTTCGCGCCAATGGCGCATTTATTTTCACCTCAACGCAACCTGAAGGGTTGCATTTCACACCGCCATGAGCAGCGGCAAATTTAGGTGAGGGGTTATGGCGGTATTTAACGCGCCGAAGGCACATTTCACGCACGGCAAAGCCATGCATTTCACCGCGGCAGCCTTTGTGCCGCGCACATATTAAAAAGCGCCGGGCGCGGAGGCCTGACGCTTTTTAATATGGAGAGAAAAATATTGAAAACTCATTATGTGAGTAAGTGTGGTCGGTGGAGTGAGCGCAGCTATTTTAAAGGTTCCCCCCTTTATCTGCCCGCCTGTACCGGCGGCGATTTATCCGCGCTCGCGTTGCAAACGAATTTTCCCTTCCGTTTACACCTATAATATAACCTAATTTTGTTAAAGCTAAACAACGGTTTTGTGAAAATTGTGTAATATATTTAAGAAATGAGACGAAAACCCGCCCTTTGCTTTAATTTTAAAGCTTTTCCTTGAAAAAGTTGGCGGCGGAATACTCGTAGGCGATCTTATCGAGGCGGTTGGACATGAAGTAGCTGAACATGCCGTCGGGGCCGAGTATGCAGTGGTCGTAGAGCCGCACGTTGTTGAGGCTGCAGATGAGCTGCACCTTTTTGGTCATGTCGTCGTCGGCCGAAGAGGGCTGACTTGGACAATCGATGTGGTTGTGCGCCATATACACGCCGTGGGGACGGTAGACCGAAATGAGTTTCACCACCTCCTCGGGGCGGACGTCGACGCGCAGGGGGTCGTTGTCCGTAAAGGTACACACGCGGCGCACCATGCCGCTTTTATCCACAAAGTAAAATTCAAGCACCTCGTACAGCTTGCCGCGCAGGCGGGACGTTGCAAACTGAATGAACTGCGCGTTGTTCTTTATTACGGCAAAACTTTCACAGTCGTTTTTGAGGCGCATGCACTCGCCTATGCACTTTAAATACAGCGCCACATTTTCGCCGACGCCTTCGACGAGGGTGAGCTCCTCCACACTTGCATTGATTACCTCGTTTATGCTTGCGAAGCGCTGCAGAAGGGCGTGTGCGATAGGGTTGACGTTGACGCGGGGATAGGCGTTGAACAGGAGAATTTCGAGCAATTCGTGTTCAAACAGATTGTCGCCGTTTTTGAGTTTTTCCCAAAGGCGCTTGCGGTGTCCTTCGTGCATGGCATATGCCTCCCGATAGATTTTTTTAAGCTTTGCTTAAAAATATTTTACATTAAGAAGGGCGGTCTGTCAATATGGCAGGCAAAAAACACCACCGTTTTTTGCCAAATTCCGCGGAAGTCAAACTTCCGCATGCCCGTGCGCTCAGCAAAAGCGGCAACGCAGCGCACTGCGACCGCATTTGGCAATTGTTACATCTATACAAAATTATTTTTTATTTGAAAAAGCGCGTCAAAATATTTTACCGCAAAATTAAAAAAGTGTATAATGAAAGCGACTTGATAATACACATATGTAGGAAAGGATTATGACAAATTATTTTGACGACATTGTAAAAAACATTGCGCAGGCCGTTACTTACGATTCTTCGCAGGCTCCCGCCAAGGAGGGCATGCCCTTCGGCGAGGGCGCGGCGAAATGCCTTGATTTTTACCTATCTTTGGCAGAATTCATGGGCTTTAAGACGCACAATTACGACAATTACGTCGGCGAAGTAGTTTGGGGCGAAGGCATAGATTTTGCCATACTCGCCCATGTGGACGTTGTGCCCGCCGGCAACGGTTGGACTCACGACCCTTTCGGCGGCGAGATAGACGAGGACAATAAAAAGATTTGGGGCAGGGGCACCATGGACGACAAGGGCCCCGCAATGATCGCCCTTTACGCCATGTATGCACTCAAGGAGGAGGGATTCAAACCCCGCCGCACCATAAAGCTCATACTCGGCTGCAACGAGGAGACGGGATGGGCGTGCATTGACCACTACAACAAGGTGGCCAAGATGCCCGAAGAGGGCATTTCGCCCGACGCCGACTTCCCCGTAATCTATGCCGAAAAGGGCATAATTCACGCACGCTTTGCCTTCGACGCGGCGGGAGTCAACTTTACGGGGCTGAAGGGCGGCAACAGACCCAACATGGTGTGCGACTATTGTCAAGCTATAGCACCGTTGGACAACAGAAAGCTTGCCAAGCTCAATATACTCTCCTCATACGACCTGACGCACGAGGGCGACAAGATTATTTCCAAGGGAAAGAGCGCGCACGGCTCCACCCCCGACAAGGGCGTAAACGCCATACCCGCCATGCTTGAATACCTCGGCCTCAACGACATGGCTTTTGCGCTCTTCGGCAAATATATGGGGCTCAAGGACCTCAGGGACGAGACGGGTCCCCTCACCTTCTCGCCAAATATGATAGAGCAGTCGGGCGACAAAATTTATGTGACTTGCGACATTCGCTACCCCGCCACTTACAAGCGCGAGCAGATAATAAATATACTCAACGCGCAGGGCGTAAGGTATGAAATCGTGCACGAGCAGGCTCCCCTGTTCAACGACAAGGACAGCAAGCTGATACAGACCCTGCTGACGGTGTACAACGAAATCACCGGCAAAAAGACGCAGCCCATAGCCATAGGCGGCGGCACATACGCAAGGGCGCTCAAGTACGGCGCGGCGTTCGGCCCCGAGGAGGAGGGCGAAGAGAGCACCATTCATCAGGCCAACGAGTACATTACCTTCAAAAAGATTGAAAAGTGCTTTGCAATTTACAAATTAGCGTTGAAGAGACTGTGTTTTTAAGTGATCAATAGGGCGGCGGGCGCATTTCAATGCGCCCGCCGCCCATACTCTGACTGCAAAAAGCCGCCGCGGAAATTTTTCCGCGGCGGCATTATTTTAAATTTTATCGTTTCTGTCCAAAAGTTTCTGCGCCCTCTCGGTGCGGGCAAGCTCGTCCACGATGGGAAAACATGCCGTAGCACCTATTATAAACGCTATTATGCCCCACTCGCCGCCGACGCCGGCAATGAGGGCTCCGCCTATCGCAATGACGATGACTATCATCAGCATGACTTTGAGTCTCTGCTTTATTACCGATAAATAATTCATGACACGCCCCTCACATCAGATGTTTGCGAATGGCCTTTATTGCGGTGTTGGCGATAATGTCCGAACCCTCGAACGTGGGGTGGACGCCGTCCTGCGAATAGAAGGTATAAGGCATGGATTGGCAGAGGCCGTTGAACATTTCGTCGTAGGCGACAAACTCGTCGCACATCTCCACGCACACGCGGTGGATTATTTCAAGCTCCTGATTGAACAGCGGGCGCATGCGCTTTTTATCGGGCGCGGGCAGCAGGAAGGGCTCAAGGAAGATGACGACTATTCCCGCATCCTTCAGCTTTTTGATGAGCGCCTTTAAATCCTTTTCAAACTGATTTAAGTTGAGCTCCTTGCCGTACTTGAACTTGTGAATGACATTGTTTATGCCTATCATTATGACGACGGCGTCGGGCTTATAGTCTATTACGTCGCCCTGAACGCGGGCGAGAAGGTCACAGACCTCGTTGCCGGATACGCCCTTGTTGATGAGATCTATATCCATATCGGGATATATGGGGCGGAGTTTATCCGCAAGAATTTTTACATATCCGTTGCCTAGAGAAGCTTCGTCGCTTCTGTCCCTGTCGCAGTCGGTTATCGAGTCGCCGAAAAATACAATTCTCATATATACTCCCCTTTCATTCTCTCTTTTTATTTCTATACACCATTTTAACATACGCAGGCAATGTTTGCAAGCGACGGCACCATTTTAATTATTATTATTTTTGATACCCGTCAATGGCTGCGCTCATAGTTCTGAATGCTTTGTTCGGGGGCATTTCTCTGCCGCGCTCATCAAGTTAAATTCCCCCCTACGCAAATAACGACAACGCGCCTTGCATCTAACACTTCCGCGCGCAGTTTACGAGCACGGCAATTTATTATAAGTAGCAAACGAACTAAAGCCGTGCACCCGCGCAAGCGGGGGCTTGCGTTGGTGAGTTTGCTTTCGCGGAGCGCATTAATGAAATCCTTAACCTCGCGCAAAACCGTGGCTTTTGCGCGAAAGAGCCGAGGCAGGCGTTAAAAGCAAGAAAGACAGCTTTAAATAAGCTGTCTTTCTGCAAAATTCGCCTTGCCTCGGCGATGGCGCGGATGGCGAGATTTGAACTCGCGCTGCGGTTTCCCGCACTACTCCCTTAGCAGGGGAGCCCCTTGAGCCACTTGGGTACATCCGCAGGCCCGTGAAATTTCCAACGCCTCATCAATATATCATAATTTGAAGGCTTTGTCAAAACATTAATTAATTTTTTGCAAAATTTGCTGAAATTATTTTATTCATCGATGACGGCGTACCTCAGCCGCTCCGCCTCACCTATTCTTTTGACCGAGTTTTCGTATATACATGCAATATATATTAGCACGGCGAGCGTAACTAGTCCCATCCACGACTGCAAAAACAGTACTACCGCGCCGACGAAGGGTATTTTTGCGCCGCTGTATTTGCCTATAATTGCCTCGTAGCTGACCAAAGCGCCGTCGGGCGAGGGGTTTGCGTCGCCGCGCATGAGGTAATATGTGCGGCCGCCAAGCTGAGTGACGCGCACTATGCGGTGAATAATTATCGTTCCGCCCGCCGAGCGGTAGGCCACTATGTCGTACAGGGCGAGTTCGGACTGTTCGGCCTCGTCTATAAAAATCAGGTCAAGCGCGTTAAAGCCCGGAATAACATCTTCGGGCAGTGTATTTGACTGTTCGACATAGCTCATCGAGCCCGACGCCACGGCGAGGGGAACGCGGCCGAAATATTCCCTGCCGCCCGACATTCTGAAGACGACCGCCTGCACTGCGGCGAACAGCGCCGCCGCAACAACGACTCCAATGGCTATCCTCTTCAATATCAGGAGCACGCGGGAGCGGCGCGCACTGCCTGCGCGCCGCTCGGCCATTATATTTGATATCCTTTCATCCTCATCGCCCCGACTTATGCGCACGCACGCGTCGCTTACATATGCGCGGCAGAGCGCCGTCACAAACACAAGGGTGAGCACGCCGAACACTATGGTGAGCGCGATGAGTACAGTTGCTCCGTTAAACATTTGCCACGGGTGTGAAAACTATGCTGTAGGTCACTTCTTTAAGGCACTCGGCAATATAAGCGAGGGTATCCGCCGCCTCTATGCGGGCAGTTTCGCCGGTGAGATCCTTATATGAGCTATACGGATTTTGGCCGTCAAACTCCTCTCCCCAATGAAATTCAAAGGTCAGGTGCGCCTCACAGGAAGTATTTTCACCCGTAAATCTGAACGTGTTTGTCGAACTGTCGTAAGACAGACCTCCGCCGTTGCCGCTCTGCGTATAAGTTATTGTCACTTCAGAGACGTCGGCTATATAACCGGCGTCAACGGCGTGCCTGTAACTAGCCTGCTTGTTATACTGACTGCCGAACTGCGACGTATATGTAACGCCGCCGGCGTTTGAATCGGTTGCGCTTACCGAAACGACGAAAGCCGTTGCCGCAGTTACGCCGCTGAAAGTAAAATCGTAAGTAAGTGTAAGATTTTCAGTTGAAAGACCGTCGGAATAGAGCCATGTTTTTGCGTTTACCGCTTCTGACGGCGCGCCGTAAACGACGGACTGTTCTGCCTGATCGGGGCCTATCGACACCTGAACGTTGCCGCCTATGACATCTTCAACTACGACATTTCCGCCGAATGAATACTGCGTTGTTCCCGAAACGTACCATGCAGAAAAACCGACGCCTACAAAGGCGAGCGCGCACAAAACGGCCCCTGCAGCGAGCCATTTTTTGTTTGAGTTCCCATTCATTTTTTCCTCCGTAAGAACCTAAGCTATCGCCCATCTTTGCGCTTGGTTAGTTATAATTTTATATTATAACTAATGCTTATGTCAATATAAATTAGATAAAAAAACCACAAAAATAGTATTTTTTTATATTTTTTTTTAATTTAACCGTCAAAGATATCCTGCTGAACGCGCAATCAATGTATTTTTAGCATAATAATTGCGCCGCATAGGACTTTAGTCTTATGCGGCGCAATTATTTATGACTAATCTTCGACATTATCGCCAAGCAAATTTTCTATATCCCTGCCGCCGTAGAATATGTGCAGGACAGCGACCTCTCCTGCATTTTCGTTTGTAAGAAAAAAGGCGACAAAATTATCTATTGTAAGCATGCGGAGGCCTCTGCTTCTCCACGGTTGCTTTTCATAGAGCGGACAGCGCATAGGCATGTCAGAAAGCGAATTGACGCCATCCATTATGCGCCGAACCTGCTTTGCGGCAGTGTCGGGAACGAGCAGAGTATTTGCTATGTAACTATGTATGCCGCGGATTTCTTCCTGAAATTGCGGCGACAAGAGCACTCTCCACCCGTTCATATGTTCAGTTGCGCCTTAAGCTCTCTGTCGAAATCTTCTGCAGATTTAAATTTGCCGTCGGCATAGCTTTTAACGGCGTCGTCCATGAGAGCATTGAATTGCTCCTCCGACAGGGCATTATACGAAATGAGTTGCTCGTTCGGCAGAGCCATTTCGAAAGGGATTTTCCTTTGCAGTGCAATCTGGCGCAAATACATCTCCATAGCCGCAGACATCGAAATTCCGAGCCTATCCAAAACGGCCTCAGCGCGGGCCTTTACTTCGGGTTCGACGCGAGTAAATACGCTTGCTGTCTTTGCCATTGTTACACCTCCTGTTGTTTTATATTATTATAAGCAAAAGTATTGCAAAATGCAAGCATTTTGCAATACTTTTGCTTTATTTTTTTATTAGCCTTACTATTAGCTTGTAAATTTCGCCGAAGAGGATTACGGAGAGCGAAAGGGCAAAAACTGTAAGCCACTGCGCAAAAGTGAGGCCTGTGATGCCGAACGAGGGGGCGAGCGGCGAAAGGCAGAGGGCGACGTTGGCGAGTATGCCGAGGGCGACGGTTGCAAGCAGCACTTTGTTTGAGAGCGCCCCGCGGCCGAAGGCGGAGCGGCGCTCCCGCCGCACGTTGAAGGCGTGGAAGAGTTCAGCAAAGGACACTGTTAAAAAGGCCATGGTGGTCGCCACGCCGTTGCCCCACTTAAAGAGTGCAAATGCGAACACGCCCAACGTTACCACGCATATATATGCCCCCGAACAGATTATTGACAGCAGCGAAGATTTATTCAATATCGCCTTTTCGGCGCGTTCGGGCGGGCGGGACATGGCGTCGGGGTCGCCCTTTTCCACGCCGAGTGCAAGCACGGGGAAGGAGTCGGTTATGAGGTTTATCCACAACAGCTGTGTGGAGAGCAGAAAGTCGCTGCCGGCAAACGCCAAAGTGGCTATGAGTATTGCAAGCACCTCGGCAAGATTGGTGGAGAGGTAAAAGTTTATCGTCTTTTTAATGTTTGCGGAGATACGGCGACCCTCGCGCACGGCCGAGACGATTGTTGTGAAGCAGTCGTCGGCGATGACCATGTCTGCCACGCTCTTGGTGACGTCGGTGCCGCTGATGCCCATTGCCACGCCTATATCAGCCGACTTTATGGAGGGCGCGTCGTTTACGCCGTCGCCCGTCATGGCGACGACCTCACCCGCCTTCTTTTTGATTTTGACTATGAGATTTTTGTGCGCAGGGGTGACGCGCGCAAACACCCTGCCGCGGCGGATGGCCGCCGCCCTCTCCCTTTTTGTCATGCCGTCGAGCTGATCGCCCGAATAGACCAAAGAGGGGTCGGAACAGATGCCGGCCTGTTTGGCGACGGCGAGAGCCGTGCGGGCGTGGTCGCCCGTTATCATTACGGTGGTTATGCCTGCGCGGCGACACTCCTCCACCGCCTCCTTGACGCCGCTCTTGAGGCCGTCGGCAAGGCCTGCAAGCCCCAAAAATATCAGATTGTCCTCCCCTTCCCCCGCTTTACAGGCGAAGGCAAGCACGCGCATTGCCTCGTCAGACATGGCGGCATTGCGGGCGAGAATGACAGACCTGTCCCCCTCGGTCATGGGACGGAAACCGCCGTTGGTTGCCACATATGTGCAGGCCTTTATCAAAATGTCGGGCGCGCCCTTGGCGTAGGTTGTGCCGCCCTCCACCGTGACGCTCATCATCTTTCGCTCGGATGAGAAGGGATTTTCGGCCGTGCGCACAAAGGTGCGGGAGAAGGAGCGCGAGCGGGCGTAATTTAAAAGGGCGACTTCGGTGGGGTCGCCGACCGAGCCGCGGGCGTTGTTGCACGCCGTCATGCATGAGAGAAAGGCGCTCTCGTCCCCGCATACCCATACGGTCTTGACCTCCATCTTATTGCGGGTGAGGGTGCCCGTCTTGTCCGTACAGATACAGGTGCAGCCGCCCAACGTTTCGACGGCCTTTAGCTTGCGTATGACTACGTTTTTGCGGCTCATGCGGGTGACGCCAAGCGCCATGATTATGGTGACGACGGCGGGCAACCCCTCGGGAATGGCGGCGACGGCTATAGCGACCGAGGTCATGAAGGAGCGCAGAACTTCGCCGCGGGCGAGAGCTGAGAAGATGAATATGACCGCCGCCACGACAAGCACGAACGCCGAGATTATTTTGCCGAGCTTATCCAAGCTGCGCTCAAGCGGCGTTTTGCCCTTGCTTTCGCCTTCGAGCATGTCGGCTATGGCGCCTATCTGTGTGTTTCTGCCCACGCCCGTCACCACCGCCGTGCCGTTGCCGCTGACGACGAATGTGGACGAAAAGAGCATGTTATATGTGCTGCCGAGGGGAGTGTTTTTATCTGTAATGACGCCGTCATGCTTTTCGACGGCGGAGGATTCGCCCGTGAGAGCCGCTTCGTCCGCCTTTAGGTTTGTGCACGACAGTATGCGGCAGTCGGCGGGGACGAGGTCGCCCTCCTCAAGGCTGATTATGTCGCCGACGGTCAATTCGGCGGCGGGAATTTTGAGCGTTTTTCCGCCGCGGAGCACCACCGCCGTGGGCGTGGACAGCTTTTTCAAGCTCTCTATCGCCTTGTCCGCCCTGTACTGCTGAACCGTGCCGACGACGGCGTTGAGCGCGATTATGGCTATGATTATGATTGTGTCTGTCAGGTCTGAGAAGTCGCGCGAGATAAACGCAATGGCGCCCGAAATTGCCGCCGCGGCGACGAGCAGAAGGGTCATTACGTCGCCGAACTGCGACAAAAACAGGGTGAAAACGTTTACTTTTTTGGTCTGCTGAATGGCGTTTGGGCCGTACTTTTGCAGGCGGGCGGCCGCCTCCGCAGGGGTGAGGCCGTGCTCGTCCGTGCCTAAACTTTCAAGCGTTGCGCGCGCCGTGATGTGCGAATACTTTAACATGTCCGCTCCAAGATGCTTTTTTGATATTTTATTAAGCACCCCGCGCGAATATGAATATTTGATTTGCTATTGCAATTAGAGTGTTTGTCTGTTATAATTAAGTTGAGGTGCAATGCACCACGTCAGGAGGATATGAAAATGATTGAAAGGATGTTTGCAAAATATGCGAGGGCGGTGAGCGACGAGGGTGAACGCCGCAAACTTTACAGACTGTACTGCGCTAAAGTTGTTTTAGCCGCTATTTTTTATGTGCTGTGCATTGCGCTGATAATAACCGCGCTGAGCATGCCCGAAAGCGAGCAGTTTACGGTATACGACGGCATTCTCCTCGGCATACTTGCCGCGTGGCTGATAAGCGCCGTGCTTGCCTTGGCGGTGACGCTGACATTCCGCTCGCGGTACAGAGCAATTTTGAACCGCCCCGCCTCGCCTGAGGAGATGCCCGAAGTTGCAAGCTACCGCAGCAAAGTTTCGGACGACAGAAAGAGCGCGTTTAAATCGCTGTGGTGGGCATGGGCAATATTTGCCGCGTGTGCAATTTTTATGATTGCCGCAATTGTAGTTGAGACGGCGCAGAACCCCGACAGCCAAGAGTTTGGCCCGTGGGGCATTGCCGGCACAGCCGTGTTTGCCGTGGGCATGCTTGTGCTCTTCTTTGCGCTGATAATTTACAACACTAAGAAGACGCAGGATGGCGCCACGGTTGAAATGCGCACCGCGGCCGAGGCTCAAGCCATTGACGAGGCACAGGGGCGCGAACATAAATACAGCCTTGAGGCCGACAAAAACGCCAACAACCTGCGCTACCTTTTCCCCGACGAGCAGCTGTACGCGCAGGTCGACGCACTCAAAAGAAAGTACAACAAGATAACCTTATGGTCGGTAATAATATCCTGCGTTATTGCCGTGGTTGTAGACATAGTAATATTTTCAGACATGGTATTTGAATTCAATCTTGAAGGCTATGCCATGCCCGTGCTGATGACAATTATACTCTTGGCAGTGTACCTTTCAGTGTTGCCGACGGCGTTAAAGATAGAAAAACTTGAAAAGGCGCAGAAGGCTCAACTTGAGAGCAACCCCGCCTATGCTAAAAACCTTGAAATTCATAAAAAGTACGAGGAATTTTCACGCTTTAAGGGCAAAATTTACATAATTATTTTGGCCGCTACAATAGTTATCGGCTATGTGCTTGCGGTGCTCTTCCCCGACGAGCTTTGGTCCTACCTGACGATAATCCCCCTGCTTGCAGGGCTGTTTGTGCACACCAAACTGTACACGGGTCTGAGAAAGCAGGTGAAGCCCTTAGAGGACGAAATCGACCGCATTGCCGCAGAACGGGCGGCCGCCGGCCAAACTTTTGCAGAAGGTGCCGCGGCAGAACAGACCGGCACAACGGCTTTGAATCCCGACGATGAAAAATAAATAATTTAACGGGCCGCGGCGGCACATATGTGCCTCCGCGGCCGACTTTTGCAATTTTTAAGAGATATGGGTGCGCGCACAGATGTGCGCGCACCCATATTGATGGCAATTAAATTATTCTGCGTGCATATCAAAGCTTTTTGGCTATGCGGGTCACCCACGAGGGGTTGGGATTTTCAAGATAGTTTAAGAGGGTCAAAAAGTTTGTGGAGGGCTTTACCTTGTAGTCGCGCGAGAGCTGTTCAAGGTTGCCCTTCATGTAGTAATAGTTGTCCCTTGTTATCTGCCTGTTTATCAGGCGCCGCTGTTCGTCGCGAGCGCGGTAGTTATCCACCCCCGTAAGCTGCCTTATTATGGGCGAATTGCGGTGTTTGGAGTTGCTTTCAAGCTGCACAGGCGCAAAGTGCGAAAGCTGAACCTGCATGGTGCAGGGGTTGGAGAAGAAAACTATGTACTTTGAGACCCGCTTGTCGTGAAAGCGGTCTATCTTGTCGCAGACGGACTTGAACTGATCGTAGGGGTAGACTTCGGTGTCGCAGAACACGACTATTAAATCGGCATTGTCGTTCTGAAACTCGTTCTGATAGACGGGCGGAATGTTGGTAAGCGATTTGGCGTTTTTTATGCGTATGGTGTACGCCTCGTTCCACAGCCCGAGGTGAAGGAGCGCCATTAAGTAGTCGAACTCCTCGTACCCTTCGCAGATAATGGTGATGCGCTTAGGCCTCCTCTTCATCTTCGTCCCTCCCGAGGAGAACGGCTATCAGATCGGGCTCGGGCAGGGCGCCGAGGTCGCCCGACTTGTACCGCTCCATGATGTCGGCGTCGCTCCCCTCACCGCTCCGCGACATGAAGGAGGCGAGGGAATATAGCTTGACCCCCTCCCCGTCCTTGGAGGCAAACCATATCTGATCGCGCCTGAACAGGCGGCGGCAGTCAAGGAGAGTTACGTCGTGCACGGTGAAGATGAGCTGTGCGCAGCTGTTCAATTCGTTGTTGAACAGCGAGACGATTGCCCTCGTCAGCTTGAAGTGGAGAGATGAGTCCATCTCGTCGACGACGAGAATCTTGCCCTCGGTGAGCGCTTCGATTATGTAACTTGCAATGGCCACCATCTTTTTTGTGCCTGTAGAGTCGAAGGTGAGGCTTCTGACGGCCTTGCCGCGGTGAATGGAGGTGAGGCGGTACATGTCCTCAGGGCTGCCGCAGAGGGTCAAAGCGTTTTCCTGCGGGCGGAACGAGGCGGGGCGGATGGTGTTGTCCGAATAGACGTAGTCGTCTATGTCGAGGTCGGCAAGTTTGATGAGCTCGACAGTGCGCTCGCGTATGGCGCGGTTGTTTTTGAGCACGTCCACAGTCTTGTCGATGGGGATATTGTTCATGTCCACCACCTCTATGGAGCCGGCAAAATCGGTCAGTATGCTCTTGCATTCGGCCACGGAGGGGTATTTTTTGTCGTTTACAGTGTAAATTAAGATATTGCTTGTTGAAAGCAGGCCGAGAAGGTCGCCTAGCCCCTCGTTGCCCTCGAAAAAGTACTTATTGTTGACGGCGTCGCGCACGAAAATTTCGCGCTCGGTTATATTTGAGGACTTATCGCAGGTGAGCTCGGCAAACCGCTCGTAGACATAGCCGCGGGGCTGACCGCCCTCGACGGTGGTGTCGTACGAGAACTGATAGCAAAATGCCCTGTCGCCGTGAGTGAAGGACACGCCGAGCGAACAGACGGGGTCGTCAGTAAATATGTTTACGGGTATGCCGGTATCCATGTCGAAGAGCACCGCCTTTATCGTGGCGATGGCCTTTAGCATGCACGTCTTACCTACGTTGTTGCCGCCGTAGATGCAGGCCGATTTCAATACGTTGAAGGGCCCGACGGAGTGCACGTTGGAATAAAATTTTTTAATGCGCATGTCGGCCGCAAGCGACATTTGCGCCTCGCCGCCAAACACGAGAAAGTTGTTTACCGTTATGCCGAGTATCATAAAAGCACCCCCTGTATCGACTATATTGTAGCACACATATCTCTTTTGCGCAATACGCAAAAATAAAAAAATGCACCCCTTTTGTCATTTCGACCAACGTGGAGAAATCTCGGAGCCGCCCATTGTCCGCGCAGAAGCTGCGCGAGATACATTCGGCTACGCTCAGTATGACAATGGGCAGCGACGGACAAAAGGGGGAATAAGGCGCATCGCTCAAGATGACAGTGTGGGGAAATTGCGGGGCGAATTAGGGCATATAATGGAATAATACTTTACAATAACGCGGCGGAGTGATAAAATATGCTGAAAACGGGCCGCGGCGGCACAAAAACTTGTGCCGCCGCGGCCGGAGCAAAAAAATGAGCGAACTTTTATTGAAATTGTTTGTGCCAAAGGGCGGCGCCGACGACCCCGAAGTGAGGGGCGCGTGCGGCAGACTTTCGGGCATAACGGGAATTATACTCAATATTTTGCTTGTTGCAGGCAAGCTTGTTGCGGGACTGATTGCAGGCTCCGTGGCGATAATCGGCGACGCGCTGAATAACCTTTCGGATGCGGCTTCGTCCATAATAACCCTTGTAGGGTTTAAAATGGCGGGCAAAAAGCCCGACAAGGAGCACCCCTTCGGCCACGGCAGGATTGAGTACATTGCGGGATTGATAATCTCCATACTCATAATATTCATGGCGCTTGAATTGGGCAGAACTTCGGTTGAGAGCATAATATCCCCCGGCGAAACGCAGTTTTCGTGGCTGATAATGGGCATACTCATTGCCGCTGTATTGGTCAAGTTTTGGATGTTCTACTTTAACCGCAAGATTGCAAAGAGGATAGATTCTCCCTCCATTGCGGCGACGGCAAAGGACAGCCTTTCGGACGTGGCGGCAACTTTGGTTGTAGTAATAGCCACGGCGTGCGCGCCCTACACCGCCTTCCCCATAGACGGAGCGGCAGGATTATTGGTGGCGCTGTTCATCTTAAAACAGGGCATAAGCGCCTTGAAGGAGACGCAGGCGCCCCTGTTGGGCAGGCCGATAAGCAAGGAGCTCGCCCAAAAGATAGACAGTCTTGCGCTTGAGCACCCCAACATTTTGGGCGTGCACGACCTCATTTACCACGACTACGGCCCCGGAAAGGCCATTGTAAGCTTTCATGTGGAGGTGCCCGCAAACAGCGACCTTGTGGAAATTCACTCCATGATAGACCACATTGAGCGCGAAATTGACGAAAAATTCGGCATTGAGGCGGTTATACACATGGACCCCGTGTGCTCAGACTGCAAGTGCGGCGAAATGCGCGATTTGGCCGAACAGGCGGCAAAGAGCATAGACCCCTCCGCCACCATACACGATTTGCAGGTGGAGAGCGGCGCCGACGGCAGAAAGGTGTTCTTTGACATTGTTATACCCTTCGGGCTTGAGATGAGCGACGACGAGGCAAGGGAGAAGGCGCGCGCCTTTATGGCCGAACAGGGCGTTGACGCCGAGATAAACATAGACCACCCGCTGATAGGGTGAGCCTGTATATTACATTCCCCGTTGTCCGTCGCTGCCATTGTCATTTCGAGCTTGCCGAAAAATCTGCGCAACAAGCGGACAATGGCAGCGACGAGATTTCTCCGCGTTGGTCGAAATGACAACGGGGGATGTTTGACAATTGCCCGCCTGCGGAGCAGGCGGGCATGTTTTATTGGCAAAGTTTATCAATAAGGGAACTGTCCGCAGGGCAGAAGGTGTAATTTTTGAGCTGTGCGGGCGGCACCCACTCAATTGCCTGATGCTCTGCCGAGGTGGGTTCGCCCGAGGCGAGCACACATTCGAAGAAGGTGATGTACACCGAGTATGCGCCGTAGTCGTGGGTTACCGAGCAAATCTCTTGCCCCACCTGCAGCTCAACGTTGAGCTCCTCCCTGCACTCGCGGGCGAGGGCGAAGGGCTTGCTTTCGCCCTCCTCCACCTTGCCGCCGGGGAATTCCCAAAAGCCGGCAAGGTTTTTGCCCTGCGGCCTCTGACAGATGAGTATTTTATCTCCGCGGCGGATGACCGCCGCCACTACCTCTATCATATTTTCACCTTAATTTTAACAATTTACTTTAAATTGGCGCGGGCATATGCCCGCGCCAACTGCATTTTTTATTTGTTTACGTCAATCAATTTACAGGCGAAAGCACTATAACGAACAGGTTCATTACGTCGCTCTTGGATATGGTGTGTGCACCCTGTTTGAGCTGCACTTCCACCACGCCGTTTGAATTTGCAGAATACTCTTGGCCGTCAACTTTTATGCATTTTCCCGCTTCGCCGACGGGGAAATAGAGCCCGAGGGTCATATCCTCGCCTATACTGAAGGAGATGGCCGTGCTGCTTTCAATCTTGAGGCAAGTGGTGTAAGTTACGCCGTTGAATGTGACGCTGCCCTTTGAAGTACTTGTGTTTCCGCTTATGGCAATTGCAGATTGCTTTTTGTAGTCGTACTCGCCGCCGTCAAATGTGACGATAGCAGCATCTTCTACGGGAACGACGGTTGAGCCTCCCTGTTCGGAGCCGCCCTGTTCGCCCTCGTCAGGGTCGGGGGTTATGGTGCCACCCTGCTCGCCACCGCCTGTATTGCCACCCGTTGAGCCCGCCTGTTCACCACCAACCTTTACAAGGTCGGTCTGATAATTGACAAGCAAAGTTTTGAGCTGCGAAATGACGTCGTAGTTGCCGTCCTCTTTCTCGTCGTCAAAGTCATACTTAAAGTCGCCGCCGCCCACTCTGCCGGCATATTTTTCCACCTTGGCCTTGGCCTCTTCGGGGGTGTCGACGGAGTAATCGTACATGGCGGCCGAAGTGTCGAAGTTATTATAGGTCGTTCCGCCGGCAAGCGTCTTTACCGTTGAAGGCAACACCTCGTCGCGGCTAGAGGCATCGTACACGTCGAAGCTAGTGCTGTTCTGCTGATAGGTTATAAGGCGGACATCGGAGGCGTCGTACTCGTTGCCGTATGACTTGATTATACCGCCGTTTTCGCCCGAGAATGTACCGTCTCCCTGCGCGTCGGTACCCTGCTTTGACGAAAGCATGGGCTTTAAAGTAGTTGTTGAACGGAAGTAATTATTTTCCACAAAGACGCTTGAACCCATGGTTGCGCCGACGCCGTATTTGGAGTTGCCGTCAAAATAGTTATTGTAAACATGAACCGTGCAGGTGCGTATTCGGGGGTGACGGGAATCGGAGTGGTCGTACCAATTGTGGTGGTAAGTTATATAGTTTTCGGTAGTTTCGCTCTTCATTCCCTGAAGGTTACTCTTTCCGCTGTCCCAAAAGTGATTGTACGAGTGGGTGACATAGGTGGAAGTTTTGGTATCCAAGGCGCCGTCGCCCTTGGCCTGATCGGCGTCCGAACCCGCGTCGCCATAGAAGAGGTCACAGTTGTGCACCCAAACGTGGTCGTTTTTCTGCTGCAGACCTATGTTGTCGCCCTCGCTACTGTCGCAGTTCATAAAGCCGAGGTTGCGCACCTCTACATTGGAGGAATTTTTGATGCGCAGACCCCATCCGTTGGCGGTGGCATCGCTGCCGATGCCCTCAAAGGTGACACCAACTGATATTTCATCTATTACTATGTCACCCTTATCCATTTCGGCAAGGTCGGTTATGTTGCCGATGAGACGGACTGAAAGGGGATGGGTTTCGTAACCCTTTTTATAGGCGTTTAGAATAGCCTGCAGACCTGTGCATGCAGTGATTGCACCCTTGCTGCTTGTTACGACGTTTAGGGTGACGGTGTTCTTAGTCTGCTCGGTGATATATATGACATATGCATTGGACTTTAAAGTGCCGTCGTCGTTATATGCGCCGGAGGAAGTGCCGTTTACAAAGGCGAAGCCGCTGCGGTCGTGAGCTTCAACGGCGATATTTTCAACAGTAGTCGAATATTCTTCAAGTTCCTGCCCGTTTTCATCCACGGGAACAATTAAGATATCGTATTCACCTGCGGCAAGGCCGATTATATCTGCGCGCATATAGTCGCTGTACTGTCGCACCAACGGAGCGTCAATGAGCACATAGGCGCTGTCTGAAGCGCCATTAGCTTTATAGTAGACATTGTACCACGCAAAACTTTGGTCGATTTCCCATGTGATGTAAGCGCTTTCGAGGCTGCCCTCGGCGGAAATTATTTGCACCGCGCCCTCTGCGGGAATTGTCGTTCCTCCGCCCTGAGAGCCGCTTCCTGTACCGCCGCCTGTAGAGCCGCCGGGATTAGGGTCGGGTTGAGGATCGGGGTCGGGCGTTGTTGTGCCGCCCTGCTCGCCCTCATCGGGGTCGGGCGTTGTGGTGCCGCCCTGCTCGCCCTCGTCGGGATCGGGGGTCGTGGTGCCGCCCTCTTCTCCTTCATCGGGGTCGGGCGTTGTGGTACCGCCCTGCTCGCCCTCATCGGGGTCGGGGGTCGTGGTGCCGCCCTGTTCGCCCTCATCGGGGTCGGGCCTCGTCGCTCCGCCCAGCGGACGCGCACCGGGGTGGGGGGCCGGCGC
>CALVPX010000020.1 GCA_944354265.1 uncultured Clostridia bacterium | reverse complement strand
GAGGTTTTTATTTGCAACGCTTCCGCTTTTTTACTGACCACACGCTCAGCGTGTGGTTTTCGTTATACAATAAAAAAAGCGCCATCTTGCGATGGCGTTTTTTTTATTTTATTCATTCTCTTCGCCGTATTTATTCGCGGCCTTGGAGATAGCGTCGAACGCGCCGATTAAGAAGGGCGCTATTATGAATATGACCCACGAGGGATGCCATATTCCGTAGACGCAGCCGATGAAAAGATATATGGTTACGCTCAACAGCATGGTCATGCCTGCAAGGCCCTTGAATACGCGGGATGCGAGCGGGCGGAGCAATTTATCTTCGTTCTTGGCAAACACCGCGTCGAAGAATGCGCACAGGCTGAGCGCCAACAGAAAGACAAGCCATCCGGGGTGCCATAAATTCAGCATGCCGCCCATGCAGAAGAAGGAGATGACTGCACCCGCCATGATGGCGCCGTTTACGGCACCGCCTGCCGCCTTCATGCGCGCGACCTTTTTGGCCAAACCGGGGTCGGCATTTTTAATATGTTCGGATTCCTCGTCAATGTCGTGCTGGTCGGCTTGGCTTGCGGAACCGGAGTAAACTTCCCCTCCGTCTTTGGGCTGTTCGTCAGCGGGAGCCTTGGACGCGGCTACGTCGCCGCGCATCAGGTCGTCCATTGACACTTGGAATATATCGCACAGGGCAATTATTTTTTCGGTTTCGGGATAGGCCTCGCCCGTTTCCCACTTGCTGACCGACTGTCGGGAGACCTGAAGTTTGTCTGCAAGCTCTTCCTGCGTGATTTTGTCGCGTTTTCTTAAGGTTTGCAAATTTTCTGCGAATGACATAGCTGCCCTCCTTAGGTTTTGTAATTACATTATACAGTATAATTTCGACATTTTCAACCGACTTTGGCGTGCTTTTTTCGCAACTTCAGGTTGCGCGGCGGGGTGACCCCGCCATACTCCGCGAACTTGCCGTTACACATTACACTAAAAATTACTTTTTTGCATTATCCACTTGTAATTTTTAGCGACAGGTGGTACAATGTTATTATCAAGCATTGAATAAGGGAAAACATATGAAAATTAAGATTACATCCGATTCGACGTGCGACCTCGGCGAAGAGCTTATTGCCCAAAACGACATAGGCATTTTTGCGCTGCAGGTAATACTCGGCGAGCAATCATACCGCGACGGAATTGACATTGTGCCGCAGGACATATTCGACTATGTTGCCGCAAACGGCATTCTTCCCAAGACGGCGGCAGGCTCCGCGGAAGAATACGCGGCGTTCTTCAAAAAACAGCTTGAGGGCAACGACGCGCTGATACACTTCAACATCTCATCCAAGGCGTCGTCGAGCCATTCGGCGGCGTGCATTGCGGCCAAAAATTTCAAGGGCAAGGTGTTTGTTGTGGACAGCAAGGCGCTCTCCACCGGTCAGGGTCTGCTTGTAATGAAGGCGTGCGACCTCAAAAAAGAGGGTCTGAGCGCCGCCGAAATTGTAAAGCGCATAACCGCGCTCACCCCCCTTGTCAACACTTCCTTTGTGCCCGACGATTTGAACTACCTGCACAAGGGCGGCAGATGCTCGCTTGCCGCCATGCTCGGCGCCAAGGTGTTAAAGCTACACCCCCTCATCGAGGAGGACAGCGAGGGTCAGCTTGTCGCCAAAAAGAAATATATGGGCAGCATGGAGAGGTGCATAAAGACGTATATAAACGATCTGCGCGCGCAGTACCGCCACTACGACAGGACGAGGTGCTTTATAACCCACTCCTCTGCGGACAAGCAGCTTGTGGACATTGCAAAGAAGGCTGTTGCTGAAATGTTTGAGTTCGACGAAGTAATTGAAACGGGGGCGGGCTCGATAATAACAAGCCACTGCGGAAGAAATACTTTAGGTGTTCTTTTCATTAGTGAGTAACGCGAGTTATCCCCCCCTCTGTCATCTTGAGCGAGCCATAGGCGAGTCGAAAGATCTGACCGGATAATAACCGAGTCAGATACATTCGACTACGCAGTGTTAAACTCTGCTTCGCTCAGTATGACAATATGGTAACCAATGGGAGATATATCGACAATTATATCAAAACGCGCGCAGGCGGAAAACCGCCTGCGCGCTCATAATTTGCGCCAAAGGCGCAATCATAACCCTAAACGTTGCGGCTTGCCGCAACTCATAACTTGATTAAAAGTAATTTTAATCAATACCTCCTTCCAACTCGTCGAGAGTGAGTAAAAAGGCGGGAATAAAGTTTTGCATGAAGTACTCCACGGCGGGCATATTGCGGGAGTGAAGGTCGTCCTCAATGCTCTTT
Organism: uncultured Clostridia bacterium; assembly: GCA_944354265.1. GTDB lineage: Bacteria > Bacillota > Clostridia > Christensenellales > Borkfalkiaceae > Coproplasma. The sequence goes on along the minus strand of CALVPX010000020.1, from coordinate 21,966 downwards.
TTGGCCTTCTCGAACTCGGTGTTGCCGCAGCGGTGCTCCTCAAGGCACTTTATATACGCCGCCAATCGGTCGGCGGCCTTTAAAATTTTGTACTCCTCGCTGTCCATGTCGGCGAGGACAAAGGGCTCAAGCCCCTCCTCAAGCTCTTGGGGGAGCATGGACAAAAGCTTTTTGCAGGCGCGGGCCTCAATATCCTTATACGCGCCCTTTATGTTGTTGTTGAAATACTTTATGGGCGTGGGAAGATCGCCCGTCATTACCTCCGAACACTCGTGATAGACGGCGTAGAGCACGCCCTTGCTCTCGTCCACATTGCCGCCGTACAGCCTGTTTGTTATGACCGCCAACGCGTGGGCGAGCATGGCGACCTGTTGGGAGTGCTCCATTATGTTCTCCTCCCTCACCGAGCGCATGAGCGACCACCTTTTTATATACTTCATTCTGTCCATAAAGGCGTAAAAATTATAGGGCATGGGTGTTACTCCTTGACTAATTTACTTGACTAATACATTATATAACAATTAAAGCGCAATTTCAATTGACTTTGGGGCGCAAATGAAATATAATTTGTTTATCAAAATTAAATTTACCGTCGGGGGTGTCCCTAAAAACTTTTATGGGGGCTGAGATTATACCCTTTGAATCGGCAACGTAATGGTTGAGCGATAAGACACACAGGAGTAGAATTTTTAGTGTATCCCTGCGCCATTGCGCGGGGATATATTTTTTCACGGCGGTAAAAGGAGGTTTTATGTTAAATTCACTTTTAAGTGCGCATGCCGGCGAAGTCGAAATCGACGGAGAGGCATATTATGCGTACGCAGACGTATGGACGGAATACGCCAACAACCTGCTCACGCAGATATTCTTTTATCTTGCGATAGCAATGGTCGTGGTGATGATTGCCGTCGGAATCGTCGTGAAACTCAAAAAGCCCGAAAGCTTTTCCGCCTTTATAAAAGGTTGCGCGCTCATTGCCGCAGGATTTATCCTGACCGTTTTGGTGATAATGCTAGCACTTGGGTTTGCAGAGATTGAAGAAAAAGGCTATGCCGACTACGACGGAATACGCGGTCTTGTATACATTCCCGCAATAGTGCTCGGCTCTGTAATCGTGTTCGGTCTCATTGCAAGCTATATTGCTTCGCTGTTCAGCCGCAAAACCTTTAAAATTACGCTGATAACGGCGGCTTCGCTCGCGGGCGCCGCGCTCGTCGCATTGCTTGTCTGTCTCATCGTCTACCTCAATTCGGGCAATGCGGAATCCAACAACGGCGCCGAAATCACCCCCACTGAAAACGCTTTGCTCTACGTTTGCGCGGCGGGCGTCATAATCGTCATTGCGCTGCTCGCGTTCTTTTTCGGCAAAGGCGAAAAGAAGGGCTACGACTCCAAATCCATTTCGTATGCGGGCATCTGCATTGCAATGAGCTTTGCTTTGTCTTACATAAAGTTCTTCGAGATGCCCCAGGGCGGCTCGCTTACGCTCGCCTCGCTCCTCCCCCTCATGATTTATTCGTACATGTACGGCGTGAGAAAAGGCGTTATTGCCGGCTTTGCTTACGGCATATTGCAGGCTGTACAGGATCCCTGGCTTATACACCCCGCCCAGTTCCTTCTGGACTACCCCGTAGCTTTCTCGGCAATAGGTCTCGCAGGCATGTTTTCAAGGGTTAAGGCGCTCGACAAATTCCCGCAGATAAAATTCACCCTCGGCGCAATTGTCGGTTGTCTTTTAAGGTATATCTCGCACATACTTTCGGGCGTATTCGCGTTTTCCGAGTATTCCACACTCAACAATGTATGGATATATAGTATGGCTTACAACTCGTTCGTGTTCGCCGATATAGCAATCGCAATCGCGGTCGGAATTGTAGTTTTCAGCACGCCTTCCTTCAACGCGCAGGTCAGAAAAGTCCAGGCTACCGCGTTCGAAACTAAGAAGGCCGAAAAAGCCTGACAGCAACAATACCGCACAGTAAACGCGGCGCGATGGTTTTTACCATCGCGCCGCTTATTTTTTGTCCCTTGCCTCGTGCGGCAAGGGGCATTATCTGCGACATATGTGCCGCCATATCATAAAAATTGCAATACGTCGACTAAAATGGCGAAGCCTAAGATGAGGGCGAAGCCGATGACGTGGATGACCGCCTCCACCTTGCGGGGGACGGGCTTTTTGAATATCCACTCGATGAGGCAGAACACCACCTTGCTGCCGTCCAACGCGGGGATGGGCAGAAGGTTGAATACGGCGAGGTTGACCCCGATATATGCCGCAATCTCCAAAAAGTTCTGCACCCCCTGCGAGGCGATTTCACTTGTTAGTTTTATGGTTGTGACGGGGCCGCCGACGGCGTCCAAACTTAAATTGCCCGTCAACAGTTCGCCCAAAACGGTAAAGATTGTGCCGGCGATTTTGAACGAGTACATGAAGGAGCGGCCTATGCTCTCCCAAAAGCCGAACTTGCAGTTGACGGTGGAGAGGTCGTAAAAGGCGCCCTGCTCGTTTTCGTATGTGCCGACGCCGAGGGCGTGGAAGGCGAGGGAGATATCCGCCGAATTTTCAAAATTGCAGTCGGCGCGCAGCATTACGTTGGCGGTGGCGCGCTGTCCGCCGCGCATGACGCCCACCTCTACCACTTCGCCCTCCGCCCTTCCGTGCAGGGCGGAAACCAAATCTGCGGCGAGATAGACGTCCTTTCCGTCGATGTCCACTATTGTGTCGCCCGCCTGCAGGCTGTATTCGGCGGTATATTCCGCCGTGACCTCGACGGCGTTTACGCGGTAGGCCATCTGACCGAAGGCAAAGGTTGAGATGAGTATTATGATTATTGCCAAAAGGTAGTTGAAGCCCGCGCCCGCAATGAGCACGACTATGCGCTTTAAGGGGTGCTGCTTGTTGAAGGCGCCCTCGCTTTCGCCCTCCTCGTCCTCGCCCTCGAAGGCGCAATAGCCGCCGAGGGGAAAGGCGCGCACGGCGAAGAGCTGCCCGCTCTTTGCACTCTTGCGCTTGAAGATTGCGGGGCCGAAGCCTATAGAGAACTCGTTGATTTTAAAGCCGAGGGCGCGGCCTGCAACGTAGTGGCCGAACTCGTGCACGGTTATCATGACGAGCAGAATGAGTATTGCGAGCAATACCGATAAAATTGTATTGAGGACGCCGCCGCTCAGGAGCGCATTAAGTGCCATTATACCTCTTAGAAATTGCTTTTTGCGCCGCCGCACGGGCGACCTTGTCTACTTCCGCCAATTGTTCATAAGTTATTGCACGGCGGTTGGGGGTGCCTTCCACCACCTCGCGCGAAACGCGCCATATGTCGCAGAAGGTTATTTGCTTGTTTAAAAAGGCGTGCACCGCCTCCTCGCTTGCGGCGTTGAGCGCCGTGGGGAGAATGCCCCCCTCCTCCCCGCAGGTGATAGCCAAGTCGTACATGGGATACTTTTTGCGGTCAAGGGGGATGAAGTCGAGGGAGAACGCCTTGGAAAAGTCGAGTGGTTTAAGGCCGCAGTCGTAGCGGTCGGGGTAACTGAGCGCCAACTGAATGGGCAGCTCCATTGTGGGGTTGGACAGTTGGGCGAGAATTGCGCCGTCCTCGAACTCGACCATTGAATGTATTATGCTCTGCGGCTGAATGACCGTCTTGATGCGAGAGTATTCGGCCGAGTACAGGTAGTGCGCCTCTATGACCTCGTACCCCTTGTTGAGCAGGGTGGCGCTGTCGATGGTGATCTTTGCGCCCATGTGCCATGTGGGGTGGTTGAGCGCCTGTTCGGGCGTTACGCCGTCCAACTCCTCAAAATTTTTGTCGCGGAAGGGCCCGCCCGAGGCCGTGATTATGAGGTTTTTGAAGGGTGCAGTGCACTCGTAATGGAGGCACTGCCATATTGCCGAATGTTCGCTGTCGACGGGCACGATTTCGCCGTGGCGGCGCATGACCAATTCGCCGCCGCACACCAACGTCTCCTTGTTGGCGAGTGCAAGGCGCGCGCCCATTTTGAGGGCGAGCAGCGAATACTTGAGCCCCGCAAAGCCGCCGCAGGCGACGACCACTATATCTGCCCCGCTCTCCTCCACGGCACGAAGAGCCCCCTCTTCGCCCGTAAAGTAGGCCGTGCCGCCCATTATGCCGCACGAAGGCGCGCCCGAGGCGACGGCCGCGGTGAGCGGTTGGAACTCCTGAACGAGCTCGCCCAACTTTGCCGCCGAGGTGTTGGCGACGAGGCAGTTGATTTTGAATTTGAAGGGGTTGCGGCGCACCACCGACAGAGTCTGACGGCCGATGGAGCCCGTGCAACCGACGAGGGCAATTGTTTTCATTTAATATTATACCCGTAAATTTTATTTTAATGACAGCGTTGCGGCAAACCGCACAGGCCGTTTTGCCGCAAAGGCCGCACAGGGCGGCCGTTAAATAAAATATCCCCGCGCCTTTTCTTTTGCGTGGGGAGGGAAAATTCAGCGGATTATCATAAAGCAGACGACTATCGAGACCGAAGCGAAGAGCATGGAATCGAATCTGTCCAATACGCCGCCGTGGCCGGGCAGAAGCTTGCCCATATCCTTTACGCCGCACCCGCGCTTTATGGCACTTTCGAACAGGTCGCCGAGCTGAGCGAGTATCGACGTGGGTATGGAGATGAGCACGAGTATGCCGAGCGGGCTGAACTTGCCGTAATATTCGAGTCTGAAGGCTTCGAGCCCGCAGCCTATTCCCCACACGACTATCGCCGCGAGTATGCCGCCTATTATGCCGCCCACAAAGCCGACGACCGTCTTGTTGGGACTTGTATGGGGGGCGAGCTTCAAGGGAATGGCCTTGCCGAACATCTTGCCGAACAGCAGGGCGAAGGTGTCCACCGCGACGGTTATGCAGAACATGAGCGTTACGCCGAGGAGGGAATTTGTGTCCATATGGTTGATGTTGGAGCTGACCGAACAGAGCACGCCGCAGTAGAGTATGCAGAAGAGCGAGGAAGTTGTGCTCCTCAAGTCGCTGTTGCCGAAGTCAAAGACGAGCATGGCCGCCGTGACCATTGCGCCCAAACTGCACACCGACATTAAGACGAGCAGCGCAGGCAGCCATGCCTGCGGGTCGCCCTTGGCCTCCAACACCATCTTGGTTATGACGAAGGTGGGGATTATGAGCGCGCACGTCGTCATTGTGCACCACCACTGCGCACGCGATATGCAGCCCATGGCGCGCATGAATTCGTAAGCGCCGATGAGGGATATCGCCCAAAAAAGTAAGTCGAAGCCGATGGCGCCGTATCCGTCGGGGATACATGCCTTCATGGCGATGAGCCCTACAAGGACAACGACATATCCCACCGCCGTGGCGGTGCGGGCCTTCATGTTTTCCTTGGGGGGTGCCGGCGTCTGCTGTTGCCGGTTATTGTCCTGTTGCATTGTTTCTCCTTGCGCTCTATGCGCAATGTGGAATTTCTTATTTTCGTCTTACCGTCAAAATGCCGCTGGTTGCGGCATATTGCGAGGTCTTTATATTTTATATCTTGCCGAAACGCCTGTTGCGCCCCGAGTAGGAGGCTATGGCTTTTTCGAACTGCTTTTCGTCGAAGTCGGGAAAGAGCACGTCGGTAAAATACAGCTCGGAATAGGCGGCCTGCCACAGCAAAAAGTTGGAGAGGCGAAGCTCTCCGCCCGTGCGTATTATGAGGTCGGGGTCGGGGATATCCTTTGTGTAGAGCAGGGAGGAGATATCCCCCTCCTCCACCCTTTCGCCGCGGGATATTGCCGCGTTGACGGCGCGGGTCAGCTCTGCGCGGGCGCCGTAGTTGAGGGCAAGAATTACAAAGAACTGCGCGTCTGCGGGGGAATTTTTAACGCCCTCCTCTATGAGGGTCTGCACGTCTTGGGGCAGGGCGGTTATGTCGCCTATTACCCTGACGGCCGCGCCCTCGGCATACAGATCTTTGACGTTTTTGGTAAAATATTTGCGGAAGAGGTTATACAGCCCCTCAAGCTCCTCCTTGGGGCGGGACAAATTTTCGGTGGAGAGGGCGTATACCGTGAGGTAGCGTATGCCCATGCTCTTTGCCTTGCGCGCCATGGCTATCATGGCGTTCATGCCGGCGTTGTGACCGAAGGTGCGGGGCATGAGCCGCTTTTTTGCCCACCTGCCGTTGCCGTCCATTATGACGGCCACATGGCGGGGGATATTGGCAATGTCCTGTTTCATTAAATGGTGAGAATTTCCTTTTCCTTGGCGGAAACTACGCTGTCGATCTTTGAAACGGCGTCGGACACCATCTTTTCAACGTCCTTTTCGTAGGCTGAATATTCGTCCTCGGAGAGCACTTTGTCGTTCTTGAGCTTCTTTAAGGAGTCCATGGCCTCGCGGCGGTTGTTGCGCTCGGCAACCTTGGCGTCCTCGCCCATGCGCTTTATCTGCTTGCACAGATCCTTTCTGCGCTCCTCGGTAAGTTCGGGGAATACAAGGCGGATTACCTTGCCGTCGTTGGTGGGATTGATGCCGATGTTGGAGGTCTGAATGGCCTTTTCGATGCCCTTTAAGAGGGACATATCCCACGGGGAAATGACGAGGCACCTGCCCTCCTGCACGGAGATGTTGGAGGTCTGCGAGACGGGAGTCATGGCGCCGTAATAATCGACCATAACCTTATCTAAGATGTGGGGATTGGCCCTGCCCGCACGGATGGCGGAGAAGTCCTCCTCAAGCACAGAGATCGTCTTGGAAAGCTTGTCGTCGAGGGTCAAGATTATTTCCTCTACCTGATCGTTTTCTAACATGATATTATACCTCTCTCAATTATTGTCGATTAAAGTGCCCAACTTTTCGCCGCAGACGGCGCGGATTATGGAGTCCTTTTCGTCAAGGCCGAAGGCGATAGCGGGGATGTTATTTTCCATGCACATGGTTGCGGCCGTAGTGTCCATGGCCTTTATGCCGTTTTTGATTATATCCATATAATTTATATGGTCATACTTTTTGGCATTGGGATTGAGCTTGGGGTCGCTGTCGTAAATGGCGTCGATATTCTTGGCGAGCATGAGTACGTCGGCCTGAATTTCACACGCGCGCTGTGCCGCCGCCGTATCGGTGGAGCAATAGGGATTGCCCGTGCCGCAGGCCATTATTACCACCCTGCCCTTTTCGAAGTGGTGCAGGGCCTTTCTTAAAATGTAAGGCTCGGCGACGGAGGTCATTATGAGCGCCGTCTGCACGCGGGTGGGTACGCCGCGCTGCTCTAAGGCGTCCATCATGGCGAGGGAATTCATTACCGTGGCAAGCATGCCCATGTGGTCGGCAGTAGTCCTGTCCATATTCTTGCCCTGACGCCCCCGCCAAAAGTTGCCGCCGCCGATGACAAGGGCTATTTCCACGCCCATGTTGTGCACTTCGACGATTTGGTTGACGACGTAGGAGATGACCTCTTCATCGAGGCCGTGGCCTGCGGGACCTGCAAGGGCCTCGCCCGAAAGTTTGATTAGCACTCTTTTGTACTTAGGCTGCATGTTACCTCCGCTTTGAAGGAAAGGCAAAAAATTTACGCCTGCCCCATTATTTTATCCTTTGAATTATAACATACTTGAAGCGACTTGACAATATTTTTTTTAATAATTTCGCACAAATTTAACGTACGCATTTGCCGCAATGCGGCCGTGTGCCCGTATTTTACTTTTTGTGACAATATTTGCAGAGACCGCCCCCTTTGTCATTTCGAGCCTCCCCGCCGAAGGCGCACCCCCTTTGTCATTTCGACCAACGCGGAGAAATCTCGGAGCTACCATTGTCGCGCTTATCGCGCAGATTTCTCGACTTACGCTCGAAATGACAATGGTAGCGACGGACAAAGGGGGCGCATATATCAACTTCGTTCACGCAGATTTCTCCACTTCGCACCCTACAGGTGCTTCGGTCGAAATGACAGGGAGGAAAAAAGGCGGGCTTGGTCGAAATGACATGGCGGCTACGGCAATAAGGCACAAAAAAATTCCCGCGCACGGCGAACGCCGTGCGCGGGACAAAAAGAGAAAAATATTATTGAATAAGCGCAATCAGTACTAATTTAAATTAGTTCTTCTTCATTGCGGCGACCTGCTTTGCAACTTCTTCGGAGAGGTCTTCCTTCTTCTTTTCGATGCCTTCGCCCATCTCCCAACGGACAAAGCGGGCAACCTTGAACTTATTGCCGATTACCTGAGAAACCTTTAAGCTGTCGTCCTTGACGAAGGGCTGATCCATGAGGCAGTTTTCCGAATAGAACTTGCCCATCTTGCCTGCGACGATCTTTTCGAGGATCTCCTTGGGCTTGTTGGCGTTCTTGGGGTCGTTCTGCATCTGAACGAGCATGATTTCCTTTTCCTTGGCGATGACTTCGGCGGGAACTTCGGCCTCGGTGACATAGCCGGGCTTGGAAGCGGCGATCTGAAGGGCGATGTCGTGAAGGGTCTCTTCGCTACCGGCAACAAAATCTACGGCGTCGATCATAACGCCGACCTTGCCGCCCATGTGGATGTAGGTTTCAATCTTGCCCGTCGTCTCATAGATTTCAAAGCGGCGGATAGAAATTTTTTCGCCGATGACCGCAGTTGCGTTGGTGATATACTGCTTTACGGTTTCGTCGCCTATCTTGCACTCGTTGAGGGCCTCTACGTCTGCGGGCTTGTTCTGTGCAATGACCTTTGCAACCGAAGCAACTATGCCCTTGAACTTTTCGCCTGCGGATACGAAGTCGGATTCGCAGTTGATTTCAAGCAGAACGCCCACACCGCATTCGGGGCAGACATATGCGCCGACGGCGCCCTCTGCAGCTATTCTCGATTCCTTTTTGACTGCCTTGGCAATTCCCCTTTCGCGGAGCAGTTCGGCTGCCTTTTCCATGTCGCCGTCTGCATCGGTAAGTGCCTTTTTGCAATCCAACATGCCTGCGCCGCTCTTATCGCGCAGAGTCATAACGTCCTTTGCTGTGAAAGCCATAAAATCCTCCTTAACGCAAGTCTTGGCTGACGACGCCTGCGACTTGCCGTTATTTTGAGGGGAGCTGCCCCTCTTTGCGCGATTAGTTGTAGCACACTTTTTATTTAATCGCGCAAATTCGCCCCGCTGAGGCGCAGGTATGCGCAAATTGGGGCTGCTGCGGGGAAGTCAATTCCCCTTGCATCGTTATTATTTTTTATTTAAGTCTTGGCTGACGACACCTGTGACTTGTAGATTATATTTATAAATTAGTTGTTTTCCTCTGCTGCCTCAACAACTTCTTCAACGGAAGCGGGTTCGGCGAGCTGCTCTTCAGCCTGCTCTTCGAGAGCCTGCTCAACGACGGGGGTTTCGCCCTGATTTGCCTCGATTACGGCATTTGCAATTACGCCTGCGATGAGCTTGATGGCGCGGATAGCATCGTCGTTGCCGGGGATGACATAGTCGATGAGGTCGGGATCGCAGTTGGTATCAGTGATGGCGATTACGGGAATGCCGAGCTTGCGGGCTTCGGATACGGCGATATCCTCGTTATGAGGGTCGACGACGAACATTGCGCCGGGCATCTTGTTCATGTTCCTAATGCCGCCGAGGTTGGTCTGAAGTTTTGCCATCTCTTCCTTGAGTTTTGCAACTTCCTTTTTGGGAAGAAGGTCGAACTCGCCGCTCTCCTCCATCTTTTCAAGCTTGACCATTCTGTCGATTCTCGAGCGGATGGTCTTGAAGTTGGTGAGGGTGCCGCCAAGCCAACGGGAGTTGACATAGAACATGCCGCAGCGTTCTGCCTCCTCCTTGATTGCCTCCTGAGCCTGCTTCTTTGTGCCGACAAAGAGGATGGACTTGCCTTCCTTTACCGTTTCAACGACGAACTTGTAAGCCTCTTCGATGAGACCGACGGTCATCTGAAGGTCGATGATGTGAATGTCGTTGCGGGCTGCGTACATGTACTTGCTCATTTTGGGGTTCCACTTTCTAGTCTGATGGCCGAAGTGAACGCCCGCTTCCAAGAGCTGCTTCATAGTGATAACTGCCATTTTAATTCCTCCGTTAAACCTCCCCGTAAGCGCAGTTTGTATGACGGTTATTGCGGAACTGAAAAAGAATTTTTCCGCCACGGGCCGCCTGCCTTGCGGGTGTGAATTTTTATAGCGTTGATATTTTAGCAAAAAAATGACCCTTTGTAAAGCAAAAAGAGGGCGCATTTACCATAATATATGGCATTTTTTGGTAAGCCGAGTGCTAAAATGCCCGCGGCGGCGCAAAATTTTGCGCCGCCGCGGGCATTTGAAAGTTGCTGAAGTTAAAGACGTTCGTAAATGAGCGTCATGGTGCCGAGCGGCGACGTGCTTGTGGAGATGAGCTCGTTGCCTGAGATGAGGTAACTTGAGCCGAACGAATCCACGCCGCCCAGCATTACGCTGTCGCCGTCTATTACATATTCCACGGTGCGGCCGCCGACGTTTGCGGTGCCGTCGCTGAAGAATTCGAGGGTGGTGTTGTAATAAATGGCCTCGTTCGCCTCGGCGATAAGATCTAAGCGGTCACGCTGTTCCTGAGTTATGCCGTCGGCATACTCAACGCGGATTTCGCTGAAGATATATCTTTTGCCCTCAAGGGCGTTGGCGCAGGCCGAAAGCGAGACTGCGAGCACGACAACGGTGAGCGCGGCGCACAGGGCGGACAATAATTTTTTCATAAACGGTACTCCTCTTTGGGATAAGTGGCGTTGCTTTGCGGATTTTTGCCGCAATTTGAAGGTATTATACAATGCCTTGCGCATTTTGTCAATTAACCTCGGGATAAAATTCGCGCTTCCGCCCTCCCACTTACTAAGGGGCAGCGGTCTAACAGATACTTTTATAATAGCGTTTTTATAATAGCGTTTCCGTTAGACACATGTCAAGCAAAATGTGTCCGATAGACACTATAATTATTAAAATACTTAATGGAGAAAAAAAATGATAACGACGAAACAAATTCAGGCAAGGTTGGCGGAAAGCATAAAGCAGAGCGGTATGACTCAAAATGAGATAGCATCTAAAATAGGCATTAACCGTTCACAAATTTCATGCTACATTACAGGAAGAAAATTGCCCGCGCTTGACACTCTTGCTAATCTTTGCAAAGTGCTAGATGTGGACGCCAATTATATACTCTGTCAGGATTTATGACCCTTTGAGACTTCGATGGGGGGATTTCTCGGCTGCGGGCTTCGCCCTCCACTCGAAATGACACAAGGGATTTTCTGTCATTTCGACTAAGTGAGCTTGATAAGCCTTATCACTCGCGCAAAACTGTAGTATTTGCGCGAAGAGGAGGGGCAACACAGCGATGTTGCAAGGCATGTGTTCACGGCTTGCATAGAGCGAAGTTTGCCCCGACGAGGAGAAATCTGCGAGTACGCAGTCATATAATGTGAAGTTTTGCGGCACAGCCGCAAAGTGAAGTTCATTGCCTATAGCAATGAGTGAAGTTGCTGTGCAGTGAAGTTTGCACCTGCGGCGCAAGTGGCGGTATAAATATTTTTTCCATAACTTTTCCTCCCGCTAAGGTGCGTTCCGCACCGGATCTTTCGACTGTGCTCAAGATGACAGCGGGAGGAAAAACTTCACATGAGCCGCAAGCTTATACTTCACAGTGCAACGCACTACTTCACACACGGCGCAGGCCGTGTACTTCACTTAATTTACTAACAGTTGCGGCTATAATAAGGTCGGCGGCGGGCGCATTGCTATGCGCCCGCCGCCGACAGACATTTTTAAAGCCGTTATTGTCTGACCATGGTTACGAAATATGTGACGTCATCATCGGGCAACACTACAACTACCGTGTCGCCGTCGACGGTGGTGGAGAGTTCGTCGCCGTAGGAGTCGGTGAGGACGAGGTTTCCCCCGCCTTCGTCACGCCATGTGCCGTATTCGCTTTCGGTTTCGTCTTCAAACTGCATGGTCATGTACCATGAGTTGTCGTCGCTCATGTGAAGAACGTAGGAGTCCTGCGTGTACGAAATATCCATATAGGACCCGCCCGCGGGGACTGTGGTGCTTGAGCCGTCGGCACTGTCTATGCGCAGCGACGAAAGCTTATATGTGCCCGAATAGTCGCCCGAGCAGGCCGCAAACGCCACGGCGAGCACTGCCGCCGTCAGCACTGTTAGTATTGCGGTAATAAATTTTTTCATGCGGTGTTCCCCCATGCGGATAAATTTTAAGGGCGGGCGCAGACGCCCGCCCTTAAAGCAATTTATTTTACTGTTTTACAAAAGTTATGGAAGCGGACATATCACTGTCCGAATAGCTCATGACGAGATTGTTGCCGTTAACATCGACAGACTGTTCGCTGCCGTCAGAGGCGACAAGAATGAGGCCGCCGTCGTCGCGCCATGTGCCGCTTTCAACAGCAGTTTCACCCATGAAGTTTACAGACAAAGTCCATGTGTTATCATCTTTGACTTCAAGGACATATGCGTCCTCGGTAATTGTGACACCCATAAAAGCTTCATTGGCTTTCAATTCCACAGTTACGCCGCCCATATCCATATTCATGGACGAGAACTTATACGTTCCGGCATAATTGCCTGCGCATGCGGCGAAAGCCACTGCGAGCACGACCGCCGCGAGAGCGGCAACAATTGCAGTTGCAATCTTCTTCATCTTTTTCATTTCAATAATTTCTCCCTTGCGGACTGCCGTCCGCCTATTATTTGGCTGCCGTTTTATGCGGCAACCTTGTGATAATTATACATTATGTCTAAGATTTTGTCAATATGCAATTTTCATTTTTCGGCAAAATTTTTGATTGCCCGCAATATATGTGGCGTCGAATTGCAAAAATATGCCGCATCATGGGCTCCCTTGTGTAAAGGGAGCCGGCTTGCGTAAGCGTTAGCGACAGCAAGACTGAGGGATTGTTTTTCTTTTTAATTTCTACGGCGCTACGCGCCTACAATCCCCCCTTTACACAAGGGGGGCTTGGGGTGTTGCGTTCATTCCCTTTTACACAAGGGGAGATTAAATAGAATACTGTTGTTTACGTTATACGAAAAGCGGCGCGGGCGCGTTGCGCCCGCGCCGCAAAGTTATGCAGCAAAATCAGTTGCCCTCTTCGTCCTCGTCAGCTTCGCTCTGATAGAAGTCGAAAACTTCCTGCAGAAGGTTTTCGTTCTCTATGGGGTCGAGGGTCTGCTCGGCCTCGTTATAGCGGAAGATGACGACCTCGTCCTCGGCGATCTCTTCGTTGGGTTCGGCGGCGAGAAGAAGGGTGTACTTTTCGCCCTTGTATTCGGTTACGTCTAACAGTCTGAAGTTGATTACGTTGCCCTCCTCGTCCACAAGTTCGATGAGTTCTTCGTCGTTATCTTCAAGAAGTTCGTCGTCGTTTGCCATTGGATATGTCCTCCTTTAATTATCGGTTAAAAATGCGCTTGCGCCTCAACGCTAACGCTTGTTGATTTTGTTGAGGTAGCCGTCAAGAATGTTGGCGGCGGCCAAAGCGTCGACATAATTTTTGCGCTTTTCGCGGCGCATACCCTCCGAGATGAGAGTTTCGTGCGCCATCATGGTGGTGAACCGCTCGTCCTCGCAGATGACGGGAATATCCACCGCCTGAACGAGCTCATCAATAAAGCGGCGGGTCTTTTGGGTCTGAAGGGCGTCGGAGCCGTCGAAATTGACGGGCAGGCCGCACACTATTGCCGTTGCGCCCTTTTCCTTTGCAAGCGAAGCGAGGGCCTGAATATCCTGCTTAAAACCCTTGCGGAAGTACGTCTGCGAGGGCAGGGCGTATGTATTGAAGGGGTCGGAGACGGCCACGCCTATGCGCTTATCACCGATGTCGAATGCGATATAACGTTCCATGTTGCAATAAAATTATATCACACGGAGGGGCCGCCGTCAATAGAAATTGAAACAAAAAGCGGCGCGCCCGCCGCGGCGGCGGGCGCGCCGCGCACGGGCGGAGAGCAAACCCGACAAAAAAGCTCAAAAAAAGCGCGCCGACGCGCGCATTTTAAGCGCAGTATATAAGTAGGATAGAGCAAAAAGGAGAAAATGAGTTATGAATCTTTCAAAACTGTATTCGCTGCCCGCCGAGCGCGTGGACGGCAAAAGGCGGGGCTATGTTTTAGCCGCAATAAAAGAGGGCGCGGGCATAGCCGCCCTGCTGTGCGCTGACGAAAACGAGCGCGAATTTTTTATAGAGCCCGACAAAATTGTGCGCACCGCCGACGCCATAGTGTACCAAACCGAGGGTAAAAAGCGCACGCGCAGGGGCGCTTTGAGACTGAATGCGCCCTGCTACGACGAGTGCGGCAACTTTTTGGGGTATATAGAGGACTATGTTTTGAAGCAGTTTGAAATTAAAAGCTGTGTGATAAACGGCAAAAGTTACCCTGCCGAGCGCGTATGTTTGGGAGATATTGCCATACTTAAGGACAAAAACGGCACTGCCGCCGCCATTGCCGCCAAGGACATGTTTTTGGAGGCGATGATGGGCGCTAATAGCCGTACTTTGACATGAGCTTTAAAAGCGATGCAAACTGTGCGTTGATGACTTCGCCCTCCTGCGGGGAGGGGTCGCCCTTGACCTGAAGGACAGTGAGGTTGGTCTTGATTTTTTCAAGCTCCTGCCTGTCCGCGCGGGAGAGCTGTTTTAAGAGCAGTTTGTCGGCAATGGACAGCGCGTGGTCGAGGCGGACGGAGCCGTTTGCCGCGGGCACGCCCTGTGCCGAGGGACGGGGGCGGGAATGTTCGGGCAGGGCGGAGACTACGCCCGATGTGCGCGGCTGCGGCGCAGGCTTTTTGCGGGTGAGGGCGCACACGGCGCCGTAATAAAGGTAGCCCGCCAACCAAAAGAGCACGGCAAAGAAGAGCGCCGCCTGCACCTCCATGCCTATGAGCAGTTCGGCAAAAAACAGGGCGGTGAAGGCGTTGACAAAGTGAAAGACGGGGCGCTTGCCTGCCGCACGCAGGGAGCGGCTGAAGGCGCATGCAAGTGCGTAGACGAGCATGAGCGCGCCGTATACGCAGAGCGTTATGGTGACCAACCGCCCGAATTCTACCGACGCAAGCCACGAGTAGACAGCGCCGAAAAATTTTTGTACAGCATCCATAGTAACAAAATTATATCCGCCCGCAAGTGCAAACGGGCGGATATATTGTCGATTAAGCGATATTTCAGACGATTATTTCCTCGAGGTGCCGCAAATCGATTATGCGGGCGGATATGGTATTTATATCCACCTTGGCAATGAGGCTGACCGCCTTTTTGTATAAATCGAGCTGAGGTTTATACTTCAGCTTTATCTGCTCGGGAGTGAGGCGGACGAACTTGTAGTCGATTATGATGACGCCCCGTCTTCCGACGGCGAGAAGGTCTATCGCGCCCTGAACGAGCACCTTGTCGTCCGCGGGGGTGTTAAACACCTCGTTGGCGGGCAGGGAGCACAAAAATTCGCGCTCCCGCCATACATTGGCGCCCTCGAGGGCGGAAAAGGCGGGCATGGACAGTATTTTTACGAGGCGGTCGACGCTTAAGAGGGCGCGCTGTTCGGCGGTCAGAAGTCCGCCTTCGGTCATGCGCTCGAGCTCCCCCTCCACCCCCTGCCTGTCGCGCTTGGAAAAGTCGCATTTCTCAAGGTAGCGGTGATAGGCGGTGCCCGCCTCCCTGCCCGAGGGAAGGGAGGGGTCGTCGTCCCCCTCCTCAGCGTATTCGTCGCCGAAGAGATAGTGCTCTGCCCCCTCCTCGTAGTCGCGCAGGATCTGCGAGGCCGAAGTTTTGACGGCCAAATGCACGCTGTACGGCCGCGAATATGGGACGTTGAACAGCGCGCCGACGTCGGCCTGCTCATGCGTGCGGGCGACAATTTCGGGCGGGGCGGCCTCCTCACCGAAGTCGGTAAGTTCGCCTATGTCGCGGGGGGAATAGCGGGTGACATCGAACATCTTTGCGTAGCTGTCGGCTTCGTACCATGCGGCGGGGTCGTAGGCGGGAATTTCGCCGCAGAGCACATACAGGTTGCACATGGCGCGCGTGCAGGCGACGTAAAAGAGGTTGAGTTCGTTCTTAATCTCCTCCCTCCTTGCGCGCTTTGCGCACAGTTCGCGCAGGACGGTGGAGCGTACGAGCTTTTGTTCGATATCGAACGCGCGGGGGGAAAAGCCGTATTCGTCGTCGAATGGCGTCTCTAAGAGGTCGCTCTTGCGGAAGCGGCGGGCGATGTCGGCGACGATGACGACGGGATACTCCAACCCCTTTGACGAGTGCATAGTGACGACCTTGATGGCGTCGGACGAGGAGGGCACGGGCGCCTTTATGGTGCCCGCCGCCTTTATGCGGGCGAGGAATGCGGAGAGGTGCAGCTCTCCCGAGCCCGAAAAGGCCTCCTGCTGCAGCCTGCGCACGCCCGAAAGCTTGGTGCCGCCGTTTGCCGAATGCTTTGCGCCGAGACCCGTATCGGACAGGATCTTATCTATGAGCGACGAGGCGCCGAGCACGTCGGACAGGCGGCGGTAGTCGTTTATGCGCTTGAAGAAGGCGGAAATTTTGTAGGCCAAAGGATCGGTCATATACTTGCGGTAGTTGACGAGGCAATCGCGGAAGGACATCCGCTGCGCGGTGTTCTGCGAAATTCTTATGCGGGCGAGCTCGTCGCGCGTAAGACCGCCTATGGGGGACAGGAGGGCGGTTGAAAGGGGAATATCCTGCTGACAATTGTCTATGAGGGACAGAATATCCAAGAGCTGTTTTATCTCGGGCCGTTTTAACAGGTCGCCGTCGCCCGCGCCCTCCACGCCGTAGCCTGCGTCAGTGAGGGCACGCACTATGCCGAGGGTGCTGTCGCCTGCGTTTTTGCGGGTGAGTATGCAGATGTCGCCCGGCTGAGTGGGCACCATGCAGCCCTTTTCTATGTCGTAATGGCTGCGCGAAAGCTCTTCGCGCACGATCTTGAGCACCGCCAAACCCTCGCGGGTGTGGCCGCTCTTTTGTCCGCGGTGCTCCTGCACCGAATAGACGCCTTTGGGTACGGGCTTTTCCTTTTCGTCCCTGCCGAACAGCACTATGCCCGCCTCGCCGTAGCCCTCTGCATATTTGCCGCCGCGGTTCATTACGCCTTCCGCAGCGTAGTCGATGCCGCAGGACGAGGGGGTCATTATGTCGCCGAAGAGTTTATTGACGAAGGTGAGCACGCCGTCAGACGAGCGGAAGTTGACCGAGAGCCGCCTTGCCCCGGCGGAGCGCTGCATGTCGGCATACTTTTTGGAGAAAAAGACCGACTTTGAGCCGCGGAAGCCGTAGATGGCCTGCTTTACGTCGCCGACGGTGAACACTTCCTCCTCGCCGACGAGGGAGATTATGCGCTCCTGAACGGGGTTGACATCCTGATATTCGTCGACGAACACATTTTTATAGCGGGCGTTGACCTGCTCTTTTACGTCCTTATCCTCCAAGAGGCGGAGGGTGAGATGCTCCAAATCGGGGCAGTCGAGCTTGTTCTCCTCGCGCTTGACCGCAGCATATTCGCTATCGAACTGCAGGACGAGCGAGGAAAAGGCCGAAGCCAACCTGCCGCTGCGCATGAAGGCCTCGTACTCCGTCTGCCTGTCGGCTATGCCCTCCCTTAAACCGTCATAACGCGCCTTGAGTTTTTTGCGGTAGGCGTCGAAAACTTCGGCGACGGCCTTCTCCTCCTCCGTCTTTGCGACGGGGCGCTTGGTTGAGGTGAGGGGCGGAAGGGGTTCAAACAGGCCGTAATCTGCCGCAGAGGACAGCGAGGCGCGTATTTCCTCCGCCACAACGTTGAGCTTTGCATAGCTTGGCGGAACCACTAAGGAGAAATAAAAGTTGTTGAACGCCGCAAGCAGGGACGAACACTTTTCGCGGATGAAGCCGACCATGTCGGAGCACACCCTTTCGAAGCCCTGTTCGCAATAGATTGAGGGATATTGCGCAAGCTTTTGTTCGTAGCCGACGACGTTGCGCACCTCGTCGTGCGCCTTGAAGATGAGTTCGCGCACGTTTGAATCGAAGCGCTTGCGGCGCAAACAGTCCAACACGAGCCTTAAATTTTGGTCGTCTTGGGCGTACAGCCTGTCGAACAGGTTGTCCATGGCGCGCTCCTTTAAATCGGCGAGGCGGGCGTCGTCGACGATAATTTCGAACGAGCGGTCTACACCGAGGGCGTAGAAGTGGGTGCGGATGAGGCGGGCGCAGAAGGAGTGTATGGTGGAGATGTCGGCCGAGGGAATTTTGCCGAGCTGAACCTTTATGTTGGCGCGCTCGTCCTCCCCCGCCGAGGCAAGGCGGGAGATGAGCGTTTTGCGCAGTTTTTCCTTTATCTGTGCGGCCGCCTTCTTGGTGAAGGTGACGGCGAGCACGCTGTCCAAATCGCCGCCCTTCTCCAAAAAGTTGCACAGCTTTTGGATCATGACGAAGGTCTTGCCCGACCCCGCCGAGGCGGAAACAATTATTTTGCCGCGCGCAGATATGGCGTCGGCCTGTTCGGGAGTGTAATTTATCATAGTTGATAGGTTGATATGCGGCGTTGAAGGCCCTTTAAGCCGTTCACTTGTCGCCCCTCTCCTCCTTTACGATATTGGCGATGCCCCTGCAGTTTATCGTCTCCCTAGGGCGCTCGTCGCCGTCGACGCCGACGGAAAAGCCGCAGCTGCCCGAGAGCGGACAGAACTGACAGGCGCCCGGCGCGGGCGAGGGGTCGACGTTGCCCGCCGACATTTCCGCCGCGCCCTTGCGGGCGACGAGGGTGGAATAGAGCAAAAAGTCTGTAAAGTCGTCCCTGTCGAGGGCGCTGTCGGGATTTTTGCCGTTGAGGCAGGCGTCGACATAGCGGCTCTTCTGCTTGTCCTCTAAAGTTATGTCCGTGCTGCGCACGACGTCCTCGCTGCCGTCCATATAGCCGCTGAGGCGGAACACGCCGTCATGCGAGGTTTCGTACACCACAGCCGCGGGAAAATAGTAGGCGCCCACCGCCCTTCTGCCCTGAGCCGAGGCCGACAGATAGACGGGCAGCTGAAGCTTTAAGCCCATGTAATAGAGGGGGGCGGAACTGTCTATCGCGCCCGTCTTGTAGTCGATGACACGCACCATGTCGCCGCTTGTATCCACGCGGTCGATTCGGCCGTACAGGCTCAGGCCGCCGTCGAGGGGAAGGCGGCAGTTCTTTTCTACCTCGGCCACGCCGAAGGTGGAATTTTTGAGCTGTTCGAAGGCGCCGAGGCACACCTCCACCGCCTCGTCTATGAGCTGCGAGGCGGCGTACTCCCCCCGCTTGTCCGCCGAGAGCGCCGAATATTTGGGGTCGGAGAGCAGTTTTTGCGCCTCCTGCCTCGCCCTTTCGGCGAGCTGCGAGGCATCGTTCAAACTGTTGACCGATGGCGAAAACACCTTTTGCAGCACGGAGTGAATGAAGTTGCCGCAGTCGAGAGGGCGCATTATGCCCTCCTCCCGCTCGGACAGCCTCAGCCCGCGCAGCATGAAGCACTTGTAGGGGCAGGAAAAATAGGTTTCGAGCACGGTGGGCGAAAACGAAGTGCCGTAAAGCCTGTCGCCGCAGGATATTGCGCCGCTTCGTGGCGGGACCGAAAGGGCGGCGTCGGCCTGAGTTTTGTAGCCGTTCTGACAGAGGACGGCATATATTGCCGAACGAACGGCGGGAGAATCCTCTGCGGAGAGGCGGCGGAGTGCAGGCGCAGGGCGGCTGCACAGGTACTTTAAATTTTGGGGATTGCGCACAAAATTTCTGCCCGTGAGGGGGGTGATTTTGCCGCCCGTTGGGGTGACAAAGAGGGCGCACGCGTAGTCAACTATGCGGCTGATGCCCCCCTCCTCCCCGCCCTTGCGGACGGGATAGCTTAAGTGCAGGGCGCGCCTGAAGGCGCACAAGTTGAGCCCCGCGGTCTCGCGCGAGCGGCGGTTGACCTGCTCAATCTTGGGCGAAATTATTATGTTCAATGCCTCGAGGGAATTGAGGTCCCTGTCGGTCAGGACGGCGGTGTCGTCGCCCGAGGCGGGCACGTCGGAGGTGAGCCCGGCGACAAACACCACCTCGCTGCCCGTGTTGGCGCAAGTCAACAGGTCGCCGACGAACACGGCGTCCTGCTTGGGCGGAATTAAGGAGAGTTCGGCGGCGGTGAGGCCGCTTTTCAATATCTTAGTGAATTCGCGGACGGACATCTGCTGTCCCGCAGTGAGGCGCTCGGCCTCGTCAATTACGGCGCTGATGCTTTCGTATGCCCGACCCGAGAAGGCAGCGAGCGAGGGATATTCGCCTTCGAAGTCTGATTGCATGGCGGCGAGGGTGCGCTCCGCGTTGAAGTCGCTCAGGATGTCCCTGAGCGCCGAGCAGAACTGTCCGCCATCACCCTTTGCAGGTATGCGCGAGAGCGCCTTTAAGAAGGGCGTGCGCACGCGTTGGACGGCGGATATGTCGAGGTTTAACGCCGCGAGCACCTCGGGCTTGGGCTCCCGCTTAACCCCGCCGCGGTAGCCTGCGAGGCGGAGCATGTAGTTGGCAAATAAATCTTTATCCTTGCGGCGCTCGCCCTCGCGGCGGCCGTCGTCGACGACAAACAGGGGAGACGACACGACGGCAAGCACCGAATTTTGCGTGCAGCCGTCGGCGGCGCAGTGCAAAAAGTCCAATAGAAAGTCGCTGACGGGGTGTTCGGCGAGGCTGTAGCGCCTGTCGAGATAGAAGGGAATGTCGTACTCGGCAAATATGCGCGACAGGGCGGGGGCGTAGCCCGAGAGGTCGGGCAGCATGACGGATATGGATTGGTAGCGCACCCCCTCCTCTATGGCGTAGCGAATTATGTTTGAGGCGATATATTCGAGCTCCTCCCCCTCGTCCCGCCCCTCAAAGAGGTGCACGGCCGAAGTGGGCAGGGGAACGGCGCTGTGGAAACATTCGGGGTCGAATATGTGCGCGCGGATGTGCTCGGCCTCGGGAACGAGGTCGCTTTTGAGCTGCACGGAGTTGGTGCCGCCGTAATTTTTGGCGATGCCCGCAAAGGAGGCCGAAGCTTCGTTGACGTAGACGTCCTCCCTGCCCCCTATGAATATGCCCGTGACGTTTTTGGCCGCGTCCATGCAGGCGGAGGCGCACTCCGCAACCGAGCAGGTGAACGCCTGAAAGCCGAGGAAGATGACATCCGCCCCGCGCACTGCGGACGAGGAGGTAATCACCTCGGGCAGCATAGCGAGATATCTGTTCCTGTCCACCGAGCCGCTCTCCTCAAGGTACTGCGAGTAGGCGCGGTATAAGAGTTCGAGGTCGCGCAGCTTGCCCTCCAAGACGGGGTCGGCAGAGCGGACGGCCGAGAGGTCGTCCGGGGAGACGCGGGAGGAATATAAGAGGGCTATCGTATCGTAGATGTCCTGCGCGGCGGTGGCAGAGGACAGCTTTTTGAACATGGTAAGTTTGTTACGGTTGCGCTCTATAAGGCCGCGGACGACCATGGCCGAGCCCTGACTAGTTAAAAGGTTGGGGCACTTGCCGCGCTCGGCAGTGAGAAAGCGGGCAAAGGTGTAGACGGCGGTTGAAAATGTGCCGCCGACTGCCGCGCACACTGTGCGCTCCGCCGCGAGGGTCAGCCTGTCCTCGCAGAAGATTACCGTGCGGGCGCCCCGCTGTTCGTTTGCATATACGAGCTCTTTGAGTTTTTTAAGCGCCGCGCCGAGTGCGGGCGCCCTGTAGGAAGTTATCATATGCACCATTATACCACATAACAATTAATTTTTAAAGTAAATTATAAACATTTTGTGTCCCTTAAAGCGTGCGCAAACAATCATCATTTTGACCCGCCCCCCTTGTGTAAAGGGGGGATAAAGGGGGGATTGTAGGCGCGTAGGCGCCGTAGTTAATAAAATCAGGTAACAATCCCTCAGTCACACTCTCACAGGCTCGCCTGCGACAGGACAGATTGTCAAGCAAGTGCAACACATTAAGAGACAAAGACTTCAGCGGGAGTTAGCCAACCGAGACATTTGC
>CALVPX010000019.1 GCA_944354265.1 uncultured Clostridia bacterium | reverse complement strand
GTCACTTACATTTTACACTAAAGAAGCGACGTTGTCTCTTTTTTTATAGGTGTTGCACTTCAAATTATAATCTGTCAGCCCCCCTTGTGTAAAGGGGGGATCAAAGGGGGGATTGTAGGCGCGTAAGCGCCGTAGTTAATAAAATAAGGTAACAATCCCTCAGCCTTGCCCACGCTTACGCTTTGGCAAGTCAGCTCCCTTTACACAAGGGCGCCTACGATAAGGTAAAATCAATGCGCCGCAGGCGCGAAATAGAGCGTCCTCCACTTTTTCACTATTCACTCTTCACTATTCACTCTTCATTAAGTATAATTCCCTCCCCGCCCGTCAATAACTGAGGCGAGGAGGTATTTTTATTTATGACTGAAATCACGTCAAAGGAACTCAGCATGATAAGCGACGCCCTGACATATGAGGGGCTCATCTGCAAAAAGGCGCGCATGTACTCAAAGACTCTCACAGATGTAGACCTTGCGGGCTGCATGGATCAGATCGCAAATGAACACGAGGCAAGGTATTGCGCTCTTTTAAAGCTTATAGGAGGTTAAATAAGTGAAAACTTCAAAGTCTCAGACCCAACTCAACGAAAAAGATGCCCTTCAGGACATGATTAGTGCAGAAAAACAGCTGATGTCGCTCTACGCCACGGCACTGTTCGAAGGCAGCTCCAAGACGGTGCGCAAGGAATTTTCGGCAAACCTCAACGCCGTCGCCAACTCGCAGTACGACCTGTTCACCCAAATGGGCGCGCGCGGCTACTATGTGCCCGCCCCCGCAACAAAGCAGCTCATCGATCAGACAAACGACAAATTCAAAAAGGAAATCAAAAATTTAAAGGCGCAGTAATTTTAAAGGGCGGCGGGAACGATTTTTAATCGTTCCCGCCGCCTCTTATCAGTTATAATCCTAAAGTATTTGCCGCATATGTGCGCGTCAATTATTCAAATCCCACTCAATGGGCGTTCTGCCGTGCGCCTGCAGGTAGGCGTTTGTCTTGGAAAATACCCTGCTCCCGAAGAACCCGTTGTACGCCGAAAGGGGGGAGGGGTGCGCACTCTCCAATATCAGGTGCTTTGTCCTGTCAATCAGCCCCGCCTTGTTGCGCGCGTTCCTGCCCCACAGTATAAACACCACGTTTTGGCACCTGTCGGACACGAGTTTTATCACCTCGTCGGTGAACCACGCCCAGCCGCAGTTTGCGTGGCTGTTGGCGGCGTGCTCGCGCACGGTAAGGGTGGTGTTCAGCAGTAAAACGCCCTCCTTAGCCCACTTGGTAAGGTCGCCGCAGTTCGGCTCTGTTATGCCCAAGTCGTCATGTATCTCCTTGAAGATATTCTTGAGCGACGGCGGCAGTTCAATTCCCGGCTTGACCGAAAAGCACAGCCCGTGCGCCTGTCCCGGCTCGTGGTAGGGGTCCTGCCCCAATATGACCGCCTTCACTTCCGCAAGGGGCGTAAAGCGAAAGCAGTTGTACAGGTCGTACATGTCGGGGTAAATTATGTGCGTGGAGTACTCCTTTTTAAGGAACTCGCGTATCTTTAAATATCTCTCGTCTGCAAACAGGGGCGCAAGCGCCTCGTCCCAGCCTCCTCCAAGTTTAATCATAAGCTCTCAAGAATGTTCAAATAGTTTGCAATTTCGCGCTTGCCGTCCTCAAGGTCGTGCTCAAGGTAGTTGCCGCACTCTTCGCGTTTGCTTCCGGGCACTTCGTCAAGTTCAAGCGCCTGTCTGCAGCATTCCTTCAAAAGGTCAATAACTTGTCCCCTGTCCATGCCCACAGTCAAAAGGTAAAAGCCCGTCCTGCAGCCCATGGGGCCGAAGTATATAATGTCGTCCTTGCGCTCGGAGTTGCGCAGGGTGGTCGCCAAAAGGTGCTCCACCGTGTGCAGCGCCTTGGGGCTTATGTGGTCGCCCGCGTTGGGCTTTTTGCAGCGCAAATCCCACGTCGTCACGCCGTGCATGGTCGTGCCCTCGTGCAGACCCACGGTCAGAGTGTCGTGATTTTTGCAAAATGAGGGTATCTTATCCATTGTTCACTCCTTCAAAAATTGTCGGCATGGCCGCCGTCAGGTTTTTGTAGCACAGCTCAAGGTTTGCCAAATACTGCTCGGTCGTCGAGTCGCTGCCCGCCACGTCGGATATACATTTGAACGAGTAACACTGCACGCCCGCGTGCGCGCACGCCTGCGCAATTGCCCCGCACTCCATGTCGCGTATGTCGGCCTTCAGCTTACCTGTCAGCAGCTCAAAGTCGCGCTTGCTGTCGTTGAACCTGTCGCCCGTGCCCAAATTCTTTAAGGGGTAGAGGGGGGTGGTGTCGAGGGGCAGATAGGGCTCCTCAAATTCGTTTAGCGTGCCCATGGGCGTGCCGTTTAACTGAACGAGGTCAAAGTCGTACTGCACCACGGCGGAAATGCCGTAAATTTCGCCCACGGTTGTGCCGTCGTTGAGTCCGCCCGCAACGCCTATGTTTATAATCCTGTCGGCGCCAAGCACGTCAACGGCATACTGCGCCCCGCACGCGGCGTTTACCTTGCCCGCGTCGGTGACAATAACGGCGGTCTCTTTTCCGCACAGCTTGCCCCTGTAAACCTTCTTGCCGCAGGCGGTTAGGTGGGTAACTTCTTCCATATTGCCGAGCACGGTCTGCGCCTCGCCCGACATTGCAATCACAAATACTGTCATACAAAAATTATATCAAAAACAAGCCGTCAAGGCAATAAAAAAAGCGGAAAATAATTCCGCTTTTAAATGTTTACAATTTTAATGTCCACGTCGCCGCACACGCACGCCATTCCGCCGTTGAAGGGCAGGTGCACAACGGGGCAGTCCGTGTCCTGCCCGTCAAGATATATGCGGCCGTCAAAGTACTCAAGCCTCTTTAAGTGGGTGGCAAGCGCAAGGGCGTTCAGCTTTATGTACGCCTCCTTGGCCGTCCAATTTTCCACAAAGTCGCGCTCGCTCTTAATCGCCGCCCGCTCGCGTTCGGTAAACCTATTAATCACCGCGGCGCGGTCCCTTCCCTTTAAAAGCTCAAGGTCGCACCCTATCTTTTTGTCGCTCACGGCAATGGCGGCAAGGTTGCCGCTGTGGCTGACGCTCAGGTCGTACACCCCATAATATGCCCCGACGAACGCGGGTTTGGGGTTGGAAAAGTCAATTTCAATGGTGCGCCTGCAGCCAAAGTAAAGGTCAAGCATTTCCGCCGCCTTTTGGTAGAGGTTGGCATTCTTCGTCAGGGCGAAAACCGTCATAACATCAGGCTCTCAACGTACTCAATCTGCTCGCGCGTGGGGAGCGTCTCGGTAAAGGCGCAGGCGCTGCCCGCCGCCGTGGCAAAGTTGAGCGCCTTAAAATAGTTGTTCGTCGCAATATATTCGTGTATGAATCCCGCAACCATGGTGTCGCCCGCGCCCACGGAGTTCACAAGCTGACCCCGCGCCGCGCGCACATACATCGATTGGTCGGTCTCTGTCACCATCACGGCGCCGTCCGCCCCCATGGAGACGATAACGTTCCTCGCGCCCTGCTTCTGCAGTTTTTGTGCGCACTCGGTTATCTTTCTTATCTCAAGCGTGTGTGCAATGCCGAAAATTTCGCACAGTTCAAATATGTTGGGCTTTATCAAAAAGGGCTTGTGCCTCAAACTCTCGGTCAAAAGCTGCCCGCTCGCGTCCACGACAACGTTTACGCCCTTGGGCGCCTTCAACTCGTCCAAAAAGTCCGAATAGGCCGTTGGGGGAAGGGTGGGGGGCACGCTGCCGCTGAGTATCACCCAATCGCCGCTCTTCAAATTTTTTCTGAGCTTTTTAATCAGCAAGGTCACGTCGGCAGGGGTAACGCATGCGCCCTCGCCGTTTATGTCCGTCTCGGCCACGCTCTTGATCTTAACGTTTATGCGCGTCTGCCCCTCAACTTCTATGAACTCGTTCTTAAGGTTGCGTTCGTTAATTTCGGCAAGTATAGCCTTGCCCGTGAACCCTGCAACAAAGCCGAGCGCCATGGTGTCGTTGCCAAGCTCTTTTAGGGCAAGGCTTACGTTTATTCCCTTTCCGCCTGGAATAAGCTTTTCCCCTGCGGCGCGGTTTACGGCGCCCCGCCTTATGTTATTTACTTTTAAATAATAATCGAGTGAAGGATTAAAAGTAACTGTGTAGAGCATGATGTTTTAACGAGTACTGAGTTTATCGTATATAATTTAACCCATTTCATAAAAAAAGTCAACCGCAATTATTTATAATAATGCAAAAGGGTCAACATGTTAATTTCTTGCAAAGGAGGGGCAAAAGGTGCCGTGCGCCCCTCAAAAAATTTTGATAAAAAACTGCAATAAAAATTAAAAAAAATACTTGACAAAACTTTGCGGTTATATTATTATATACAAGCGTTGTGGCGCGGGAGTCGCGCTTAACGGGCCTTTAGCTCAGTTGGTTAGAGCAGTCGGCTCATAACCGATCGGTCCGCGGTTCGAGTCCGTGAAGGCCCACCATAAAAATGGCCCAATAGCTCAGTTGGTTAGAGCGCCAGCCTGTCACGCTGGAGGTCGACGGTTCGAGCCCGTTTTGGGTCGCCACACTAAGTTATTTTAAGCGCCTTAAAAAGGCGCTTAAAATAAAAAAATGCCTTGGTAGCTCAGTCGGTAGAGCGGTGGACTGAAAATCCATATGTCGGCGGTTCGATTCCACCCCAAGGCACCACACAAAATCTGTCTTTTGCTGGTGTAGCTCAATTGGCAGAGCAGCTGATTTGTAATCAGCAGGTTGCGGGTTCGATTCCAGTCACCAGCTCCACAACACCATATTAAAAGGCAAACATGGGCGGATTGCAGAGTGGCCAAATGCATCAGACTGTAAATCTGACGTCTCCGACTTCGGTGGTTCGAATCCACCTCCTCCCACCACAAAAAGAGCACCTCAAACGGGGTGCTCTTTTTGTGGTGGGAGGAGGTAGTTGCTCGGTTCCCGACAATTAATCGGTGGTTCGTGCTAGCCGCACGGCATGGCGCAGTTCATGAATGAGCGCAAACACACCCTTGCGGCGACGCCTTGCCGAAACCTATTTTACAGGTTTCGGCAACATTCACCTACAAACTTCGCTCCGAAGTTTGTCGTTTACCCTCCCACCAAACACGACCTGAAACTTATCGTTTCAGGTCGTGTTTATCTATTAACTATTCATTCTTCACTTTTCATTAAAAAATCTGCCTTTACACTTGTATTTATGGCAAAAATACAGTATAATGTTGCAAAGGACAGATTATGGATAAAATACTGACTATGCTTGCCGAAGAGCTTGCAAAGTATTCATCAATTGAAAAGGCCGTCCTGTTCGGCTCACGCGCGCGGGGGGACAATGACGAACGCAGCGATTACGATATTGCCGTCTTTGGCGAGCTGTCTCGCGCAGATAAGGTCAAGCTACGCACGCTGACAGATGACGGACTGCCCACATTGCATAAAATCGACCTCGTTTTCGTCAACGAGATTGCAAATGCGGCGCTGATGGAAAATATTCAAAGAGAGGGGGTGTGCTTCTATGGCAAAGTTAAATAATAAATACGACAATTTCAGTAATGCCGTCAATCGCCTCAACGAGGCATACGGGCCCGACCCTGATAAAATTTACCCCAACGAAAATATTCGCAGTCTGTGCTATATCAAAAACGTTATAACCCGCCCCAACATAATCGTCGGCGACTACACCTATTATGACGACGATACGGGCGCAGAGGACTTTGAAAAGCACGTCACTCACCACTATGAATTCATCGGCGATAAGCTTATAATAGGCAAATTCTGCGCCATAGGCAAGGGCGTTGAGTTTATCATGAACGGCGCCAACCACCGCATGAACTCGGCGAGCACATATCCCTTCAACATGATGGGACACGGGTGGGAGAAGGTCACTCCAAGCTTAGCCGACTTGCCCTTAAAGGGCGACACGGTCGTCGGCAACGACGTGTGGATAGGGCAGAACGTTACCGTCCTGCCCGGCGTTCACATAGGCGACGGCGCCATAGTCGGCGCAAATTCGGTCGTGTCTAAAGACGTACCTCCCTATGCGGTCGTAGGAGGCAATCCCGTAAAGCTCATTCGCATGCGCTTCGACGACGCCACCGTTGAGTTTTTGCTTAAATTAAAGTGGTGGGATTGGCCCGCACAAAAAATTTTTGAAAATCTCGAGGCGCTGTGTAGCAGCGACATGGCAAAACTTAAATCGTTAAAGTAAATTTTGCGTAATACTAAAGTGCGGCGGGGCAACAAAAGTTGCCCCGCCGCACTTGTTGCGCACATACATGCGCGCCTCAGTAAAGTTTTTTGAGAATGGCCGTCAGGGGGTAGAACAGCAGCCCCACGCTCACCACGGTGCACGCCGTCTGCGGCAGCATGGCGGCGAACGACGCGTAAAAGTACGTCATCGCCCCGTCAAAGGTCATGCCGAGTATGAGCGGCTCTATCACGTCGTCCAAAAGGGAGAAGCACACCGTGCAAAATGCGGCGGCCGTCGTCACGAACATCAGCCACAGCAGCTTCTTCGCGCGGGGGGTGCCTCTGCCGAACAGCCAAACAAGGTCAAAGGCAATCAAAAGGGCGGCAAAAATCGCCCCGAGAGCCCAACATAGCGCGGTCGTCAGGGCCTTATATGTAATGGAAATTTTGATCAGATCGAGCGCCGCCGCGCAGAACGCCGCCGCGGACAGCCCCGCCAATATGGCGTTTACACAAATTGCAAGGCCTGCACCCGCCTTGCCGTCGGCCTTGCCTATGAGGCCGAACAGCCCGCCGAACATGGGGAAGTATATGCAGTACAGCGCCACTACCTGCGGGTTAAACCCAAAAAGCAGGCAGCGCAGCAGGCTGAACGCTAACCCCGTCAGCGCCCCGAATCTCGCCCCGAACACATATGATGTGCACAGCAATAAAACCGTCACGCACTCCACGCCCGGTGCGGCGTACAGCGCAAACTGCACGCCTATGAGCAGAGCTGTCGTCACGGCTATGTATGCAATTTCTTTGGCGGGCGAAAGGCGGTCGGGCTTCTTCATATGTTACCAAGAAGTATAGGTGTATACGAGCGCGTAGGTGTAGCCCTCGACTGCGGGCAGGCCGCTGACTCCGTAGCTCGCGCTGTTCAAGGTCTTTCCGCCGTTTTCATATGTGTAGTCGGGGGAGGAGTATGTAACGCCGTCAAGCTCGACAAGGTCGGTGTAAACCGCCCAATAGTACATGGCGTTCGTCCCCTCATATCTCTCCTCAACGCCGCCCGCGGCTGTTATGTACTTGCCGTAAGCGCCGTCGGTCGCCTCGACTTCAATTTCGCCCTTAGTTTCAAGCGCCTCAATGTAGTCATAGAGGGTGGTGGTCTGCCCGAGCGTTATAACGCCCTCGGTCACGGTGAATACATAGTCGTGCCCGCCGTATTCATTTTCAACCGCCGTCACCTGCGCCTGCTCGGGAATGTCGCCCTCAGTCACCTCACTTTGGGGCCTGCATGCCGCAAGTGCGGCAATGCAGGCCGCCGCGGCTATGGCCGCCGCGGCGGCCGTTAGTCTTTTTGCAATGTTCATAAAAGTCTCCTTTAAAATAAAAAATTCCTCCACGGCGTGGAGGAAGGCATTGCAACTCAGACCGCGGCATGACCCCTCGGTCTTAAAAATGCGCCTCGTGCGTCCCCTCACGTCGTCATTGTCGGCAAAAAATTTTGCCTCCTGCCGCGCGGGTAGGTCTTCCGACTTAAAAAATGTGCACCGCACATACTGCGCAGACCTTCCCGAAAAAATTTTTTCAGTGACCTGCGCGCGGCGCACAACGGCAGCGGGGGCTGTGCGGCTATCGGCCGACTTCCCTATTAAAGCTTGTCCCCAAGCTGCCCGCGTGGCATAAGTTGTATGCATTATTTTACATTGTCCGCGAGCAATTGTCAACGCTGTGTGTCCATAAATATGGGCAAAACAATTGCAAACGTTGCTGCATTGTGGTAAAATGATAGAAGCATAACCAAAATGGCGGCGCGGTCATATAATGGCAGTATGCAAAATACTATCGCAAAGATAAATTTAGCCGCAATAAAGAGCAATGCACAGCACTTAAAGACCCTTTCAAAGGGCGCGCAGCTGTTTGCCGTGGTAAAGGCCGACGCCTACGGCCACGGCGCAATACCCGTTTCGCGCGCGCTCTCGCCCGTCGCAGACATGTTTTGCGTGGCAATCGTCGACGAGGGCGTGGAACTGCGCGCCGCGGGCATATCTTCGCCCATACTCGTCTTTACGCCGCCCATGGACGGCGACGACGCCGCAAGAATGTCCGCCTACGGGCTGACTGCAACGGTGGCGGACGAACGCTCCGCCCGCCTCTGCCGCGGACTGTGCGTGCACATCAAGATAAACACGGGCATGAACCGCTACGGCTGCCCGCCGCCTCAGCTTGAACGGCTGTTAAACATGCTCGGCGATTGCTGCGTACAGGGCGTTTACTCGCACATATATGCCCCCCAATCGCCCAAGGACTGCGCCGAACAGCTAAAAGCTTTCTCTCACTGCGCGGCGATCGTCAGGGCGAAATATCCACAGACGATAGCCCACCTCGCCGCAACTGCGGGAATATACCTCGGCGAAGATTACTTTTTCGACGCCGTCCGCCCCGGCATAGGCCTCTACGGCTACTCGCCTCAGGGCTTTGAGGATAATTGCCTCACCCCCGCGCTAGCAGTCTACGCGCGCAGGGTGCAGACCTTCACTCCGCCATATGGCGGGGGCTGCGGCTACATGCAGGCGCAAAAGGACTATCAAACCCTGTCGTCCTACCGCGCCGGCTATGCCGACGGCTTTGCCCGCACTTCGCCCCTCGGCGAGGGCAACCTGTGCATGGACGCCTTTGTCTCTAAGGACAGTGAGGAGGAGCTGTGCATATTCTCAGATGCCGAAACTTACGCTGCGGGGTGCAACACCATTTCTTACGAGGCGCTGTGCGCCGTCACCAAAAGGAGCCTGCGCGTCTATGAAGGATGAGCTTCGCTACAAGTACAAAATAAAGCGCAAATATTTTCAGCATGCGCAAAGGGAGGTCGCCGACGGCGCCATTGCCGACAACGTATTGGCGCTGTTCGGGGACAAAAATACCTTCTTCATCTACTACAGCTTCGGGGCGGAGGCGGACACTAAAAAACTCATTGCCTCGCTCATATCCCTCGGCAAACGCGTGTTGCTGCCGCGGGTGGAGGGGGATGAGATGGTGCCCGTTGAGTATCATTTGAACGATGAGCTCAAAAAGAGCGCCTTCGGCACGCTCGAGCCGCAGGGACAGGCCTACACGGGTGCGATAGACGTAATTTTGGTCCCTCTCCTCGCCGTCAACAGCCGCGGCTACCGCCTCGGCTACGGCGGGGGCTACTACGACAGATTTTTAAAAAATTCATCCGCCGTAAAGGCGGGGCTCGGCTATTCCTTTCAGCTGACCGACGAATTTTCGGAGGACGGGTGGGACGAGCCGTTAGATTTATTCATAACCGAAAAGGGGGTCTACAGCTTTGGAAATTCAACTGACGTCTGAACAGAAGCGGCAGAAATTTTTGTGGGAGGTGCGCGACCTCGTCGTCGGCGCAATGCTGCCCTTAGTCATAATGCTGCTCTTCAGCTGCACGATTATAATGTTCGCCGACTCGGACGACCTTGCCGTACAGCTCGTCGCCGTCATCGGCGGCGACATTCTGCTCGCTGCGGCCTATGTCATCTTTGGCCGTAAGAACGGTGCCACCGCGTACGACAGGTTTTATTCAAACCAAACCAAGCGCTCGCTCAATTCGTCCGAAAAGCAGGTCATCTACAGGACGGGCGAATATGCGCTGTGGAAGGGCTTTGTCATTCCGCTCATATCGTGCATTCCCTACATAATATTTCAGCTTGTGAACATCTTCGCGCCCAACACCGTGTGCGAATTTGCCCTGCGCTATGCCTTCGGTTGGGCATATTACCCCCTGCATATCGCAGGCCTCAGCGAGGCGCTCAACTTCATTTGGATAGTCATTCCCGTCGCCGCGCACGCCATAGGCTACTACACCGGCATGCGCAAGGCCGAAAGAGTTCAGGCAGAGCTCGAGGCGCAGATAGCCGAGGGCAAAAACAAAAAGAAGCGCAGAAAATGAGGATAATAAGCGGAAGATACCGCGGCCTTAAACTCAACGAGTTTGCGGGCAACGACATACGCCCCACGGCCGACAGGGTAAAGGAGAGCCTTTTCAATATACTGTACGACAAAGTTTTTGGCGCGCGCGTGCTCGATCTGTTCTGCGGCAGCGGAAATTTGGGCATAGAGTGCCTCTCCCGCGGCGCGGCAAGCGTCGACTTCAACGATATCTCCCCCCAATCGGTAAAGGTGCTCAAGGGCAACCTCGCCCGCCTGAAAGGGGAAAATGTATACACCGTCACCACGGGCGATTACGCCGCCTTTTTAAACAACGCACGGGGCGCTTACGACCTCATTTTCATCGACCCGCCCTACGCTTTGGACGTCGGACTCACCGCCCTTAAAATAATTGCCGAACGCTCGCTCTTAACCGACGGCGGAGTCGCCGTTTACGAGCGCGACCGCCCCTTTGAGGGCACAATATGCGGCCTTGAGGCTTATGATGAGCGCAAGTACGGCAAGACATACTTAACCTTTTTCCGCCCCGCAAAAACGGAGGAGTAAACATGAAAAAATGCGTCTTTGCAGGCACCTTCGACCCGCCCACCGTCGGGCACGAGGACGTAATAAAAAAGTGCCTTGACATTTTCGACGAGGTAGTCGTCGCCATACTCATAAACCCGCAAAAGCATTCAATGTTTTCGCTTGAACAGCGCACATATCTGCTCGGCAAATTGTTTGCGGGTCAGCCCCGCATAAAGGTGCGCACCTTCAGCGGCGCCGCCGTCGACCTCCTGAGGGAGGAGGGCACGCCCTTCTATGTGCGCGGCGTGCGCGACGCCATTGACTTCGAGTACGAAAACCGCAACCACTACGCCTCAAAGCGGCTCATGCCCGAACTCATCACCATTTATATTCCCTGCGAGCAGGCTCATCTTCACGTCAGCTCAACGCTCGTAAAAAATTCAATTACATTCAAAAAGGATTACGCCGACCTCATTCCCGCGGCCATATTCGGGGATGTCACGGCAATGTTGGAGGATAAAGATGTTTGAAAAACAGGTAAAAATTCCCGAACCGGAGGAAATCAAGGCGGCAATGCCCATGCCCAAAAAGCTTGTGGAAATCAAGGCAAAGCGCGACAAAATGGTCGCCGACGTAATAACGGGCGCAAGCGACAAGATGCTCGTCATCGTCGGCCCCTGCTCGGCACATGCGGAAGAGCCCGTTTTGGACTATGTCGAGCGCCTCGGCAAGCTCAACGAGGAGGTGGAGGACAGGCTCGTCCTCGTGCCCCGCATCTACACAAACAAGCCCCGCACCAAGGGCGTGGGGTACAAGGGCATGTTCTCACAGCCTGACCCCAAGAAGGGCGAGGATATATTGAAGGGTATATATGCCATACGCGATTTAAACATCCGCGCCATCTCCAACTCGGGTCTCACCGCGGCGGACGAAATGCTCTACCCCGCCAACTATAACTATGTGGACGACCTTCTGTCCTACGTCGCCGTCGGCGCACGTAGCTGCGAAAATCAGCTTCACCGCTTGGTATCAAGCGGCGTGGACGTCGCCGTCGGCATGAAGAACCCCATGTCCGGATCGGTCATGGTCATGCTCAACTCCATATATGCCGCACAGTCGGGTCAGGTGTTCAAGCTCAACGGTTGGCAGGTAAAAACTCAGGGCAACCCCCTCGCGCACGCCATTCTTCGCGGCGCGGTGGACGGCTACGGCAACGACATTCCCAACTTCCACTACGAAACGGTAATGCAGGTGGCCGACGGCTACGCAAAGTCGGGCCTGAAGAACCCCGCCATAATTATCGACGCCAACCACTCCAACAGCGGCAAGCAGTGCCGTCAGCAGATAAGAATCTGCGAGGAAGTAATGCAGAACCGCCTGTACGACAGTGACTTCAAAAAGATAGTCAAGGGTTTCATGATTGAAAGCTTCATAGAGGAGGGCAACCAAAAGGAGGACATCGTCTACGGCAAGTCGATAACCGACCCCTGCCTCGGTTGGGAGGACACCCGCCGCCTCATCCTCGACATCGCCGCAAAGGTGTAAGAAATAAATCAATGAATTGCTCGCTTCTCTCGCATGAATAGAATACTTCGTATTCATGAATTGTCTCCATAGCCTTGTCCGTCGCTACCATTGTCATTTCGAGCGTAAGTCGAGAAATCTGCGCAATAAGCGCGACAATGGTAGCTCTGAGATTTCTCCGCGTTGGTCGAAATGACAAGGCTATGGCGGCATGAATTCTCGCAATCTGCGATTGCTCCATTGATGTGAAAAATATTTTTTAAAATAACTACTCACCACAATGCAAACGTAGTTTGCAATTCATGCCGCCATGATATAAGCCCAATCGAAGTGAGGAGTTGAGGCGGCAATTCATGAAAGCATAGCTTTCAATTCATTGAGGCGGCACGCCAAAAATTCATGCACGCTAAAGCGTGCCATAGGTCTTTCCCATGTCAAACACAATCGGTTACCTCGGTCCCGAGGGCAGCTATTCGCAGATAGCTGCGCAAAAATTAAATATGGGCGACCCCAAGCCCTATCCGTCCTTCTTTGCTCTCGTCACAGCCCTCAGCCGCGGCGAGGCAGACGGCATAGTATTGCCCGTTGAAAACTCTTTAAACGGCGGCGTAATGCAAAATTTAGACCTCCTGCAGGATGCCCAAGGTCTCATCGCCGTAAAGGAAATCAACGTAAAAATCGACCACCGCCTCGTCACCTTAAAGGGCGCGCCCTTAAGCGGCATAACCACGATATATTCCCACTCGCAGGCGCTCGGCCAGTGCGCGCAGTACATTCACTCCCGCTTTCCAGCGGCCAAACTCGTGCCCACGCAGTCGACTTCGGCCTGCCTCTCAAAAATAAAGACGCCCGCCGACGCGGGCATAGTCGGCGCGCAGATCGTCGACGACAAATTTCAGCTGTCCGAGGAGTGCATTTCAGACGAACAGCTCAATTACACTCAGTTTCTGTATGTTGTAAAGGGCAGTCCCGATGTCACAAGACACAGCCGCAAGGTGTTCCTGTCGGTCACCTGCGCCCACCGCCCCGGCGCCCTGATAGGCGCTCTCTCTGTGTTTGCGCGCGACGGAGTCAACCTCACCAAGATTGAGAGCCGCCCCATCAAGGACAGGCCGGGCGAGTACAGGTTCTTCATAGAGGTGGAGGCCGACTATTCCTCGCCGCGCATGCGCTCGGCGCTGCACTCCCTCAGCGAGGCGTGCAGTTCGGTCAAAATATTAGGCTGCTACTAAGGGCAACAGCAGCACAAAGCACAGCGCCCCCTGCGCCGCCTTTGCACCGATAAATTTCAGCGGCTTGACGCCGCACTTCAAAAGGTAACACAGCTGTTGGGCTATTATCGAGCACCCGCCGAATGTTATCAAAAACCCCATCAGCGGCAGGGCAAACGCGCCCCCGTGCGCGGCCAATCCCGCGCAGCCGCCCGTCGCTTCAATCAGCCCGTAGCAAAAGGCGCCCGCACCTCCGCCCAAGAGGTGGGTGAGGGGAGCCTCCAAAAACAGCAACAGCCCTGCGTCCCTCGCGGCGCAGCTCAAAGTATAAAAAAAGCAGATAAATCCCCCCGCGACGAGCACAGACATTACGGCCGAATAGAACGCGTTGTACAGTATGTTGCCGCCTGCGGCGGAGGGCAGTGGGGAAGGTTTCTCACGGCGCACCTTTTTGCGGTCGCAAAGGCATATTATCAGGCCTACGGTCAATACAGATATTATGTGCGCGGCAAAAATTATGGCGCCCTGCGCCTTGTCGCCAAGCATGCTCTGCCCCACGCTGCCCAAGAGGAAGAGGGGGCCCGAGGTCGAACATATCGGCGCAAGTTTTTGCGCGTCGCCGGCGGATATCCGCCCATCTTCGCAGTATTCGTAAACTATCCTGCTCCCCGCGGGATATCCCGAAAATACGCTCATAATAAAAATGACCGCCCCGTCAGGCGGCAGTCCCAAAAATGAGCACGCCCTCTTAAGCGGCCGTGCGGCCATGTCCGCCCCGCCCGTCTTTATCAGCAGCAGGGTTATCACCATAAAGGGGAACAGCGCGGGGGCAACGCACTTCGCCCACAGTGCAAGCCCTTCAAAGCAGGCGGGCACATACATTTCGGGCGAGCATGCAAGCATGACGGCAAAGGCGATAAGCGCCGCATACAGCGGCAAATAGCGCACTACACTTTTTGTTTTCATAGTACATAATTATTGTTTCAAGAGGTATTTTATGAGTAAAAAATTGGGACTCGCCCTCGGCGCGGGCGGCGCAAGGGGCGCAGCCCACATAGGTTTTCTTCAGGCGCTCGAGGAGGAGGGAATAGTGCCCGACGTAATTGCGGGCTGCTCCATGGGCGCGGTCGTTGGCGGCGGATATGCCGCGGGTCTCACCGTAGAGGAGCTGCTTTCAAGCGTGCGCGAGCTCAAGGCCATCGACCTTCTCGACCCCTCGGGCATGGCAATAACCAAGCTCGGCATCTTCAAGGGCAACAAAATAAGAAAAATTCTTTTAAATAAGTTCGGCGACGTAACCTTTGCCGACCTCAAAATTCCCTTCGTCTGCGTGGCGGTGGACATCCTGAGCGGCAGGCTGACCGTTTTAAACGACGGCGTCGTCGCCGAAGCCGTCCGCGCCTCGTCGGCCATTCCCACCGTGTTCTGCCCCGTAAAGAGGGAGGATAAGCTGCTCATCGACGGCGGTGTGCTCTGCCGCGTTCCCGTCAAGCAGTGCAAGGATCTCGGCGCCGACGTGGTTGTCGCCTTCGATGTGCTTTCAAACACGGGCGAAAGGGTGGAAAAGGTGCCCAACATCGTGCAGAAGGTGCTGCGCGTGTTCGACATTATGGACTACAATCAGAACGGATTCGCCAAGCGCGACTTCAAAAATTGTTACGATTTGTGGCTTGAACCTCCCATGGAGGGGCTCAACCAATACAACGTAAAGGACGCCGAAAGGGCTTACGAGCTTGGCTATGAGTACAGCAAGGCGCACACCGGGGAGGTAAAGGCGCTCCTCGCCTGACATATGGACCTCTTCGATTTCAACGGCAATGCCGAGGCCGCAAAGCCGCTCGCCGAGCGCATGCGCGCCAATAACTTAAACGACTTCATAGGTCAAAGGCACATAGTGGCGGAGGGGTCGCTCCTTCGCCGCGCAATCGCCCTCGACCGCCTTGGCAGCTGCATATTCTACGGCCCTCCCGGCACGGGCAAGACTACGCTCGCCAACATAATCGCCCAAACCACCCACGGCGAATTCATAAAGCTCAACGCCGTTCAGGCGGGCGTGGCAGACGTAAAAAAGGCGGTGCAGGAGGCCGAAAACAACTTAAAGATGTACGGCAGGCGCACCTACCTCATGCTCGACGAGTGCCACCGCTTCAGCAAAACTCAGTCCGATTCCCTGCTCCCCGCAATCGAGCAGGGCACTATAATTTTCATCGGCTCCACAACCGAAAATCCCTATGCATCCATGACCCCCGCAATCGTCTCCCGCTGTCGGGTGTTTGAGTTCAGGCGCCTTTCAACGCAGGATATAAAGGGAGCAATCAAAAAGGCCCTCGCCGATAAGCGCAGGGGCTTGGGCGCCTATAGCGCCGTCGTGGACGAGGACGCCATAGATCACATCGCCCTCACCGCCGGCGGCGACCTGCGCTCGGCATACAACGCCATCGAGCTCGCCGTCCTCACCACCCCCGCGGGGCAGGACGGGGTGATACACGTCACCCTGTCGGACGCCGAGCAGTCCATTCAGAAAAAGGCGCTCTCGTACAACGAGGACGACTATTACGACTATCTCTCCGCCTTCTGCAAGTCGCTCCGCGGCAGCGATTCCAACGCCGCGCTCTACTACGCCATGCGCCTCATTTCGGGCGGGTGCGACCCCATGCTCGTCGCGCGCAGATTGGTCATCCACTCGGCGGAGGACGTCGGCATGGCCGACCCTCACGCTCTGCAGGTGGCGGCCTCTGCAATGTATGTGCTCGAAAAGACGGGCGCCCCCGAAGGCCTCATTCCCCTTTCAGAGGCCATAGTATATGTGTGCGAAGCGCCAAAGAGCGACTCGGTAAAGAGCGCCATGTTCGCCGCCAAGGCCGACGCCGAGCAGGTGCGCGATGACGACGGCGTGCCCGCATACCTGCGCGACCACTCATACGACAGCCACGAGGGCAAAAAGCAGGCTGCCCTCTATAAGTACCCTCACGACTATGCAGGCGGCTATATCGAACAGCAGTACCTTCCCGACGCCCTGAAGGATAGAATATATTACACCCCCAAGGGCATCGGCTACGAAAAGACGGTGGCCGAAATCCGCCGCCAAAAGGGCAAAAAAAATTGATTTTGTTTCTCCCCTTTATCATTTCGACCGAAGGTGCGGAACGCACCGAAGCGGAGAAATCCCCCAAACGAAGTTATAAAAGATTTACAAAAATCAAGTCATACTGAGCGAAGCAGAGTGATAACTCTGCGCAGTCGAATGTATCTTGCTCGATGTGAAGCTATACAAGATCTTTCGACGCCGTTCGCTTCGCTCACTCTGCTCAAGATGACAGAGCTGCCCGCTCACACCCAAGCCCCCCTTGTGTAAAGGGGGGATCAAAGGGGGGATTGTATCATAGAGAAGAACCCTTCAGTCACACTTTGCTAACGCTCCGTGTGACAGCTTCTCACGCAACGCAAGGAAACTGTTGCGCTCGGGCACCGCAAACGCGGGGACGAATGCGTTTGCTCATCTCGGGCAGAAAAACAGTAGGTATCTACTGTTTTAAGAAGTTCTGCCCTCGTCCTTTTAAAAAAGTGGAGCCTACAATATGGCATTGCGCCAAAGGCGCAGCGCTGCGCTGTATAGCGCGGCGCTTATAACTAAATACAGCGGCGGGCGCACCATAA
Organism: uncultured Clostridia bacterium; assembly: GCA_944354265.1. GTDB lineage: Bacteria > Bacillota > Clostridia > Christensenellales > Borkfalkiaceae > Coproplasma. The sequence continues at coordinate 7,599 of CALVPX010000019.1, read as the reverse complement.
GGTGCGCCCGCCGCGCCGTTTTTTTATATATCAAAATCAAAGGTAGGGGGTAACGTGCTCAAGCAGAGCCGCGTAGGAGTCTATCGCTGAGATAAATTTTTCAACTATAACGCCGTTTTCATCGAGCACCAAGGTGTAGGGGTATACGCCCGGTCCGGCCAGCGTTTCATATATGCTTGTGCTCTGTGTGGGGTCGTCCAACGCAAACACAACCTCGCTGTCTATCATGCCCTGCTCGCACAAAAATGTAGCAATGTTTGTCTCAACGCGGGTGGAGTGTATTGCCACAACCTCCACGCTGTCGGCGTATTGCTCGGCGAGTTGAAGGATATAGGGCATCTCATTCATGCAGGGGTTGCACCACGTTCCCCAAAAGTTTATAACCGTCACTTTGCCGCGGCTGTCCTCGGGACTGTAGGTCTCGTCGCTCAGTTCTGCGGCCAAGCCGTCCCCGCCCGTCTCAACTTGGGTGTAAATTCTCGCCTCAAAGTCGGGGCACAGGTCGCCCACATCTGTGCCCACTTCGGGCTGTTCGGTGACATTGCCGCCGTTGTCACCGCCGTTGTCGCCGCCGTTTTCGTTGCCGCCGTCGCAGGCGCCGAATACAAACGCGCCCATAATACACAGCGATGCAATTCCGCAGACGAGCAGTCTGAATTTTTTCATATAATTACCTCCCGCCCGCGCGCAAAAATTGCGGGCGCCCTTTTTATTTTTAAGCATTATATCATAAAATTTAACAGGGCTCAACTATTCGCGGTCATTTTTGCGGCTTTTCATAAATATAAATAATGTATATTCAGCTTAAGCGGCGCTTATATAAGTGCATTTCGACAAATTAATAGGTTTTACTACAAAAATATGCAATTTTCTGCATGCTTCAATATTATATCATAGAGGTACAACTTTGGCATACGTTCTAAAAATCAAAGGTGTAATAGTCTGCTTCTGCGCGGCGGTTTTAATAACCGCCCTGTCGCTCTCGGCCTACTACTCGGGTGCCTACGCCGTCTACTTCGGTTCGACCACCCGCAAACTCCCCATCTATTCGGTGGGAACGGAGGAAAAGGTGGTGGCGCTGTCCTTCGACTGCGCATGGGGCACCGAGCATACCGACGCCATTTTGGATGAGTTGTCGCGCGAAGGAGTTGCGGCAACGTGGTTCATGGTGCAGTTTTGGACGGAAAAATATCCCGACTATGTAAAAAAAATAGCTGACGCCGGCCACGAAATAGGCACCCATTCCGCCACGCACTCGTACATGTCCCGCCTCACCGCCGAGGAGATCTCGTCGGAGCTCACCTCCTCGTCGCAGGCCATAGAAGCTGTCACGGGCGGCAAGGTAGAGCTCTTCCGTCCGCCCTACGGCGACTATGACGACGAGCTGATATCCACGGCCGAAAAGGACGGGTATTTGACCATTCAGTGGGACGTCGACAGCCTCGATTGGAAGGATTTATCGGCAAACGACATCGCCATGCGCGTCATCAACGGCGTGCAGCCGGGCAGCATAATACTTATGCACAACAACGGCCTGCACACCGCCGAAAGCCTGCCGGTAATAATTTCCACGCTCAAAAACCGCGGCTACACCTTCAGGCCGATAGGCGAACTCATCTACCGCAGCGGTTACACCATCAATTCAGACGGCCGCCAACAGTTGACTTAAAGATAAGCTGTCAAAGAGGTACAAGTACGGTCATGAATTCAAACATTGAAAAGAACAACAAGGTCTACTTATGCGGAAAAATAGTATCCAAGGCACAGTTTTCACACGAGGTGTTCGGCGAAGGTTTTTATGAGTTTTTTGTCAGGGTCGAGCGCCTCTCGGGACAGGCGGATACGCTGCCCGTAACCATATCCGAACGGCTGATGACTGCAGAAATGACAGAGGGCGCAACGCTGTGTGCGCTCGGGCAGTTCCGCTCGTACAACAAGCTCGAGGGCGGAAGGTCGCGCCTGATGCTCACGGTTTTCGTGCGCGAGGTGCTCAGCAGCCCTCCCTCGTCAAATCCCAATTCGGTAGTGCTCTCGGGCTACATATGCAAGCCGCCCGTCTACCGCACAACGCCCTTCAACCGCGAAATCGCCGATCTGTTGATCGCTGTCAACCGCTCCTATAACAAGTCGGACTACATCCCCGCAATAGCGTGGGGCAGAAACGCCCGCTTTGTCTCCAAGATGGCGGTGGGGGACAGAATAGTCCTTTCGGGCAGAATACAGTCAAGGGAGTATCAGAAAAAGCAGGCGGACGAAAGCTTCGTCACCATGACTGCTTATGAGGTGTCAATCTCCAAGCTCGCCCTGTACGACGAGTTTTCGCCCTTCGATATCGACGAGGAGTTCAATCTCTATTCCCCGCAGCACAACGCCGACCACGCGGATAAGCTGTGACGAGCATTCCATTGGCAGTTAAAATTATATAAGTAAAAATAATAAATAATTTTAAATTTTTGTGCGCCCGCCGTTTGCAAAACGGCGGGCGCAATACTATAATCTTTTTCGCTATGGAAGAAAATATCAAAACTAAAAAATCGGGCACGACCGATCTCACCCGCGGCAACGTGTGGAAGCTGCTCCTTTTTTACTGCCTGCCCATATTCGGCAGCGCCATGGTTCAGCAGCTCTATTCTCTCGTCGACCTTCTCGTCGTCGGCAACTTCGCCGCCAACTCCAACCTCGCCGTCAACGCCGTCGGCAATGCAACAACTATCGTCAACATTCTCCTCGCGTTCGCCCTCGGCGCAAACGCAGGCTGTTCGGTCACTGTCGCCAAATACTTCGGCGCCAAAAATCATACAAAGGTAAGGGAGACGGTAAACACGTCTATCATAACCTTCTCCGCGCTGTGCGCCGTCACCATGGTGCTCGGCTTTGCCTTCGGCGACCTGTCCATGGACGCCCTCAGCGTGGACAGCTCCTACCGCGCAGACTGCCTTACATATCTGTATGTATACGCAGGCTCGCTGCCCTTCGTGTTCCTGTACAACACGGGTTGCGGCATATGCTCCGCCATGGGCGACAGCAAAACGCCCTTCATATTTCTCGTCGTCTCCTCCCTTTTAAACGTAGGGCTCGACCTTCTTTTTGTCTGCGTGTTCCATTGGGACGTGGCGGGCGCCGCATGGGCAACCTTCATTTCGCAGGCGATTTCGGCAGTGCTCACGGCCTTCGTGCTCGCCCGCAAGCTTGCAAAACTTCCCGGCGACGAAAAACCGCGCATGTTCGTAAAGGACATCAGCCGCGACCTGATGATAACCTCCGTCCCCGTCATACTGCAGAACGCCTTTGTCTCGGTCGGCAACTTCTTCGTCAGCAAGCGCATAAACGATATCGGCTTGGATGCAACCACGGGCTTCACAGCGGCGTTCAAACTCGTCTCCATGGCAAACGTGGGCGTCAGTCAGATGACCTCGGGGTTGGCCAACTTCTGTTCGCAGAACAAGGCGGTGGGGGAGTATAAGCGCATAGTGCAGGGCTTTGTCGCCGTGCTCGTCTATTGTCTCATAACCAACGCCGTGTTCATGGCGGCCTTTATCTCCGCGCCCGCATTCTTCACGCGGCTGTTCGTCGACGCGGATAAGCTCACCGCCGATGCTTTGGCATACTCCTGCAACTTCATTGTAATAGTCACCTCGTTCCTGCCCGTCGTCTGCGTAAAAATTGTGTGCGACGGAGTGGTGCGCGGCTGCGGCGGCAACCTCGGCTTTACTATCTCCACATTTACAGATTTAATTCTGCGTGTGGCGTTCGTGTACATACTCGTGCCCTTCATGGGCTTTTCGGGCGTAAGTTGGGCGTGGGCTATCGGATGGGCGTTGGGCGCGCTCGTCGCCGTGTCGTTCTTCCTCGCAATCCCCTGCCTGCGCCCCATCTTCTTCAAAAACCACAAACCCAAACCCGTCATAAAGTGAGGGGTTAATAGTCGGCTTGTCAAGTTATCTATAACCATACGCATAAAAAAATAGCTGCCTCGGGTCCAAGTGAGTCAGCTATTTTTTAATAATAGATAGAACATAAGGACTAACCGCCGTGCCGGTTTCGCCCTTGTCTACTTATATTATATTCAAAATGCACCTCTTTGTCAATATTTTGGCTGCATTTTTTTGTTGCAGGCAGGTAATGCAAAAAATCACTTGCTTTTTTTTGCGGCATATGTTATTATAGAAGCAGTTTAATACTATAATGCGGTGAAGCGGAATAGTAAAAAGTAATTTGCCGATGCAGAGAACTGCCGTAAGGTGCAAGGCAGGGACGCAATTCTTTCGAACTCGCCGCCGAGCAGAACGGGTGAACTGCAAGTAGCCCGTTACGGTCATCCCGCCGTAAAAGGGGAGGGGTGTCTTAAGCACCTGTGAGGCGATTTTTTAATCGTGAAGAAGAGTGGTACCACGCACGGGGCGGCGTCTCTTTAATAAGAGACTCCGCCCCGTTTTTGCGCATAAAAGGTGCGCATAAACACATATGGTATTGATATGCAAAACTTCAAAAAGTACACCCCGCAGTTTATCCTTCCCCCCGAGCGGTGCATGGATTGGGCGGATAAGTCCATGGTAAACAGCGCCCCCGTGTGGTGCTCCGTCGACCTCCGCGACGGCAATCAGAGCTTGGTGGAGCCCATGTCCCTGCAGACGAAGATAGAATTTTTCAAACTGCTCGTCGAAATCGGCTTCAAGGAGATTGAAGTCGGCTTCCCCGCCGCCTCGGAGACGGAGTACGCCTTCCTGCGCAGGCTGATAGAGGACGACCTCATCCCCGACGACGTCACCATTCAGGTGCTCACGCAGGCGAGGGAACATATAATAAAAAAGACCTTCGAGGCGGTCAAGGGCGCAAAGAACGTCATCGTTCACGTCTACAATTCCACCTCGGTCGCTCAGCGCGAGCAGGTATTCAAAAAGGACAGGGAGGCAATAAAGAGGATAGCGGTAGAGGGCGCGCAGCTCCTGAAGAAGCTTACCGAGGAGGCGGGCGAAAATTACCGCTTCGAGTACTCCCCCGAATCGTTCACGGGCACCGAGCCGGATTATGCCTTGGAGGTGTGCAACGCCGTGCTCGATATATGGCAGCCCACCGAGGACAGAAAGGCCATAATCAACCTGCCCGCCACTGTGGAGAACGCCATGCCCCACGTCTATGCCCAACAGGTGGAGTACATCCACAAACACCTGAAGTACCGCGGGCAGACGGTCATCTCCCTTCATCCCCACAACGACCGCGGCTGCGGCGTCGCCGCGGCTGAGATGGGCCTCCTTGCGGGCGCCGACAGAATAGAGGGCACCCTCTTCGGCAACGGCGAGCGCACGGGCAACGTCGACGTAATAACCCTCGCCATGAACATGTACTCGCAGGGCGTCGATCCCAAGCTCAACTTCCAAAATATGCCCTATATAACCTCGCTCTACAAATCTTACACGGGCATGCCCGTCAGTCCCCGCCAACCCTATGCGGGCGAACTCGTCTTTGCCGCCTTCTCGGGCTCCCATCAGGACGCAATTGCCAAGGGCATGGCCTTCCGCGAGCAGACCAAGAGGGAGGTGTGGGATGTGCCCTATCTTCCCATCGACCCAAAGGACGTCGGCAGGGAGTACGAAAGCGACGTCATCCGCATCAATTCACAGTCGGGCAAGGGCGGTGTAGGCTATGTAATGCAGACGGCGTTCGGCATAAACATGCCCCGCCGCATGAAGGAGGACATGGGCTACAAGGTCAAGCACGTCTCCGACGAGGGTCACAGGGAATTGAAGCCCGTCGACATCTACGACGTGTTCGAAAAAAATTACCTCGAAAATCACACTGCGTTTGAAATAACAGATTGCCACTTCAAGCAGGTCGACGGCATAGAGGCCACCGTAACGGTGGCGCACGGCGGGCAGAACAGCGTCGTCATTTCAAAGGGCAACGGCAGGTTAGACGCCGTGTCCAACGCCTTAAAGGCGCTCTTCGGCATAGAATATTCGCTCATCTCCTACGAACAGCACGCCCTGTCGGACGGCTCGGCCTCCAAGGCCATCTCCTATGTGGGGGTGGAGGCAAACGGCTCCGCCTTCTTCGGCGCCGGCATAGACGACGACATTATCAAGTCGTCCTATAAGGCCCTCGTCTCGGCGGTAAACAACATGCTGAAAAGCATGGCGTGAAATGCAGACCGTTGGTCTGCGTTAAATGCTCTCCATGCTCGCGTGAAATGCGCCATTTGCCCGAAATGCAGACTGCGACTGCCCGATGGCGCGTGAAATGCAACCGTATGGTTGCGTTGTGGCTGACGATTATTATTTTTTAATTTAACCTCAACGCGCAGCAATGCTGCGCATTTCACAAGCGCTAAGCGCTTATTTCACTCTGCGTCAGCGGAATTTCACGCTCGGCGAAGCCGTGCATTTCACATTTGTTAATAAACGTCAAATACACGTTTATTAACAAATATAGCTTTCACACATTTTACACCCGCGCGCATTTGACATTATGCGCGCGGTAGTGCTATAATCTTTAGCGTAACAAAGTTAGTTACAATAAAATAAGGAAGTTCATTTATGCACCCTCAAGCATTGTTCTACCTCTTCGGCAACGAAGATTGGCCCGTCTATGCCTACGGCATCTGCATGGGCGTGGGCATAATCGCCTGCTTCATCTTCTTAATGTGGGCGTTTTGGTACCGCAACTTCAATGAAGAGGCCTCCGATAAAATTCTCGTAATAGGCATCTTCGCCACCGCGTTCGGCATATTCATGGCCATGGTCTTTCAGTCGGTCTACAACTACATCGACGACTTGAACGAATTCGGCGAGGCCACTTTCACGCTCGCCGGCTCCATGACCTTCTACGGCGGTTTAATCGGCGGCGTAAGCTCCTTCCTCATAGTGTGGAATCTTTACGTCTTCGTCATTGCGCCCCGAGCAAAATCCAAACTGCTGCAAAACAACATGAACGCATCCCTTTCGGACGCGTTGCCCATAATTCCCATCGGCATAACCATCGCCCACGCCTTCGGAAGGCTCGGCTGCTTCTTCGGCGGCTGCTGCTACGGCGCCCCCACCGACTCGTGGATAGGCCTGCCCTGCGCCCACGGCTACAGCGAAGTGCTCGGCATGAATATGGACGGCGTAAACGTCATCCCCGTTCAGTTGTTCGAGTGCATTTTCCTCTTCCTGCTGTCGGGCATAATGGCGCTTTTGTACTTCAAGTTCAAGTTCAACTGCAACTTCGGCCTCTATGCCGTGGCCTACGGCATTTGGCGCTTCATAATCGAGTTCTTCCGCGTCGACAACCGCGGCTCGTTCATTCCCGGCGTCACGCCCTCACAGCTTTGGGCGATAGTCATGGTCATTCTCGGCATTGCATACTTCTTCGCCTACAAGTACCTGTTCAAGCGCTTCATGAAGCACCCCGAACTTCAGCCCTCGCTGAGGAAGAAGGGAGAGGAAAAGGCTTCAACCCCCGCCGAGTAATCTAAAATTGATAAAGCATCATGAATACTAACATAAAGTATTTGCGTGCGCAAGCTTAAAGCTTGCGCACGCTTTTTTTGTATAACGAAAACCACACGCTGAGCGTGTGGTCAGTAAAAAAGCGGAAGCGTTGCAAATAAAAACCTCCGAC
>CALVPX010000018.1 GCA_944354265.1 uncultured Clostridia bacterium | reverse complement strand
GACCCCGAAACAATTAACGGCCTTAATCTTTACGCTTATTGCCTGAACAATCCTGTTGAATACGTTGACCCGACAGGACAATTTTGGGATACAGTTTTAGATATTGGTTTTATTGCTTGGGGAATTTCAGATTTAATAAATGGTGGTTATTCTGAGTTTAAAAATTGGATAGCATTAGGTATAGATATAATTTTCGCTGTTATTCCATTTGTTCCGAGCGGATTTGGACAAGTAATAAAGGTTGGAAATAAAATTGATAATGCGGCCGATATAGCCTCCACGCTACATCATGTTGGAAATTTAACAGATATAAATAAGCTTACATTTATTGGCAGGAATATGAACCGTGTCACAGATACTGCACAACTTCTTAATAGAACAGAAAATCTCTATAAAACATGGTAAGGTTATGATAAAACTGCTAAAGGACTTAGAAAACTATTTCATAACTCTATTTCAATTTTACATGATGGCTTTTGGTTGTTTCGTAAATTGCGCACGGGTTATACCGTTGTTGATATAGGTATTTCAACGGCACATCACTTTTATGGCTGGTGGTATGGTATAGAAAAATTTGTGTTAAATGTTTGGCAGGCTAGAAACTTATGGAAAATTCTAGTAAACTTATTATAAAAAATGAGATTATAATATGAAAGAATTGCAAGTAAAAAAAATTTGGATTTTTTGTGTTTAGATTATAATTTAAAATATAAAGCATCTGAATTCACAAACTACTTAAGTACAAATGGCTCAGTCGAGACATATAGTTACTACAATGATTTCGGTTGCTTTACTATATCCAATTTTGCTGTAAAAGGTGAATTAGATTATTTAGTATTTAAAAGCATAGACGATATGCAACAATGCTTTTTGTCTAAAGCTTCGATTTCTAATTTTTTAATTAATATTTTTAATTATGAACAGGAAATTTGGAAAAAAAATCCATTTTACTGGTTAAACACTAACAAAACTTTACGTGTTTTGTCTGAAGTAATAAAATCACAAATTAAAAAAAATGGGAATTTTTTCGGTATCGAAATAAAGGTTTAATTTTATAACCATATACTTTTATAAATTTTAGTTAATCTTTAAACATAAAATATTCATTATAAAATTTTTCTCCGCAGGGCGCAGGCGCGCCCCGCGGAGTTTTTTGTTCTCATTGACGAAAACGGCGGCGTAGTTAAATGCGGAAGCGCAAAAATTGCTTTAATGTGGCGGAAATTGTAATATTTGCGGTGGGCGAAAAATATTAATAAGCGATGAACGCTATTTTTACGGCAATTTTTATTGCGGCGGCGGTGCTCATTTGCATTGCGGAGCCCAACGCCTTTTTGCCTGCGCTGTTGGGCGGGGCGAGGGAAGCGGCGATTACCTGCCTTACACTTTTTTGCATTTACAGCCTTTGGATGGGTCTTTCGCGCGTGGCGGAGGACGCCGGGATAAACGGCGCCATAGCAAAAAAAATGCAGCCCGTCTGCTTTAAATTTTTCAGGACGAAGAGCGCATTGGGGGCACAATATGCCGCAATGAACGTTACATGCAACGCACTCGGCCTCGGCGGTGCGGCCACTCCCTACGGCGTGAGAGCCATGAAGGTTTTCGACGGCGAGGGCAACTTTTTCGGGCGCAACCTTTTATTTATTTTAAACGCCACCTCGGTACAAATTATCCCCTCCACCGTCATTGCCCTGCGCGCCTCATTTGAGAGCGCCTCTCCCGCCGACGTGTTTGCGCCCGCGCTGATAACCACCGTGCTTTGCACGGGCACGGCGGTAATTTTATATTTTGTCTGCGAAAAGCTATGTCGTTCGTTATCCCGTCGCTCTTTGTAATTATATTCACGATTGCCATAGCCAAGAGGGTAAATGTGTTTTCGTCCTTCTGTGCGGGTGCGGAGGACGGAATTAAATTTACGCTGTCGCTGCTGCCGATAATTGCGGCGGTGTTCATGATGTGTCAGCTTTTGGAAGTTTCGGGCATTGCCGACGCTTTGGCAGAGGCGCTTGCCCCCGCAATGAACGCCCTCGGCGTGCCGGAGGAGCTTGCCAAACTTGCGCTGATTAAACCCTTTTCGGGGAGCGGGTCGCTTTCGCTTCTGACCGAGGTTTTGCAAGAATACGGCGCGGACAGCTATGTTTCGCGCTGCGCGTGCACCATTTACGCGTCGTCAGAGACGGTTTTTTATGTATTTGCCCTTTACTTTGCGGGCACGGACAAACGTAGGCGCGCCCTGCCGCTTATGATAGTGCTGCTTTCCACCCTGCTGAGCACGATAATTTCCTGCATGCTGTGCCGAATAATGTAAAAGATTACATTTTTTGTACAATTGTTAAGCATTTACAAAAATTGATTGTCGTTAAAAAATATTTTTATTTAAAAAATTTTTCGCCAAAATATTTTACTTTTTTTTAAGAATGGATATAATGATACATGTAAACGATAAGTGATGCGGCGACGGTAAAGTTCAAGCACGAATAATTAAAAAAAATCGTTTACATATTACATAGCTCATCATTTTCCCCCTTATCATATAGAGATAGCACGGACTCCGGTTCGTGCTATTTCTGTTTTATACAATTAAGAGTTGGACTCAAACGTGCTATTTCTGTTTTTACAAAACACTCCACTGTCATTTCGACCGAAGCGCCCAAAGGGCGCGGAGCGGAGAAATCTGCACGAACGCAGTCAGTAACACAAGTGAAGTTTTGCGGCGCCACGCAAAGTGAAGTAGCGCTTTCGCGCTGTGAAGTAAAAGCTTTGCGGCTTTTGTGAAGTTTGCACGATAGTGCAAGTAGTGGTTAAAATAATGCGCCTGCGGCGCATTGCAATATTAAAGCCTCCTTCCGCCTCACTTTTTGTTGACATATGGCGAAAAATGTAGTACAATTAATACAGTAGACACAGTTAATACAAAGGAGAAAGCAAGCGATGAAGGAACCCAAGATGAGTTTGTACCTTGTTATAGGCGAAAACATTAAGCGCAGGATACGCGCGGGGCTTTTGAAGGAGGGCGACAAACTGCCGAGTTGCCGCGACTTTGCGGCCGAACTTGGCGTAAACCCCAACACAGTGCAGCGCGCCTACACTCAGCTTGAGGACGAGGGCGTTGTGTTCACCATAGCAAAGAAGGGCGTGTTCGTCTCCTCCACTCACCGCCCCAAGGTTGACAGGAACAAGCTGCTTGCAACAAAGATTGCCGAGCTTAAGAACATGGGCTACGCGAGGGAAGAAATACTTTCCGCCATTGACGCAATTTTTGAGGGGCAACCCGTGCTTTAAAAATTATATTGAATTTTAAGTTAAAGGGCGGGGCGAGCTTTTTAAGCTCGCCCCGCCCTGTTTCGCAATTTAAAATTATCCGCGGATTGCGGAGATTACTTTTTTAAGGATGCGCACCGTGCGGGTTACCTCCTCCACGGTGTTGTTCCGCCCGAAGGAGAAGCGGACGGCGCTCTTTACGCGCTCCTCGCCAAGTCCCATGGAGCTGAGCACATGCGAGGGCGTAGTTGCGCCCGAGGAGCACGCCGCGCCCGTTGAGGCGGCCACACCGTTCAAATCGAGCAGAAAGACTATGTTTTGCCCCTCGCAACCTTCAAAGCTGATGTTTGAGTGGGAAGGCAGCCTTTGCGCCCCGCCGCCGTTGACTGCGGCGCCGTCTATATGACTGAGCACCTGCCGCTCGAACTCATCGCGCAGGGCGGCTATGCGGGCGCCGTCCTCCGCTGTCCGTTCAAGGCTGAGCTCAAGCGCCTGCGCCATGCCGACCACACCCGGGGTGTTTGTTGTGCCGCCGCGCATGCCCTTTTCCTGATGGCCGCCCGAGTGTTGGCGGGAGAACTTAATTCCTTTTTTAATGCACGCCGCGCCCACGCCCTTGGGACCGTAAAATTTATGGGCGGAGAGGGCGAAGCCGTCGGCAGGGAAGCGCGACATGGGCAGAACGCCCGCCGACTGAACGCAGTCGCACCACAGGTACACGCCGTGCGCCTTCACCACATTATATATGCCCTCTATGGGCTGAATGACGCCCGTCTCGTTGTTGGCCGACATTACGGCGACGAGGACGGTATCGGGGCGCATGGCCTCCTTCACCGCTTCGGCGGAGATCACCCCCTCCCCGTCGGGGCTGACAAAGGTGACTTCATAGCCGAAATTTGTTAAATCCTTTGCGCTCTCGATGACGGCGGGGTGCTCGATTGCCGACACGACAATGTGCCTGCCTCTATCGGCGTTGGCGAGGGCAATACCTTTTATGCCAAGGTTGTCCGCCTCGGTCCCGCACCCCGTAAAATAGAGTTCGCCGGGGGATATTCCTAAGGCAACGGCCATTTTGTCGCGTGCGGAAGTGACGGCGTTTGCCGCCTCGCGACCGAAGGAGTGCTGCGAAGAGGCGTTGCCGAACACCTCCCTTAAATAGGGAAGCATGCAATTGAATACGCCGCCGTCGAGCGGAGTCGTGGCGGCGTGGTCGAGATAAATTTTTTTACTCTGTGATGGCATTATAAATTGTCCTCAAGGCCTCGAGGCGGGAATTGGCCGCCTCGTAGTCGCGCCCGACCTGCGTGCGCGAGTTATCGCGGTTCATACGCACCCTGCGCGCCGTGATATTGAGGGCGCGGGCGGCAAACACGCAGATTATAAAGAAAACAAAGGCGAGCGCGGCGAAAACTATGGTCAAAATTATGTTTGTGCCGCTCGTATCGGCGTACATTACGGTTGAAAAATAAATAGTCAGCGCGAGCGTTACAACAAAGGGAATTAACAGCGCGACAAGCCTGATTATGGACTTCTTGTTGTCGGCCTCAAAGCCGACGGCACGCTCCGCCTTGCCCTGTTCGTTGCGCTCCTTCAGCTCCTCAACCTGCGGTTGGAGGGCACATATCATGGAGTTAAGCGCATCTGCGCCCGCCTCTTTGAGTGCAAGCTTGTCCTCTGCAGAGGAAAACTGAGCCACCCTCTTTGCCGCGGGAACTGCGCCCTCCAATGCGACGGGCGAAAAATCGGTAAGGCCGCGGGTGTAGACCGCAAGCTCCAAGGCGGCGACTTCGCCGTCCTCGGGCGCGATGTCCTTTGCCTCGGCAATGTATTCGAGGGCGGTGGAAAAGTTGCCTTCACCTGCGTCCGCACGCGCCTTCTCAAGCAAGGCGGCCACGGCCTCCTTTTCCTCGTGCGTTTCGTAGTGGGGATCCTCGCCGCCGTAGGCATACTCCTCGTCTATGTCGGGAGCGTGGTCGAAGGATAGTTGAGCATCTTCGCCGCGCTGTGCGGGCTTTTCGTCCTCCCCGCCCTCGTCAATAATAAGCTCTTCTTCGCCGTCGGCGTTTATGCGGAAGCGGTATTTTTTGTCCTTGTCGTCGTCAATAAGTCTTTCTTCTGCCATTTTAAATATACCTTTGGGGAATTACAGTGCACGCCGCAAGTGCGGGGTGCACGCCTTTATAACTGCCGAGCGCCTCGTCGCGCGCAGTTTTGTCCTTGAAAAGTGCATAGACGGCGGAGCCCGAGCCCGTCATGTTGACGCCGAGGGCGCCGAGGGAGGATAAATCGTCGTAGGCCTCCCTTATCTGCGGATTGATGACCGCCGCCGCAGGGCCGAGCCCGTTGGAGAGCGACACACCCAATTCATGCAGTTGCCCCCCGCATATGGCGCGTTGAACGGCCGCCGAGGTGCGGCGTTTGGCGGGGTACACGTCGGACAGGGCGTAGCACCTTTGGGTGGAGACGCCCTCTGCAGGGAGCGCCAAAATGAGATAGAGCTGCAAGCCGCAATCAATAGGGCAAACCCTTTCGCCCCTGCCCGTCAGGCGGGCGAAGCCGCCGCGCAGCATGTAGCCGCAGTCGCTGCCGACGGAGTCGGCAATGTCCTTTACGGCGGGGTAATCGTCAATGCCGTACAGAACTGAGAGGGCGTTTAAAACGCCCGCCACGTCGGCAGACGAGCCGCCCAACCCCGCGCCGACGGGGATTAACTTGCGTATTGAAATGTCGGCCCCGCGGGTGTTGAAGCGCCTGACGAATTGCAGCGCCGCCTTTACCGCGTTGTTGCGCTCGGGGGGAAGATTTTCGCAACCCATGCCGCTCATCGTAACGGCGATTTCGCCGTCGGCGCGGGCGGTTGCCGTTATCTCGTCGGCGAGATCTATAGAGGCGACAACGCTGTCGATATTGTGGTAGCCGCCGCGGGCGCCCGTTATGTCGAGGCTGAGATTAATTTTTGCGTACGATTTTACTGATACGCCGTCCATACCGCCATTATAGCACACCGCCGCGCGCATTTCAATAATTTTCGGCATAAAATTTGCGCCCGCACGCAGCATAAAGCGGCGTGCGGGCGCGCCATTACTCATTTTGCTATTTTTTGCGATATATGAGTATGCGCTCTTTGCCCGAAAGGGGATACTTTAAATCGGGATTGGCCGCCGATATGACCTCGGGCGGGCAATTTAGCTTTTTAGCCGCGTCCCACAGCCCGTCGCCCGCGGCGGGGACTATGACGGATATTGCACTCTCAGACGGGGCGAGGGCCTCACCCTCCTCCACGGCGGTCAGATAGGAGGCCGAAGAGTTGCGGTAATAGTCGGCGCACACCTTTATGAGCGCTTCCCCCTCAATCTGCCCTTCTACGGGCTGTTTTACCGAAACTCCGCACGCCGAAGCGCTCACCTTTACGCCGTCGCCCGAACTTACGCGCACCGAGAAGGGTATGCTTACGCCCGTGGACTTTACATCGCCGCCCTGTTCATAGATGAGCACCGCCTCCACAGCGCCCTCAACGGCGCCGCTCTGAGGCACATACTCGTATTCGACGCGGGGACAGGCCACGGCTAAGAAGCGGCAGGTGAAATCGAGCCGTGCCTTTGCCGAGGCAAGTGAGGAGACGCGCTCGGAAAAGAGCTTTCTTTCGGCGAGGACTGCGGCGTTCTCCTCCGCACGCGCGCCGCTGACGGCGTTTGTGCAGCTGAATACGTCTGTGGCCACGGCCTGTTCGCTGTGCTGAGCAAAGTATCCGCTGACGGCCACTGTGCAGGAAAACTGCACCATGCACTTGGCGCGCTCGTCGTCGACGGTGGCGTTGACGTTCATGTCGCGCACCTCTGCATGCACGCCCGGCAGGGCGCCCGAAAAGCTGTCCTCGCAGGGAATGGCGCACTTGAAGGGAATTACGCGCTCCAACCCCGCGGGGAAGGTTCTGCGCATGGCTAAGAGACTTAAATTTATTTCGCCAGAGACCTCCACCTCGCCCGTGCCGCACTGTGCCGAAGTGACGAGCGCGCAGGCGGACGGAACGAGAATGTCGTCGACGCCGTCGGCTTCAAAGTCGTCCTCCACCTCGCACTCGCCCGAAAAGGTTATGAAGGAGAAAAATTCCTTGGTTTGAGTCTTGAGATATGCCCCCTCGCACGCGGTGATAAAGGTGCGCTCCGCAGGGGCAAACACGTCTATATCGGCCGTGACCACGGCGGACAGAACTATTGCCGAGCCGTCGCGGCGGGTGGATACGCGCTCGCACGAGAGGGCGCACACGGCCGTTTGGGCGGGGGCGAGGCGCTCGTCGTCGCAGTAGTGCGTAAATTCGGCGCCCTTCTGCATGCGGCAGAGCTTGCCCTCCTCGTCGCTGTAGAGAATGGTGAAGATTATTTTGCCGCTGTAATTTACCCGCCCTGAGGACGCCTCGCAACTGAGCAGGCTGACCTGCGGGCAGAGGGCGAGCACTTCGCCTATTCCGTCCGATTGGGAGAGGCGGGTCTGCGCCACCGTTTGGGCTTTGAGCGAAGTGACTGCGCGCGTATAGGCTGATGAGCTTAATTGAGGCTTTAACATATTGTGCACTCCTTGTTTTCTTACAAGGTATAATATGCGCCCGCGGCCGCCGATATTACAGGGAGGGTATAAAAATTAATGACTTACTTTGTCGATGAAGAGGCTTTTTCTATCTTGACCCTGCCGCAGAGAATTTCAGAATAGGAATAGGCCGTCTTGCCGAGGAAGTTTTTGTCGTGGGGCTGAACGGTGAAAATTGAAGGGTATATTCCCGAAAGCGTGGCGGGAAAGGTGACAAATTTATTGCGGCCGAGGTTGAGTTTTACCGTAACGTCGCAGTTATTGCAGTCGCGTATGGCCTTTTTAATGGAAGAGATGGAAGTTACCGTTTTGATCATACCATTATTATTGCCAATTTGAGGAAAATTATTTATTGCGCTGCTCCTGCGTCGTCCTTTCGAGCGGAATGGAACCACAATATAGGCTCCCTTGTGTAAAGGGAGCCGGCACCCGAAGGGTGACTGAGGGATTGTTTTCTAAATGATTATGTTATTCCACCACAACTATTCACTCTTCACTATTCCCTATTCATTACGGCGGCTCCGCCACCTACAATCCCCCCTCAGTTTGCTAAAGCAAACTGTCCCCCCTTTACACAAGGGGGGCTTGAGTTTTTGGGGGCGGGCGGGCTGATTGCCGCATTAAATTAAGTTTGTTGTAACGTTAAAACTGTTAATCAACTTGAACCAAATAATTGCTTGTAAGAGATTTGTCGCCCATGGCGGCAGAGGCGCCTGCGCCGAAGGTGGAGTCGGCGAGGATTGATTCAAGCTCCTCAATGGCGAACACGGCGGGGGTAAAGGGCGCCTGAGCGCAGTCGGAACCGTCGTCCGCATGCCATGAGAAATACTCCGTCTTGAGGTTTGATGAGCCGGACGAAGGGAACTTATTGCCGCTATCTGTAGTGGAACCTGTGATTACCTCGTCGTCGGCGCCCTTGCGGTAGCTGCAATTTATCAGCTGATAGCCGCCACGGACGTACTCGCCTGTGGCCTTCTTGTCATTGTGCTTAAGAAGGCTGTCTATGCCGAGGAAGATACAGTTTTCGGCCATGACCGAGCCGCCGTTGCCGCAGACAATGCCCTGCGAAACGAGGGCGCACTTCCATTTGCTGTTTACCTTTGTGACCATGGAGGCGGCGTTTCTGCTCCTGAGCAAGGTGCGGTATTCGTAGTACTGCGAGCTGTCCGCAACGCAGTTGTACATATACACGTTGCCGCCGCGCAGCTTGGGCAGTCTGTCCTCAAGATTTGTAAACGTGCAGTTTGCAAAGGACGTGCGCAGCCTCAAATTATAGGCATATTCGGGCTCGCTCTGCTTGTTGTCGTCGCCGAGAAGGAAGCCCTTCTTCTGCGGAATGGCAAGGCCGTATAAAATTTCCTCGAACGAGAGGCCGCCATCGCGCAGGGCGTTGTAGTAAAGATAATTGCTACCGCCCGCCTGATAGTCCTCCTCGATAGCTGCCATCATTTTATAGAGGTAGCCGTCCTTATCGTCGCTGCCGGCGTTGAAGTTGCACCAACTTATGTGCAGGCCGTTGCTGCCGTCCGCCCCGTAGGGTGCGCGGAAGGCCACGCCCGAGTTGGCCGTGTAGTCGACATTGGAGTAGTCTATCTGACCATCGTATGACTTGCCGAAGTCGCAGTGGTCTATCCACACATAGCCGCAGAAGGAGATTTTGAAGTATGCCCACCCGAAGGCGTCGTAGTCGCCGACCACCGCCGTGGTGGATGCGTTGGAAGTATCCTCCCACTGCCACAGCTCGTCGAACTCAAGGTTGCGGAACACAACGTTGTCGCAGCTTGTAAGTTTGAAGCCGCCGTGCGTCAGCTTTGCGCCGTTTTTGGAATATATGAGAAGGTTTGAGGTATTTTCCACCTTTATCTGAGACATGCCGCTTTGAATAAACATATCGGACATAGTGAGTTCGTTTATGTACCAAGTGCTGCGTCTGCAGAAATCTTCCACAATGCTCGTGTTGGCTTTTGCCTCGTCGGATAAGGTGTTATATCCGAGGTCTATGTCCTCGGTAATTTCAATTACATGGACGGTGCCTTCAAAATTGTCCTCGGTGTAGCCTTCGGCGGGCACTTGTGTGTATGTAGAAGTTTCGTTGTCCCAAACGTTGGTATAGTGATATTTGGCGTCAGAAATGGCCTCGATGAGCTCGTCTGCAGTGGAGACGGTGCGGTAGGCCTCGGTGCCGACATACTGCGAAAAGTCGCCTATTTTGCCCGCCACATAGCCGCCCGCGGAGAGGTTATTCAAAACGTCGTCCGACTGCACGGTCAGCCAATCGCGGATGTGCCCACAGAGGGTGCAGGTGAGCGAAGTTTCGCTCTCGTAGGAGTGCTGTCCGGTCGTGTTGACGTCATCGCAGCCGCTGCAGGTTACGGTGTGTTCATTGTCGTTGAGGTCGGCATACACATATGTATGCTGATGGGGTTGAGGGGGCTGTTCTTCGTCGCCCGGCTCCCCTCCTTCATCGTCGCCGGGGGTCTGTCCGCCGACATCGCCCGTATCGCCGCCGGGATTTTCGCCCGACTGAGTGTTGTCCGCGCAGCCTGCCGCAAATGTAACGCACATGAGGCAGGCAATGAGCGCCGCCAAGAATTTTTTCATCATTTTCCTCCGTATTGTTTGATAATTCCATTATAGGACAAGTTTGATTTTTAATCAAGCGTTTCGCGCCATACATGTATGACCCTTGGGTCGAAATGACATAAGGGCGGGTGGGCGGGCCCCTCTGTCATGTTGAGCGAAGCGAGTGAAACGAGCGTAGTCGAAACATCTTGTTGGTGCGCTACCCCTGCAAGATACATTCGACCGCGTTCGTCACTAATGTTCCTCACTTCGCTCAGTATGGCAATGAGGTATATTAATTTATAGTTAAACCCTTCCGGCACGCTTTGCGTGCCACCTCCCCTTTTAAAAAAGTGGAGGCTAATAATAATGAAAGCGGCGGGCGCACCGAATGGTGCGCCCGCCGCAAACCTTTTAACTATGCCGCATTCAGCAAACTTTTTATTTATACAAAATTTTAATGTGTTTTAAATTGCCCGCCTCAATTAAAACAGGTCGTCGTCATCATCCTCGTCGTCTTCGTCGTCCTCATCGTCGAAGTCGTCGTCTGCGAGGTCTGAGAGGTCGTCGTCGAAGTCGTCAGGCTCGGAGTTGTCTTCTTCCTCGTCCTCCTCTTCGTCCTCCTTGAACTCCTCCTCGAGTTCCTCATCGTCGAGGGTGAGATCGTCCATGTCGTCGTCAAGATAGCTCTTCCACTCCTCGTCCTTATCGGGGTCGACTTCCTCTTCCTCGTCGTATTCAGCCTTGCGGCGGCACGATTCGCACATGGTGTCGCCTATGGGCATGCGGTTTACGCCGCAGACGGGGCAGAGTTCAGTGTTTTCCGCCTCGAGAGCTTCATCGAGCTCCTCATCCTCGAGGTCGGCAAACTGAAGTTTGTTGCCCTTCATTTCGGCTATGCAGACGTCGCAGTACTCCTGCTTGTCGGCATCGATGTAATTGAGTTCGCACCTAGGGCACTTTATATATCTTACCATATGATTTTCTCCCGTTTATATATAAATATTGCGCGCGCGAGAGCGGCTCTCTTTTTTACGCGTATCATTATATTAATATTTACCCCGTTTGTAAACTGTTTTAACAAAAAATTTCAGCAAAATTAAAAAAAATTATGCGCTGTTATTGCCCGCCGCCGCACAGCCTGCAAAAAGACCCGCATGCCACACAAAATTTTGCGGCAGACGGGGAAAATTTATTCATAGTCGTCCATGTCCCGCCTTGAGCCGTCGCTCCGTTTTGGAGGCGGACAGAAGGGATTGGGCGGACATGAAGGCTTTTCAGGCGGACAAGGTTTGCCCTTTTCTTCAAGTTTGACCAAGATGACATCCTCGCCGATCTTGACGATTTGGGAGACGGGGATAAACTGCTCCTCGCGCATAAACTTAAAGCAGCTCCCGCCCGTGACGGTGAAGCCCTTAACTTTGTTTTCAGGGTAGAAAAACGACATATCGCTGACGCGCCCCAAGTTTTTTCCGTCGGTCAGACTGATGACCTGCAATTTTTTGATTTGATTGAATGACAGTTCCATAATATAATGTTATGCGGAGCCGCGCAAAAGTTGCCTGCAAATCTTCACTATTCCCTATTTACTACGGCGGCTACGCCACCTACAATCCCCCCTCGGTTTGCTAAAGCAAACCGTCCCCCCTTTACACAAGGGGGGCAATATTATAAAAAAAATGCGCAGGTGCGCAAGCTTAAAAGCTTGCGCACCTGCGCATATTAAATTGCATTTTTCAGTTGAAGAAGTCCACGAGCGAGCGCAGGGGATTATTTTCGTAAAGCCAACCGAGACCCAACTTGCTGCCCGAAAGCGCTTCGGCCACCTGTTCGGCGGAAGTGCCGCCCACCCAATAGATTATTTGGAAAGTGAGCAGCCCCAAAACTACGGCTACGAACGCCACGGCGACCACGCCGAGTATGCTGTTGACGACCTTTACCGCGCCGTTATCAACTTCGAACAGTGAAACGATTACTTTAACGGCCAAAAGGCGCAAAAGCTGCACTATGGCGAAGATTATCACCGCAAGAATTACCTGATCTATGACGTTGGCGGCAGCGGGATTTATGTTCATGGCCTGATTGAGCCGTGCGAGGAGGTCGACGACGAACTGCCACGAGTTGACGATGCCGAGCAGGAAATAGGTGACTATTACGGAGATAATTATGCCGAAAACGCCGCTCGTAAAAAATTTAAGGCAGCGGCCGAAACCGACGACGAGGCCGATTATTAGCGCGGCGACAATTATGCCGAGCATTATCCAGTCAGCGGTAATCATGATTTTCACCTCCGTTTATTATTTTTACACTTAAATTATATCACGCCGCGGAGCAAAATGTAAATGATATTGATGTGAAATTTTTGTGGCTCGGGCGGCAGAGGCTGCACACGTTAATTTATTGCCAACGCGGCAAAATTAATACACTGCGCAATTTGAGGGGCGGCGCCGCAGGCAAAAGGCCTGCGGCGCCGCAAAGTAATCAGTCTTAAATTTTGTGGTTGAGAAGATAGTCCTGCGCGTCCATGGGGTCCTGACCGTTTTCAACCCTGCGGTATTTGCCGTCGGGGCACAGCTTTCTCGCCTTGATGTTGTCAGAAAGCATTATGCGCAGAATTTTTAAAATGCGCTCTTCAATCTTTTTGTCGAGCACGGGCGCAGCTATTTCAATGCGCTTGTCGACGTTCCTCGTCATGAGGTCGGCGGAGGAGATATATGTAAGTCTGTCCTTGCCCTTGCCGAAGGAGTACACGCGCGAATGTTCCAAAAATCTTCCCACTATGGAGATGACGGAAATATTTTCGGTCTTGCCGGGGACGCCGGGGAGAATGCAGCATATGCCGCGGATTATCAGCTCCACCTTTACGCCCGCGCAACTTGCCTCGCGCAGTTTGTCGATGATGACCTTGTCTGTAAGGCTGTTCATCTTGGCGAGAATGTAGCCGTCCTCGCCCTTGGCAATCTCCCTGTCCATGCACTCGACGAGGCCGGACTTCAAGGTTTCGGGCGCGACGAGCAGCTTATTGTAGCGGTATTCGGTGTTGCAGATGGATATATTGCGGAAGAATGCGGCGCCGTCCTCGCCTATCTGCTGATCGGAAGTTATTATGTTGAGGTCGGTGTACTGCTTGGAGGTCGACTCGTTGTAGTTGCCCGTGCCGAGGTGGGTTATGTAGCGCACGTCCTCGCCGTTCTGCAGGACGATGGAAATTATTTTGGAGTGAACCTTGTAATTTTCCATGCCGTAGATTATGGTGCAGCCCGCCTCCTGCAGCTTGCGGGCGAAGTACATGTTGTTCTCCTCGTCGAAGCGGGCGCACAGCTCTATGACGACGGTGACCATCTTGCCGTTTTCGCTTGCGCGGCAGAGAAGGTCTGCAATGCGCGAATGGTGCGCAAGGCGGTAGATGGTTATGGATATGGCCGAAACGCGGTCGTCGCGCGAGCATTCGTCCAAAAGGGTTTCGAGCGGGGTCATCGCGTCGTAGGGATAGGACAGGAACACGTCGTGGTCGAGCACCGTCTCTATCATGGAGGGCGCGGAGGAGAGTTCGTCGTCCACCCTGCCCTTGAAGGGCTTATACTTTAAGGGAGCGGAGACCTCGGCGGGGATATACGCGCCGAGTTGGAACATGAACTTGTAGTCGAAGAAGCGCTTGTCGACAAAGCAATACTTGGGGTCGATCTTGACGAGCTTGAGGACAAAATCCTTGAGCTTTGAATTTTCGTTGTCGACTTCAACGCGGACAATGTTCATGCGCGCGCGGGAGGCGACCTTCTTTTTCATTATCTGCGAGAAGTCGGTCTCCATGTCGGCGTCGTCGATGTATGTATCGAAGTCGGCGTTGCGGGTGCAGCGCACGAGCATATTTTCCTTGACGTCGTAGCCGGTGAAGGCCGAGGCGCCGCATGCGCGGATTATTTCCTCGAGGGCGATGAGCCTTATTGACTCGCCCGTGCCCACGCGGTAGAGCTTGGGCAGGTTGTCGTTGAGCGCCATGACGCCTATCATGGAGCGGTCGCCCTTGGAGAGGTCGTAAAGCATATAGTTGCGCTTGTTTTCGAACTGCATCATGGGGTGCTTGGCGTCGAGCACCATGAGCGACAGCTGAGGGAGTATGTTGAGTCTGAAGATGGCCTGACACTCCTTGAGCTGCCTTGCCGACAGCTGCGACGACCTGATGAGCTTGACGCCGCTTGCGGCGAGGTCCTTGACGAGCGCCGAGTAGCAGTTAGAGCGCTCCTCGTACAGCTCAGCCACCACCTGACAGATGCCGTCGAGCTGTTTTTGGGCGGTGAGACCCGTCTTGTTCTCCTTTTCGTCGGGGTTGGAGACCGCCTCGTTATACAGGCTGCCCACCCTGACCATAAAGAATTCATCGAGGTTGGAGGCGAATATGCCCAAAAATTTTGCTCTCTCGAGGACGGGAACGTCCTTGTCTGCAGCTTGGTCCATTACCCTCTTGTTGAAGAGCAGCCAACTGTATTCCCTGTTGATGCAGGTGTCCTTTACAAACGATCTCTTTGCTTTAATTTTATCTGAAGCCATATAATCTCCTTAACACAAATTAAGCGCTAGAGGCCGCGCATAATTTGTCGTTATTTTGGGGAGCCAGCTCCCCTTTGCGCGATTTTAATGTAGCCCTCTTATTATATAATCGCGCAAATTCCCCACGGTGAGCCTGCTGACCGCAGCAAATAGGGTCTTGCTGCGCGAAAGCGCGGTTTCGCTTGCAAACATTATTAATTAATAATGTTACTTTACGCCACCTTCTAAAATAATCACGTTTTGCCCCAAAACCACGCTTTTGGGGCAAAGGCCCCAATTTGCGCATACCTGCGCCTCAGCACAGTGAATTGCCGCGATTAAATAATTGTGGGCTAAAACATATCGCGGCAAGAGCGCGTGGCGCTCAAATCACGGAAAGTTGGTGCATATCCTCTTATGCACAACTTTCGTGAATTTCTTTACTCTCCTAAGAAAACGCCAAGTTCTTTGGCGCACTTGACCATGCGGTCGCCGCGGGTGACGTATTTGTACTTGCCGGCGATGTCCTCGAGCTGATTGGCGACGAGGCGGTTGCCCTTTACGGCCACCGTGACGCCGAAAATGCCCTCGGCGACAAAATTTGCCGCCGCCTCGCCCAAACGGGTGCAGAGCAACCTGTCATATGCGCAGGGTGCGCCGCCGCGCTGAACGTAGCCGAGCACGGAAGTGCGCGTGGCATAGCCCGTCTTTTCCTCGATATACTCGGCGAGGTGGGGGGTGACGGTAACTTCGTTGAGCTCGGCACGGGCAAAGGAGCGCTTTTTGCGCTTTAAGCCTGCCTCCGCCTTTATGTGCGCGCCCTCAGCCACGGCGATTATTACGCTGCGCGCGCCGACCGACTTCTTTTCGGCGACGAAGTCGCACAGCTTATCCTCCGAGAAGGGAATTTCGGGAATTAAAATTGCGTCGGCGCCCGCCGCAAGCCCCGAGTGGAGAGCAAGCCATCCCGCCTTGTTGCCCATTATTTCCACAAGCATTACGCGGGCGTGGCTCTCGGCCGTGGTGCGTATTCTGTCCATACAGTCGGTGGCGACTTCCACAGCCGTCTGAAAGCCGAAAGTTACGTCGGTGCCGTATATGTCGTTATCAATCGTCTTGGGAACGCCTATCACCCTGCAGCCTTCGCGCTTTAAGAGGGCGGCGTTCTTATGGGTGCCTGCGCCGCCTATGACGATGAGGCAGTCAAGTCCCATGGCCTTGTAGTTGCGCACCATTTTGGCGAGTTTGCTTTCGCCGTCGTCGCCCACCACTTCCATCTGCTTGAAGGGCTGACGGGAGGAGCCGAGTATAGTTCCGCCCTTGTCGAGTATGCCCGAGAGGTCGTCCCTGCCCAAAAGTTCGCCTTCGCCGCGGATGAGTCCGCCGTAGCCGTCGGGTATGCCGACGAGCTGAACGCCCTTTAAGTTGTTGAACAGCGAAATGCCCGCCGCGCGGATGACGGCGTTTAAGCCCGAGCAGTCTCCGCCGCTCGTTAAAATTCCAATCTTCATATCCTTTTTTCCTTGCGTGATTACTTCCGCATCTATTATATCACAACTTGCCGCACATAAAAAGTATTCAATGCAAATTTATTTGTAAAATTTTTACTGCGCAAAGAAAAGAGCGGCATATGCCGCAACACTATAATATACATTTTGCGCCGCCGTATGCCTGCCGCGGCGCCGAGTTACGGCAAATATTATACTATGGCGGAGCGGACAAGTCACGCCAACGCATGTAATAAAATTGTAAAATATGGGCAAAAATTGTAAAAAATCAGTCCGTCCGCCCTGTTTTTGACAAAATCGGGCGAAAGTTTACTGTTCGAACTTTTGCCTGAACAAATTTTTGCCGTCGGAGTGCACAAAGGACAGGACGTGCGGCGCGCCGTTTGCGTATGTTTTGTAGGAGTACTCCCCCCGCTCCGCGTCCATGCAGCAGGTATAGAGGGTGGTCTGCCAACCCTCCCTTGCGCGGCAGCAGCCGCGGGGGACGAATACGCTGCCGAGAATGTTGAACAGGGCGTCCGACCCGCTCTCTCCCTCATACGGGCGGTAATTGTTGCGCACAAAGGCCGCCCTTACAAAGCGCGACTGCGAGGAATAGTCGCCGGGCAGACCCAAGGCGCCCATGCCGCAGCAGTACGGCTTGAAGCGCAGTCCGGCGGCGAAGCTATTGCGCGGCTCGTCCGCCGTCAGCGACATATAGTTGCTGAGGTTGAAAAGCTGCTCCTTAAAGGGCGGATTGTTGGTCAGCACTCCCACGGGGTTTTGGTGCACCTGTATCCTTCCGCCCATGCACTCGACGACAATGTCGCGGTCGCGATCGGAAATCATCCAATGCAGGGGCGCGGGCGGAATGTCTTTGGAGAAGGGCTCGGCGGTAAGATTTATGTTTGCAATGGCGCGTTCGGCCTCGGCCGCGGTGGCGCAGGTGCCGAGGATATAGGGCAAAAATTCGCACTGAGCGAGGTTGAGCCTGCCGCGCACGGGCGCATTGTAAGCCGCGTTGCCTTCAAAATTGAGCCCCGCCATGCACAGGCCCTTTTCGTTCATTCCGTCATAGTACAGGGGCAATCCGTCGATCACCGTCGCCATGCCCATAATTGCAAAGAGTGCGCTTCCTCCCCTCCATAGCTTAAAGCCGCGCGGGGAGATGACAACTTCTTCGCCGTAAGATTTATCGTTGTCGAGGGTGCGACCGAAACAAAAGGAGCCGCTTTTAAAACTTGCTGCAGTACACATATGCAAATTTATTGCCATTTGCGCCGCTATTTATAAAGCGCCGCCGCAGGTTGCTTAAACAACCTGCGGCGGCGCCTCAATTAAACATATTCTCCGATCTGAACATCGACAGTGGTTGTGCCGAAGTCGGTTATGGAGCAATCTGTCAGCACCTTGAGCTCATAATCTATGTCGCTGACAGTGTAAGTAGCCTCCGTGCGCCCGCTGAGCGAAGTGACTATGCCGCCCTGCACACCGCACTCGACAGAGCCGTCGTTAAACACGCTTTGAGGCAGCTGTTCGAGCGTGGGAGCGGCGATCTTTTCCACCTCCTCACTGTTGAGCATGAAGCCCGAATCTGTCTTTATGAGGGTGGTGCTGTCGTACTTGCAGATATTGACGAGGTCGGAAATTTTTTCTATGACCGTGCCGTCGGTAAGCACGAGCGGGTCATTATATTCCCACCACTCGTCACCGTCGGACGAGGTATATGCGGTGATGCCCGAGGCGTCCTCGCGCAGGTACATGTACTGCGACGCCGTCTGCCCGCCCATGGACATGACATATTCGTAATAGCACTCGTCGCCGTCAATTTTAATGACGTTATCGACCGTCGACCGCGCCATGACGCCGCCGCTCCTTGCGATGGATGTTACTTTCTGCGTTATGGTGCAGTTGGTATAATTTTCGTAGCCTGCCACGGCATTGTAGTAACTTTTGCTCAGCATCTGCCCTGTGGCGGGAATAGGGTCGAAGTAGTATATCTCCTCCTCTGCAGGCAGGATGTACACGCTGCGCGAATAGTTTGCGCCGCCAAACGCATAGTCCACGGTATATGTGCGGCAGTCGCCGAGCTGACCCGTAAACGACGAATCCAAGCCGAGCTGACCCAACTCCTCCGCCGTCAGCAGACCGCCGTCGGCACTGCCCGAAACCGAGGCGCCTTCGCCGATTTCGTTTTGTATGTAGGCAGATATGGCCGAGTCAATTGAAGAATATCCCTCCTTTGAGAGGGTGCCCGCGTAGGCGACCTGCTCCCCGCCCTGTTGAGTTTCTCCTCCCTCTTCGGGCGTGCAGGCGGCAAAGGAACAGCCTAACACCGCCGCTGCGGCAAGCGCGCAGAATGCAAATTTTTTAAGTCTCATATATTTCTCCCACTTTGTTCAACTAAATTAATTATATCACCTATCATCGCATTTATATGCTGTCAACAGAAAAATTCCCCCCGCCGCGGGCAGGCGCCCGCGGCGGGGGAGCGTCAGAATTATTTTAATTTTAAAGTACAATTGCGCGGCTCATCAGTTGAGGTTGCCGGAGACCTTTTTGTCGTCCTTGTCAAGATAGCCGTAGAGGATAGCCGCAACGGCTGCGCCGAGCAGAGGGCCGACGATGAATATCCATATCTGCGAAATTGCCGTGAAGTCTCCGCCGATCATCTGCAGGAGTGCGGGGCCCAAAGAGCGGGCGGGGTTGACAGATGTACCCGTGAGGCGTATGCCGAGCAGATGCACAAGGGTGAGCGAAAGGCCGATGACTATGCCCGTTACAGCCTTGTTGTCCGTCTTGGAAGTAACGCCGAGAATGGCGAGCACAAAGGCGAATGTGAGCACGATTTCAACGACGAGGCCGACAAAGAGCGCGCCCGTATCGCCGTAAGCGGCTGTGAGGACAGGCTGAACGGCATTGCCGCCGAGGTTTTCAAACGAGCCGAAGAACAGCCCGACGATTGCCGCGCCGACGATTGCGCCCAAAACCTGACTGATTATGTAACCTACAAATTCCTTTGCGGTCATCTTTTTGCCGATGAGCATGGCAAGGCTTACAGCGGGGTTGATGTGGCAGCCCGAAATGTTGCCTATGGAATATGCCATGGCGACGATTACAAGGCCGAAGGCGAGCGCCGTGGCGACTATGCCGTCGTTGCCGACGCAGCCCGTAGCCACCGCCACGCCGCAGCCGAACACGACGAGGATCATCGTGCCGACAAATTCGGCCACACATTTTTTAGTGAGTGACATTATTATTCTTCTCCTTTTTATAATTTGGGGCGAAAGGTCAAACCTGCCCCTGCATTTACATTATACACCCCTCATTTGCGTTTGTTAAGTGTTTGGCGCAAATTCATGTTTTTTTACATTTGCGCCGCACATCAATTGCCGTCCTTTTTAAGGGGTTTGATTTTGGCTTTTCTGATGGCGCGCATAATTGCACTGTCGTTATAGTACAGCATTATAGGCGCATTGCGGTTATCGAGATATGTCCCTATATCGTCCAAAATTTTACAATAGGCCTTTGACGGCGTATCATACCTCAGCCGCACGACGACGACCGTGTCGCCCCCGCCGAAATCGGCGATATATGCTCTCTTTAAAAAATAGCCTCCCTTTTCAAATATGTAATCGCGTATTCCATTGACCTCAGCTTCATCGAGTGCCGTTTGCCTGAGCGGTACGCCCTTCTTCCATGTGTGGGCGTCAATATTGCTGTGGGCTTTATCTACTTGGTCGGGACCGTTTGTGCGGTAATCGTCCAAAAGCGTCTGATTGCCCGTTCTTAAGGCATACAGCCCAAGTTCATTCAGGCATTCACGCGCAAGTTCGCTGCGCGCCGCCATGGCGGCACGGAAGTCAGCTATGCACCTGTCGTCCAAACGGTCGGCAAAGACCTTCGCTCTATAGTAGAGGGCATAGCCATAGTTACTGTTTTTGGCAAGTATGCCGTTTGCTATCTCCAAGGTCTTGTCATTGTCCACTCCGTAAAAGGCGTCCATACAGCGGGTAAGTTCATTGAGGGAAAGTTCTTTGCCGTCGGCGAAGGAATTTTCGTAACTTTCCATCACCTGCTTGCGCTCGACATAGTTGCTTTCGCGTATTTCGGCGTAGTTGTCTGCGATATTGTTGCGGAATATTTCATCCCAAAATCCGGCAAGCTTATCGCAGTCGGCGGCGTAGTCGCCCTCTGCCCTGTCCTCAATGTCATAGCTATCTAAGTCCATGGCCTCCATGCGCTGCTTTAACGTGGGGTGGGTGTCCACCCTTGCGGGAATTTGGCGCGAGAGGATGGTTTTCCACATTTGCCCCTCGCGCTCAAGGCAGGAATAAAAGCCTTTTATTTTGCGCTCGGTAATATCTTCGGGGACAGTCTGACTTTCGAGCAAGTCAAACGTCAGCTCCCTGCGCGGTGTTTGTGTATACAGTATATACATTTCGCCCTTTGCCGTGGCGTTGATAAAGTGCTGCGCATTGCCCGAACTTTTTACCACTTCATCGGCGAGCATTTCATGGTGGCGGCTTGCCATAAACCTGTAAAATGTATTATGCACGCCAAACTTTAAAAAGAACAAACTGCAGAGCAGCGATGCTCCTATGAACGCTTGGGAGTCAATCATCTGCGACATGCCGCGGTTGAAACGGCGCGTTCTCGCCGTATCGGAATTTTTGACGTGGGCGCACTCGTGCAGAAGGACGGTAAAGAACTCCTCCTGCGATAAAATGGCACACTCTGCCGCATCGAGAGAGATGATTATTTTGCCCCCGCTCTCCTCCACGCCTATTCCGTCGTTTTCGGCCGTCAGAAGGACGGGCTTTTTGCAGCCAACCTTATCCGCCGCGGCTCGGGCAGTTTTGTACAGCGCGGAAAAATCGTCCTCGCGCAGGAAGTTCTTTTTCTCGGGAACAGTCTGCGCGTTTATGGGTGCAAAGATGCTCAAACAGCAGTACACTGCCCCGAAAACGATGATGGCTACGGGGGTTATAAATGCCATCGAACGCGCCGCACCGACGGCAAAGGCAATCAATAAATACAGCACGCAGGCAATGCTGACCGCGACATATGCCATTGTGAGCGATTTATTGACCTCTCTTTCGGCGCGGGCATAGTCGCTCTGAATATCCTTTAAAAGCCCCATGCCGTAGTCCTGAAACTGACGGGCGCTCATACCGTCATATTTTTTGCCAAAGCGGCGGGTGAGCACCAAATTGACGATCATCCATACAAGCCACACGCCTGCAAGCGACAGGCTGACCGCCGCCCACAATTGCACATTTTCGGGCGTAAAAATATAGCCGCACAGCACCGCCCCTACGGTCAGGGCGCCGCTCAGCAGCAGGGTGAGCGCTACTATTGCAAACTTTTTTAATTTACCTTTGATATTTTTATTCATTTTACACCTCCACCACGCGGGCGGAATGGCCCGTGGCGGGCACAAATTTTAAGAACACGTCGGCAGTTTTGAGGCGCAGGCTTGAGGTATTGACGCATGGATGGCAGCGCATATATGGGCTGTAATACACGTCCCTGTCGACGAGCAGCTGAACGGTGCAATTTTTGTCGTTTATCAGCCCCATAACGCTGACGGAGCCGGAAGGCGTGCCGAGGTACCTGAGCAGTTTATCCTCCGCACCGAATGAGAGGCGGGTTGAACCTATCTGATGCGCGACTATCCTGCCCGTGAAGTGCTTGTCCGCCCGCATTACAAGAAGGAAGAATTCATCCCCCTTGGAGTTGGTAAGAAAGAGGTTTTTGCAAGCCGTGGCGGGGGAAAGCGCCTCTGTTATCTCCACGCACACCTCCGCCGTCTGCGCGGGAGCGTGGTCTATGCGCTCGTAAGAAATATTTAGTTTATCCAAAAAGTTATAAACGCTCACCTCGGCGGGCGTTCGTCCGCACATATCCTGCGGCCGACCTTGAAAAATTTGCATCATAGAAATATATATCGAGCCTTTAAAATGCTATTTTTACTGCTCTGCAAGCCCTTATCCCTTCAATCTGTCAACCATTATGCGCAGGTTTTGCTCGTTCTGCTCGTCGGAGATCGTGGGGTCTTTTGTAAACTTTTCGCAGGGCAGCTTGTCGCATGCACCGCAGTTTATGTATTTTTTGCCGTTGACGCAGCAGTCATAGACGGCGCAAACCGATTGCCCCGTGTATTTAAGCCAATGCACTTTGCCCTTTATCTTGGCGCACCCGGCGCACTGCGAGGGATATAAGCTGCACTCAACGCAGACGGCACCGCAGGGCGAGGGCTGCACGAATTCGTCCTTCCAATACCACCACTTCAATTTGCGCGGGTCGGGTTCGGGCGTGTTGACAAAGTATTCGACGGCGCGGTAAAGATAGAGCTGACACCTGTCGAGAGTGAAGCCGCGCAGGGCGCACTCCTCTTCATACAGCTCCTGCGCACTCTTGCCCTTCAGGGACTCGACTGTAGTATAGCCCATTGCAATAAGGTCTCTTTCCGTCGCCTTTCCGATATTGGGTATCTTTTTAAGTTGACTCATTTCATCCCCCTATAGTAGCGGTATATTTTTTATCAGTTATTGCCGCACAGCACATAAAGTTCGTCGGCAAAACCTTCAGAGGAGCCGCCGATAAAATAACTTGATAAGTGCGCTTTATCCTCGCTCCCCACGATAATAAACATATCATAGAAAAAATCATCCCTATTGAAGGGAGGCTTTATGAGATTGCCTCTCTTTATTATGTACGAGCAATAATATTCGTCGTCGGTAACATGAGCTTCGCTGACGCAGAACACCGTTTTACAGTATTTATTGTATCTTTTAACTTTAGTTCTTGTGCATGTATCGATATCCTTCCAATCGGCCTTTTCCGCCCGATATTTTGTTGTCAGGAAGGCATCCAAATCTTTGAGCGACACCCGCTCGCCCAACCGAAAGGCGGGCAATATTTCCGCTATCCTTTTATACGCCGCCGTCATTCGTTCGGCGGACAGCTTTGAACCAAATACCACATAATCACCGCGGGTATTTTGTTGCTTACTCATTATTCACCTATTTTTATCATCAATAATACTACACGGTCACTCGTCGATCTGCTCGTAATAATATGAGTAGTCTATGCCCTTCATAAAGATTTCTCTGTCGTCTATTTGCGGCGTTTGGGCGTTCCTGATAAGTTGAAATATATGCGACCAATCAACGGGACTCTCCCTCATAGCTTCGAGATATTCGCGCTTGTTTATCTTGCTCCAATCGGTGCAAGTATGCAGATTGCTTTTTAAAATTAAGTCGAGCCAAATTCTTGTAGCCCGGCCGTTACCCTCCATAAACGGGTGAGCAACGTTCATTTCAACATACTTTTTGACAATATTTTCTATGCTGTCCTCGGGCATTTTTTCAATGAGCGCAAGGTTTTCTTTGAGGTACATTGCGGGGGCAAAGGCAAACCCTCCCTTTGCTATGTTCATGCTGCGTATTTGGCCTGCAAAATCGTATAGACCCCCGAATATATACGAATGAATTTGCTGCAAGCCCTTTACCGTACCCACTTCAATGTCGTTTATAAGTCCGCTTTCAAACAGTTCGTAGGCCTTTTGCTTGCTCTTTTCATCGATTGAGGTTCCCATTCCCTTGAGCCACTTATCGAATACAAGCGATTTTTTGCTCGGTATTATGGCGATTACTGTATTTACCCCCTCCTCGTCCACAACATCGGTCAAATACCTCTTGCCGTCCTTGGCCGTCAGTTTGAGTTGTCGACAAATTGTCGACAACTGAGGATTTCTTCTCTTTATAACATTCCAATAGGAGCGGGGATTTTTGCTTTTTGTGAGAGCTTCGGCGATGTCGACAGCGCAAAACCACCATTTGGAAGTTTGCTCCTCCCAAACGGCACGCACGGGAATATCCTCAAAAAAACGGATAGAAGTCTTTTTCATTTCTTCACCAAACGCTGTTTTACTTATTATACCATACCCATAGCACTTTTTCAAGCATAAAATATGCGCGCGGGCGAAACGCCTGCGCGCATTACTTAAGGCATAGGCCTGCAACATTAGTCATTCATATCTGTGTGGAAGGAGTTATTTTCAATATTATCGGCTTTGTTTTGTTTTTTTCGTTTGAACACAATAACCATCATGATAGTTGCCACAATAAACAGAATCGCAGAAAAAACCGAGCCACCAATAATGCCGATATTAAGACTTTCACGATTTAATTGGTTGGCCCTTTCAAGCGTAATAAACTGCGTATCCTCTGTACTCAAGGAGAGCACATTTACATCACCATACCCAGGGTATTCAATAACAAAGATTGTTCTGAATTCTATAACCTGATTTTCGGGAATACTTGTCGGCAATTCTTGAGAGACAATCTGTTCAGGATTAACGACAATACAGACATCATATTCATTCAAGAAAATTCTATATTGTCCGCCACTCTCCTCAACCCTACTCACCGTTGCCGTATAAAGAGCGGTGTTAGCCTCTGTATATTCCGGTAGAGGAAAATTAGGAATGTCTATGGCAAGGCACATATACATAATCGCTAAAATATAAAGAATAACTGCACCAACTGTCAGACCCTTTGTTTTTCTTTTCTTACCCATATTCTACCCCCTTTATATCTCTATTCTATCACACCTGTGACGCAAATTCAACCCTTTGCATAAAATATGCGCGCAGGCGAAACGCCTGCGCGCATTACTTAAGGCATATTATGCCGTCAATTTAATTTTTACCCACTATTACTTGCGGGGATTCTTGATATTAGCCTGTGGTGGTCACAGCCTGCGGGGGTAAAATGCCCGTTTTGCCCTGTTTTTTGGGGCTCGATGAATTCTTTTGCGTCAAATTCAGCCCCCACTGCGCTTGCAGTCATTTTGTCACCTCTGCCCGATGTGGTCATTCTTAAATATGAAGGCTTATTCCTCAGCCACAAGCCCCATCTAAACACGTTGCCCTTTTCTACGGTGATAGTATCAACAAATTCCATCAGCACGTCTTTATCCGCTTTGCCGTTTTCGGTTATGCTGATTTTTCCGAGCAGATCTCGGACATACTGCATATCTATGCTCTCTTCGGCGTCGCCTTCATCCTGTCCGTTACCGAGCATTGCCGCTTGCAGTTCTTTAATCTCCTGCTCGCACTTCGACTTGGCGCGCTGATACTCTTCCTTGCTTATTTCTCCGTCGGCTCGCATTGAGAGCAGAGTATCTAATTTCTTTTCCGACTTTTCAATTCGCTGCTCATAGCCCGAAAGGTCGCGCTTGTTTTCCGTCTTCATCTCCTTCAACGTCTGGTTGAGAATGGTGACCGCCTCCTCTAAGACGGGAGCTTTATCGGCTATGATATTGTCGAACAGCACCGCCGCCATGACGTCGAGTTTTGCTTCGTTGACGGTCGGCATATCGCAAAAGCCGTCGGTGTCGAGGTCTAGCTGTCTGCGCTTTTCCGCACTGCCGTTGTTGATGCGCGAATAACAGCTATAACCGTAGTGCTTTTGCCCGTCCTTATCCTGTCGCCACTTGTAGCGCTTGAACCTGGAGCCGCACGCACAGCGCAGCTTATTTGCCCACACATCGGTTGACGGCGTTACGCCTATTCTCTTCTGTTTGCTCTTTACAAGCGCAGGCACCGTCGTTGACCTGTCCATGCGCAGGTCTCTGCAAGCGTACCATACGTCTTCGGGAATTATCGGCTCAAAATCGCCCTTGACATATACAAACTCATCTTCCTTGTTGCGGATGATTTTCTG
>CALVPX010000017.1 GCA_944354265.1 uncultured Clostridia bacterium | reverse complement strand
TTACTGTCTGTCAGTCGCCTTGCCTCCTTTACCGCATCGTCATAGCCTGTGAGTGCGGCAAACGGTGCAAACTGAGCCGCCCGGTCGTACAGCGACATGTGCGGGTTATTTTTTGACTGATGGTGCGGCAGATTGATTATATCGTCATAGTCGCTCATGCTTTGTGTCCTCCTATCTGATTGTTGCGTTCTCTCGCCGTTGCACCGTCTTCAAGACTTGTAGCTTTGAGCACAGCATTTTTGCCGTACTTTTCCCTTAATGCAAGCACGGCTTTCTGGCGCTTTCTCTCCTTCTCACATTCAGTCTCGAACAATTCTCTGCGAGCAGTTTCTTCCTCATAGTTCGTAAACAGGTCGAGCTGTTCTGTTCCGCCCTGCGGGGCCTCCTCTTCGCATATCACCTTTGTTGCCGTTATATACAGGCGGCGGATA
Source organism: uncultured Clostridia bacterium (assembly GCA_944354265.1). Lineage (GTDB taxonomy): Bacteria > Bacillota > Clostridia > Christensenellales > Borkfalkiaceae > Coproplasma. The sequence continues at coordinate 29,404 of CALVPX010000017.1, read as the reverse complement.
TTGAGCTTTTTATCGACTATTCTGTCGAACAACTCCGTTGCAGCATAGCACAGATATTTTCCTGAAGAGGAGTACTCGTCGAGGTTATATGTGCCGTGCGCGTGTTTAGGTATCTTTCTGCCATAGTGGTCGTAGGTAAATTCGCCGTCGTAGTTTTCGTTGTCGCAGTCGTAGCCAACGGTCATAACTATCTGATTTGTAACAAGCCCCTTTGCAACAAGGTCGAGCGCAAGGGCGTCCGCCATTTCTGTTACGACGAGCTTTGCCTTTTTATACGGGTAAGGCTCCTGCAATACCTGACCTGAACCGAGGCTGTTTGCCTGCGGTTTATATGCTTTTATGTCTGCAATAGTGCACGGCTCCCACCCCCACGCGTGGTCGATGAGAAGTTCGGCATTGATACCGAACATACGATAGAGTAAATCTTCATTGTAAAATGAACCGTTCGCTATGGAGCAGCGAGCAATATCGCCCATAGTGTAAAGTCCGTGGCGTTCCAACTTATTGGAATAACCTCTACCCACGCGCCAGAAGTCTGTTAGCGGACGGTGACTCCACAATGTTTGACGATAGGTCATCTCGTCAAGCTCTGCAATGCGCACTCCGTTCTTGTCGGCGGGGACGTGCTTTGCAACAATGTCCATTGCAACTTTGCAGAGATATAAATTTGTACCTATACCTGCCGTAGCGGTTATGCCCGTTTCCTTTAAAACATGCTTTATCATACGCATGGCGTATTCGCGGGCGGTGCACTTTGCCGTTTTAAGGTATGAAGTTACGTCGATAAACACCTCGTCTATCGAATAAACGTGAATGTCGTCGGGCGCGGCGTACTGTAAATATATCTGATAAATCTTCGTGCTGTATTCAATGTAGTGCGCCATACGGGGCGGTGCGACAATATACCCAAGTTCGAGCGACAGATCGGCTTTAAGTTCGCTGTCAAAGTGCGACTTGCCCGTAAACTTCCTGTTCGGAGCATTCCTGCGGCGTTCGCGGTTGAGTTCCCTCACCTTTTGTACCACTTCAAATAGACGCGCTCTGCCCGATACACCATATGATTTGAGCGCAGGGGTCACGGCAAGGCAGATTGTCTTTTCCGTTCTGCTCTTATCTGCCACGACGAGGTTGGTATCCAACGGGTCGAGCCCTCTGTCCACGCACTCTACGGAGGCATAAAATGATTTAAGGTCGATTGCAATATAAGTACGCTCCTTCACTTTTACCTCCTAAAATACAAACATTTGTTTGCATTATTTTAATACTTGAAATCCCATTTGTCAATAGATTTTATCAAATCTCAAACCTTTCCATACGGGCTGGCGCATTCCGCCACTCTCTGTCTCGTGCATGAAGTGTGCCGTGCCTATAAGTTGAGGTTTGAGCCAGACGGCGTTTTTATATTTGGGGAACCACGGATTTTTGACCGTATTCCCTTTTGAGAATTGCGCTATGATACCCCTCTCCTCCTTCGATATGCCAAGGTAGACTTTGCCGCGGCATTGCAATTTTCCCTCATCGTCGTAATAACCCAAAATGAGGTCTTTGACCTCGCCGTACTCGTCGAGCTGGTAGCCCAAAATCAGCAAGTCCTCGTCCTGCATTACCTTGATTTTGAGCCAGTCGCGCGTGCGCTTGCCTATGTGGTACAGCCCATCCTTCCTTTTAGCAACTATGCCTTCAAGCTCCTGTGACTTTGCAAGCTCAAAGAAGGCAATGCCATTCTTTTCTATATACCTTGAAATTGTGAGGTTATTGCCCTCGCGCACCGCCTTTGAAAGTATAGCCTTGCGCTCCATGAGCGGCTTATCCGTAAGGTCTTTGCCGTTATGATAAATAATGTCGTAGGCGACAAACTGAACGGGATTACTCTTTGCCGCAAGACTGATTTTAAAACTGTCCGCCATGAGGCTGCGGCGTTGAAGGGCATAAAAATCGGGCTTGCCGTCTTTATTTAAAACGACAAGCTCGCCGTCAAGTATGACGCGCCTCTTGACGCACTTGCTCATCTGCGAAAGTTCTGGATAGATTGCCGTCACGTCCTTATGGCGCTTGTTTTGCAATACTACTGATTTACTGTCGATATAGGCGAGGCAACGTATTCCGTCCAGCTTTAATTCATAGATATAGTTTTCGTCGTCGAAGGGCTGTGTTTCGTACAGAAGCATGGGCGATATGTTTTTATCCTCAAACAGGTCGCTCACGCCTTTTTACGCTCCGAAGTTTTTTTGACTGCCGTCCGTTTGGCAGGCTTAGGCTTTTGAGCAAGTTCGAGACTCTTTGTCAGTGCCTCCATTAAATCTATCATCTTGCCCGAACCGCTCTCCTTGGGAGATACAATCCCCTTGCCCGCGATTTTGCGCTCTATTGCCTCCTGCACTTTGCTGCGGTATTCGTCCTTATAGTCCGAGGGATTGAACTTGCCGCTCATACCCTCTATCAGGGCTTTCGCCATTTTAAGTTCAGCTTCACTGCCCTGCTCCTTTACCTCTTTGGCAGGGTTGGCTGTAATTTCTTCCTCAAAGAATAAAGTATTTAAAAGCATCTGCCCGCCCTTTGCGCGGATGAGAATTAGCGTTTCCTTTGTACCGAGCACGGTTTTGGCAACAGCCGCTTTATCCTCCTGCTCCATTGCAGCAAGTAACACGGCAAATGCCTTCTCCGCGCCCGTGGGGACTACATAGTATGGCTTATCGAAATAGATGGGGTCGACTTCGGAGAGCTTGACGAACTTTTCGATGGTAATGTTCTTATCCTTCTTAGATTTGAGCTTATCGAAGTCCTTATTTTCAAAAATAACGTACTTGCCGTCCTCGTACTCGAAGCCCTTTACTATGTCCTCCTGCTTGACCTCCCTGCCGTCGCAGTCGGCGCAAGTCTTTTTGTACTTCACGCGACTCATCGTCTTTTTGTCTATCATGTTGAAGCCGATGGAATTGTCCTTCACCGCGCTGTGGAGCGTGACAGGGATATAAACAAGTCCGAAACTTATGCTGCCTTTATAACTGTATGCCATATATACAGTTTGAGTCATTTTATTCAAAATAAAACTCTGCATAAACCATATGAATGAGTTTTAGAATTGAATTTTTTATTAAAACCATTGGTATGACCAAGCAAAAAATTCAACATTAGTTCAACATTTCAGGTAAAAACGCATTAAAACATATAAACACGATAAAAGGCAAAAACAGAAGCTTTTCAGCCAAAAATACGCTGATTTTGCTCAAAAATGAGTATTTTTGAGACGTATTAAGACGATAAAAATTGCTGTTTTTCGTTGGGCAATAACCCCATGGTCGGTGCGACGGTAGCCGTTGCTGTTGCCGTGCAGGAAGGCATGAGCAAATAAATAAAGAATTCCTTACAGTATGTAAGATATTCCTTAATATAGAATTATTATACGGACGGAAAATTTCCGTCCGTATATTTTTTATAGAAAAAGCGGGCGGCAACGAAGTTGCCGCCCGCGTAAGTTTTTTAAATTTTGTTGCTGTCAGATTTCTTCGTTTTCGTTTAACTCACCTGTTATGCGGCAATCGAAGTTTTGAGCATAATTAAATACTTATTCGCAGTATGCACCTATTCTGAAAGTTTGAGCTTATCTATTTTTTCTCTTGCCTCCCTGCTGATTGCAAACGTTCCGTAAACTAATTTAAGTTTGATTTGATTCTCACTATAATAAACTACATAATGTGGTTTCTCGCTCGGAGCATTTACCTCAAAGAAACGATAATACTCATTATTCTCCCAAAGACAGTCTGTAAGAGATTGAATAACTACACCATTGCTAAAATATATTGAGACATCTGCAGTTTTTGTGACTGAAACTCTTTTAACGACCGCGTCCTTTAACAAATCTAAAGTTCTATTCAAGGAAAGATGTAACAGACTTTTTTCGTGCATTTCATCGCTGTTATATAATTTATCAGGCATTTCTTCGTGGTTGGGAAGTAGATATTCATCGGTAGATGTCATAATTATGTTTCCCTTATTTACCACACGTAAAAAACTGAATGTATGAAATGCATATTCCTTGTCGTCGCCGAACACAAGGACAAACATATCCACCTGCTTAAAAAATCGTGACAATTTGAGGCCAACAATGTTCTCTAATTGCTTCTTAAATTTTTTATTGTCAAATTTGTAGACAGTTCGCTTACTCATAGTTACAGTGTACCACTTTGTGGCAATATTGTCAATGCGAGGCAGAAATTTGCGGGCGGCAACGAAGTTGCCGCCCGCGGTATTTGTATTTTTAAACATATAAAACAATCCCTCAGGCGCGTTCGCGCCAGCTCCCTTTACACAAGGGAGCCAAGTGGTCGTGCGACTGCATTGGGGAGATTTCTCCGCTGCTTTCGTCGGCTTCGCCTCCTCTCTTCGGTCGAAATGACATGAAGATGAGTTTGGGTGGGCGCGTGGAGAAATGACAGGGGGAATTTATTCAACGCTCTTGAGGGATTCGGTCATGTTTATGCGCTTGATGCTGCGGTACATAATTAGGTTGACGAGGACGGAGAAGGCGAAGGTGATTAAGGCGCCCAAGAGGTAGCTGTACCAAAATATGCTGCGGCCGAACATAATCATGTCTACCTCTATTGAGGTGATGACGTATTGGTGCAGGAATATGCCGAACACAATGCCGAGGGCGATGCCGATTATGGTGAGGATGATATTTTCCTTATAGACGTAGGAGGCGACCTCCCAATCGTGAAAGCCCAAGACCTTTAAGGTGGCGAGTTCGCGCTTGCGCTCGGCAATGTTGATGCTGTTTAAGTTGTACAGCACGACAAAGGCGAGCAACGCCGCCGCGGCGAGGACGATGAGCACAATTGTATTGAGCGAGGAGAGAGTGTCGTCCGCCCAATCGACTATGGTCGAAGTGAATGAGACGCCCTGAACGTGCGAATTTTGCAGCAACAGGCTACCGAGGTCGCTTTGGAACTGTTCGGAACCGTCGGCATAGTTCAGAAGAACGAGGTTGTAGGCGGGCGGCGAGCCGAATAAATTGCGATATGTCTGCTCGGTTATGAACACATAGTGGCCGATGTAATTTTCATAAATGGCGGAGATGGTGACGGACACCTGCGCGGAGCTGCCGTCGCGGAAGGTGACGGAGTCGCCGACGGACACGCCGAGGGTGTTGGCCGTTTTTTCGCTTATTATGGCGCCGCCGTCCTCAAGGACAACTTCTTTATGGCCTGAGCGCTGACGGAAGGTGAAATAATTTTCTATGCCGTCGGTCGAGCGGAGAACACTTAAGCTGACAGTCTGCATGCCGTCCTGACCCTGAACGTCGACAGACCTTTGGTAGAGCACGAAGGACGAAATATCGTCGCCGTAAGTGGAGATTTCGTCGAGAAGGCCCGAGAGCTGCTCGTCTGCCAACCACTCCTCCACCGTCACGGACGCCTGATAGTGGGTGAGCTGAGTGAACTGCATGTCGGCGACGACCATTATGGAGTCGTGCAGACCCAAGCCGACGAGCACAAGCCCCATGCAGCCCGCGATGCCGATTATGGTCATTAAAAAGCGCTTTTTGTTGCGGAAGAGGTTGCGCACCGTTGACTTTTGCGTGAAGGACAGCCTGTTCCACAGGAAAGATATTTTTTCAAGCAGGACGCGCTTGCCCGGTTTGGGGGCTTCGGGGCGCATTATCTGCGCGGGGACTTCGCGCACGATGTTTATGCTTGCGGCGACGGCGGCAACGTCCGTGCTGATTACGCTGGCAAGGACGGCGATTGCGCCCTCCAAAAGGTTATAGGGCAGTACGAAGGAAGTCAGCCCCGCATACAGCATGGTGTAGGTGTTCATTATGGCGAAGGGAAAGAGCTTTTCGCCTATGAGTACGCCGACGACCGAGCCGAGTAGGGTGGGAATGAGGGCGTACATTAAATAGCGCAACAGGACGGAGGAATTGCTGCTGCCGAGCGCCTTTAACGTGCCTATCTGCTGGCGCTCCTCCTCCACCATTCGCGTCATGGCGGTAAGGCTGACGAGGGACGCGACGAGGAAAAAGACTATGGGCAGGAGCTCGCCTAAACTTGCTATGCGCTCGGCGTCGTTCTGATAGTTGACATAGGACATGACCGTGTTGCGGTTGAGGACATACCACTCGGCCTCAGGGACATAGGACGAGACGAGCTCGGGAGGAAAGCCGAGTTCTTGGGAAAACTGATCGACAAGTTGGTCGTGCCTGCGCGTGCAGGCCTCATCCACGATGGAATTTATGCTGTCCTCCGCGGCGGAGATGATATCGTCGTACTCCGCCTCAAAGCTGTCGACGGGGCGGGCGCCGCTGACGAGGAGATTTATCTGCGTGTAATAGGGCAGGGAAAAGGCCGAGGGCGAAAGCAGGATGAAGCCGTCGATTTCGCCGTTGCCGACGTCGCCCGTGCCCCTGTTTAAGTCCATGTATTGGGGCAGGTCGGCAAAGCCGGTTATGGTAAACTGTGTGACTGAGAGCTGGGGGCCGAGTATGCCGTCCTCGACAATCAGCTCTATCCTGTCGCCCACGGCATAGCCGCCGATATCGGCGAGGAGGGTGTCGACCACGCACTCGTCGGCGCTCTGCGGCAGGCTGCCCTCAACGTTCGAGGGGACATTTATGGAGGACGAGCAGGAAATGAGCTTTACCGCCCGACCCGTTTCGCCGCTGCATATGGCGTCGACAGTGTAAACACCCTCCGCCTGCTCTACTTCGGGCAGGGCGACGAGGGCGGACACGTCGTCATCGGTCAGGCCGAGGGTGCCGATTATGTTTATGTCGGCGAGGGAATAGTTATCGTAATAGCGCTCGGCGGAGAGCAACATGTCGCCGCGGCTGGAGCACAGACCCGAAAAGAAGGCCGCGCCGAGCAGGATTATGAAGAATACGGAGATAAATTTGCCCTTGTTGTGGCTCATCCCCCTGAAAAAATCTTTTATAAAAGTCTTTTTCATTGACTGTCACCATGCCGCCCCGCCTGAGTGGCGGAGCATTGCTGTAATAATTATAGCACTCGGGCACTGACCTGTCAACGGTGTACTTGTCATGGTGTTACCTGCGTGACTGCGTTTGGGGGATTTGAAGATGAAAAAAGTAGAAAACAATGCCACCGTCACACTCCGCTTATGCTCCGTGTGCCCCCTTTATACAAAGGGGGCTAAGCCAAGGTGAAAGCGACGGGCTGTAAGCCCGCAAAGACTGACAATCCCCCCTTTGATCCCCCCTTTACACAAGGGGGGCTATAATATGGATAAGATAAGGGCGGCAACAGAGTTGCCGCCCCGATCTATATTTTTTACTGCGAAATATGATATTTTTAAGCTGTGAAATTATGAAATTTTTGCGCTGCAAAATGCGATTGGTGCCGCACTATGTGCCGACGAACGCAATTTACTGCCTGACGGGTTTGTAGTCGGAAGCGTTCTCCACGTCCCTTAAATCGACGATGGAAAAGTCGGTTGCATTGTTGTCGCTGTCGCTTGCGTCCGTTCTTGTTACGACGCTGTGTTTGTTTATGCCGACTATGGGCGACCCCTCTGACAGTTCTCCGTTTTCGTCGGAGGCGTCTTCGTCCACGCCGAGGGCGTCAACCACACCGCCTTCTACGTCGACGAGCTGAACGGTATACTGCTTGTTGTCTATTTCAAAGTCGTACTTAATGTCGTACTCGCCTTGAGCAAAGGAGATAAGGGGATGCTCGTTGCCCGTGTCCGCACCGATGATTACATAGTATGCGCCCGCGGCGATTGAACCTGAAAGCTCGATTTGGGTCCACTCCCTCGCTCCGCCGTCGCGCAGGGTTGAATAGTTGACCTTGTAGCCCGTGAGGTCGACGGCCGCATCCGTGGGGTTATATATGGATATGAAGTCGTTGGAGGTCTGCCCGTCGTCCTTGCCGCCGTTGCCGAATACCGACCATATAAGGAGGTGATCGGCGTTCTCCCTCTGCGCGGCGTTGAAGGTTGAGTGCATTTCGTAAGTCTTTTGCTCGCTCTCCATTGCGTACAGGGCAACCGTGCCGCTGTTTTCGTTGGCGACGACGAGCAGATTTGCGCCGTTGGGCGAGTTGTCTGCGGAGATGAAATCTATACTTTCGGGGGCGACGTCGCCGAGCATGTCGCCGCTGTAGTCGCGCGAGTTTGCATATGAAGTTATTGTTACATCGTTGAGGTCGGTGATATCGAACATGATGACCCCGCCCTGCCTTTCGAGTGCGACGAAGGCATATGTCTTGCCGTCGATGGTCTGCACATTGACGGCTTCGGGCTCGGGGCCCTTCTTCTTGCTGCGGCTGTCGAGTTCGACGTCGTCGTTGCTGCAGTTGAAGTATGCGGCGTAGTCGCCTGAGGCTATGTAACTTTCGATCATGTCGCCGCTGTCAAATACGAGGGACATATCCGACGCATCCCATACGGAGAACGACCTGCCGCCGAGAACGTAATGCTTATCGGCTTCAAGGCCGTCGAAATCGCCGTTGACGAGCACTTCGACCTTGGTGTCGCCCATTTCGTACTTTTCAACGCCCTCGTAGTCGCCCCATTCGCGGGCGTCGCCCTCGTTGGCGGTGACGATGTAGGTTTTGCCGTCGGCCTGATATGCGGCGAGGCCGTCGGGCATGTATACGCCGAGGACGTCCTGATTGGCTATGTCGGCCTTGCCGTCTTCAAGCAGGTCGAGCCCGTTGCCCTGCGCGCTGTGATCCTTGAAGCCGAGGCCTTTGACCGATTCGAACTGCAGAGTGCCGAGATTGAGAGTTGCGATGGCGTTTGCCTCCTGCAGGGCGACATAGGCATGGTTGCCGTAGGAGGCGATATATTCGGGTTCGAGGTCGACCGAGGGAGCGGCATCCTTTTTGAGAATGACGCCGTCGGCCACGAGGTCTGCACGGGAGGAATCAAAACTTTCAAAGCCGACAGTCACAGACTGAGGGGTTGACGAGGACAGATCGAGCACGGTGACGCTGCCTTCGGGGTCGACTATGCCCTCGCCGTAGCCGAGGCGGGGTTCGCCTTCATTGGCGGTGAGCACTTTGTTGCCCGCAAAAGTTACCATGTCGGGCTGAACGCCTGCGGGATATGCGGCGTGGAAGGAGCCGTCGTAATTGAGGAGCACTATGGCGCCGTTCGATGAATAGTTGCTGTGCTGAACAGCGACTGCAATTAAATCGAGCTGAGTGTTTACTGCGACGCTTGTTATGTCGCCCACCTCAAAGCCGTTGGCAAAGCTTTGGGGGTGCTCCTCTACAAGGTTGTTGAAGCTTATTCTGTCGGTATCTTCGGTGAATATTGTCTGCAGTTCGCCCTCGCCGTATTCGGAGAGGGTAACGATGTCTATCGTCTGAGTCTTGCCGTTTACAAGGTAGAGCTTGCCGTTGTCGGCATTGTACTGAACGATTTCGGCGACGCCGCCTTCGGCGTCGGAGAAGCCTGTGGAATAAGCCGCAACTTTGTTCCAATATACGGGCGTATTTTCTTCAGGAGTATCGTCGGGGTTTTCTTCGGGGGTGTTGTCCGGATTGTTGTCGGGGGTATTGTCGGGGGTGTTATCGGGGGTGTTATCGGGGTTTTCGATCTGCCCGCCGTTACCGCCGTTGTCCGACTGTTCGTTTGGCGTACATGCCGCGGTTGCGGCAAGGGTGAACGCCGCGGCCGTTGCAATGAAAGCCGCAAAAATTCTTTTGAGTTGTCTTTTCTTCATTTTATACCTCACTGAAATTTCAATCACATATTCAGCTTAGCATAAAGATGTAATAAACTTACGCGCAATCTCGTTAAAAAAATGTAATATTTTTTGACTGCGTTTGGGCGGGCTCCTTTGTAATGTTGAGCGAAGGTGCAAGCTCTCAAAGACTGACAATCCCCCCTTTGATCCCCCCTTTACACAAGGGGGGGCATGGGAAAAGGTAGACAAGTAAAAGAGGCGGGCGGCAACAGAGTTGCCGCCCGCCGTCTGTGCATTCTGAAAATGCAATGAAGTTTTTAGTTTTACCTGACTGTGCATTTTAAAATACAGCGAAATTTTTAATTTTAACAGGACTGTACATCCTAAAAATGCAGCGAAGTATTTAATTTTACGCGTAATATGCGCAGCAGAACAGCCACATTGAATCGTCATAGGCGTCGTAATGATAGCCGTTGAATATGCTACCCTCTACCCATCCGTCGCCGTCCATGAACAGCAGCTGCGATTCGGCGAACAGTTGGAAGAATTCCTTGAGTTCGGGCGTTACGGGATACATGCCGTCGGAGTTGACGTAATCGTTGTAGCCCTCCACATCCTCATAGCCGAGGTAGGAACCGTCGCCGGGGGTGCGGTTATTGAGAACTTCCTGTATTACCGACTCGGGCTGATTCTGATAGGAAGAGCGAACGATAGCCTCCCACTTTTGGTATGCCGTTGCATAGCCCTGAAGCATGAGCGCGTAGTCCCTGCGGTCGTCGCCGACATACATGGTGAGGCTGTTGTTACCCGTGTCCTCCACGTTGATGATGGCCGTTCCGTATATGGGGCTGCCCGATGAGATGTATGCGTACAGCAGCGGGCCGTTTGGCTGACCGTTTTCGTCGAGCATGTGGTAGTAGCCGTCTTCCGAGTTGAGGCCGACGAGGTCGTCGTCGAGGACGGCGTAGCGTACTCCCCCCTCGCTGCCCGTCTCTTCATAGACGAGACGGAGCGTACCCTCGCCTTCGGGCGCCGGTTTGAACTGTTCTTCAGGGACAATGACCCTTTCGGCCGTAGTCGGGCGATCATACTCGCTGTCGTAGCTCAGGGCAAAGTAGACGTCGACAGGGAATTCGCCCGTGTAGCTCCTTGCAGTTACGGCAAAGATGCACGAGCCGCCTATCATGTCGTCCGAGAAGTTGACCTGATAGTTGAAGTTTGATGTGAACGTGCCTGACGTGCCGCCGTCGTCAACTATTACGGGGTTATTTACATTTACAAAGGAGCTTGTGCCGAAGAAGGCATACAGAACGGGGTCGACAAGGTTTTCGGTTGCGTCCATCCACGACGTGAGCGAGAACGAACCGCTGCGCGTGGGCGTGAAGTTGAAATAGACGAGCTGATCTTGGCGCGTGACCTGCGTGCGGTAAATGCCCACATCGTTGACCCCTATTGTATCGTAAGGGCCGGTGCCGTCGTCGAGCGAGGTGCCGCGGGGCGTTGTTACCTCATAGATGACAATTCTAGCATTGGGATCATCGTTGTTGACCGAATATATATTGGTGTTGTAGGCGTAATATGTCGCCATTGCGCCCGTGACGCCCTCATTGAGGCCCGTGATGGTGACCTGATATTCGCCGTCGAGACCCGAAAGCGAAGCATAGCCGAGGGCGTTGAATTCGGCAGTCTGCACGGATATGCTATTGCGCCACTGCGCCTGCAAGCCGTCTGTATCGGTGTAGCGCTCCTGCACGGTTTCGCCCTCAGCGTCGGTAGTTTCGAGGACGACGGTCACACTTGAAGTGTAGCCCGTGCCGGGGTTGCCGCCGCTGCCCTGATTACCGCCGTTGCCTGCATCAGTACCGGGAGGATTTACGGCATCCGAATAGACGCCGCACCCCGCAAGCACGACAGCAAAAGCCGAAAGGCTGACCATTAAACTTAATAAAAATTTTTTGATTTTCATGATTATAACGGAAATTTTAATCTGCCGGCCGTGCGCGGCGGTCATGCCGCGCAGAGCGGTTGAAAGGCAAACATTACTTTATTTTGACGAACAGACTCTTTATATCGTTCCACTTGAGCTTGCGGATGACTATGTCGACGACAAACAGCGCCACCGCCGCAATGAGGAAGGGCATAGTCAGGCTTAAGGTGTAAGTTGCAAGTTCGTTTTCGGGATTTTCGATAGTGACGACGCCGTCCTCGCTGACGAAGCCGCGGCCGCTTAAAAGACGGTTCAAAGTTACGGCGTCATACGAGGCGAACGCGTTATATTCCGAAAGGTATGAAACGTTCATGTAAGTGTTGGCCACATAGTCCACACCGCCCACAGTGTAAGTTACGGTGACGGCATACCTGCCGACCTGTTCGGGAATGAAGCCGTAAGTGTATGTCTGCGAGTTGAAGGTCATGGCGTTGCTTGAAAGAGTGGTGCCGTCGGGGAAGGCGATCTCTACCGTGGCCGTGGCCGAGGCGTTGAGCTTGGCGGGAGTGACCTCGAACGAGGCGTAGCCGTCAGAGTAATCGACAGACAGCGTATAGGGATAATCTATGCGGCTTGTGGGAATGTTTGAAGAGCCGATGTTGTAGATGACGTCGCCGCCCGAGTTATCGACCGACCAACTGCCCATCCAACCGCGGGTGTAGTCGGTGCCGCTGGCCATTCCCCCCGAGAAACTTGTAGTGAAGGAGGCCACGCGGCCGTTGCCGTAGCTCCAATACGCATATAGGGGAACATCGCTCGTCCTGCCGCCGTTGTTTGTGTATTCGACGGTGAGAACGCCGTTGGCGCTCGACTTGAGGCGGCTGTAATAGTAGCCGCCGACCGAGGGAACGGAGGTTATTTCGCCGCCACCCACTACCTCGTCGCTGACCGAGGCGATAGTGACCGCCGAGGGCGTGTCTATTATCGAATCGGTGGTGTTGTCGGCTATGTCGCCGAAGACTACGTCGTCGAATGTTTCGTCGCTGTTGCAGATGTAGAAGTTGGTGGCGTCGCCCGTGCCGCCGCGGCCTGCGCGGGCAATAGCCTGCATCTCTGCCATGCCTGCGGCGCCTGCCATGGTGCCGTCGTCGTTCATAGCCGTGCTGCCCATGAACACCGCCGAGGTATATATGCCGTCGGAATACATATCGGTGGCAACTGCGGTGGCGTTGCGGTCGGCTGCATGATAGCTTAAGCCGTCACTGAATAAAAATACCTGTTTGTCGACAAAATCCATGTTGACTATGTTGTCGTAAGCCCTCTGCATGCCGGCGCCGATGTCGGTGCCCTGCTGCAGTTCGATGGCATTTATGGCGTCGACTATGGCGTCCCTGTCGGTGCCGAGGTTGGAGACGGGATAGACGAGTTCGTTGTCGCCCCAAAAGGATACGACGGAGACGGAGTCCTGAGGGTCGAGGACGTTATCCATAATAGCGATAACCGCTTCCTTTGCCCTTTCGAGCTGTCCGTTCTGATACATGCTGAGCGAGTTGTCTATGACGAAGGTGACGAGCCTTGGTTCCTGCTCGGCATTGCCGAAGCGGACGGGGAGCATATCCTCGAGCTGAGTGAGGATTTCTTCGTCCTGATTTTGTATATACAGGTTGCCGTAGGTGACGAGGCTCTTGCCGAATGCCGAGACGACAGTGTTGACCGCGTCGATAAAGGACGTATAGTTGCGTATCTTGCGGACGTCTACGTTGGCGAGGACAATTTCGTCGTATTCGCACAGTTCTTCGACCGTGCAGGGAGCGACGGGATTGCTGTCGGTGATGACGCACTCGGTTATCTGCGCGTTTTCGCCATACATATCGGTGATGCCGTTGATTTCCGCCCTCCTTTCGGTGACGATGAGGACGTTGAACTTTTCCTCCACCCTTTGGGTGAATTCAAAGGTGTTGTTGGTTGCAGTGTAGTCCTCCCCTTCGCTTATGACGGTGAGACGGTAGTTCAAGGTGCCCGCCATGGTAGTGCACAGATCGAAGTTGAACACATTGGAGCCCTGCGAGAGCGTTACCGCGAGGTTGCCCGTATTTTCATCCGGCCACAGCTGCCATTCGGACGAGCCGTCGATATTGACCTCTAACCTGAGGATTGCCCTGCAGTCAGAGCCCGACTGCACCACCACGTCGGCGACCGACTGCCTGCCGAGGAAGGTCGTGTCGCTGTAGTCGACCGAACTTATCTGCACTTCGCCGGTGCCCGAGGGGAGATTGTCGTCGACGTAAATGGCGTCGACATATATGTTGTTTTCGTAGAGGGAATTTATGGTGCCCGAAAGCTCGCCGAAGCCGTTGGGGTCGGTCTCCTTGCCGTCGGTGATGAGCACGATGCGCTTTATTACGCCCTCGTGGAAGAGGCCGGCGGTGTAGCTGAGAGCGGCCGTTATATCGGTTGCGCTGTCGTCGACGTCGGCCGTGCTTACACTTGCAATGTCGCCGCCGAGTTCGGTTAAAAGCTCGTAATCCTTGCCGAACGCCACGACGCCCATCTTTGAATTTGCAGGGAGAGCGTTGCGGACGTTCTGTATATAGCTGTCGACCGTATCGAGATTTCTGTTGGAGGAATAGGATACATCGGCCACGACGTAAACTTCGGTCTGCGTTATTACGCTTGTGACCGTAGTGCCCGCCACGGCGAAGCACACGAGGAGAGCCATGATGATGTGGATGACAAGCGATGCTATGTTGTGGCCGTTGGCGTTGTCCTTGCGGACGGCGAGGGCGAACGGAACGGCGATTATGGCGACGAGCGGTATGATTAGGAACAACAAATAGACATTATCGAAGCTGATATTGCTCATAACAGTACACCACCCAATCTGCAAGGAATATTACGGCGAGAATGATGATGAGGATGAGAAGGTCGTCGTAGACGCCGTCGTACCCCTCGTCAGTCTGCGTGCCCGCAAGCGAGAATACGAGACCTATCGTTTGGGTTTCGCTCTCCGCCTGAGGGAATGCCGAGTAAATGCGGTACGTTCTGGACGTGCCCGCAACGGTTGTAGTTATCAAATACGTGCCCACTTCGGTGAGGTTGATCTCGCCCGAGGTGAGGTTTTCGTCGAGGTAGCTTATGCGGCCCGAGGGGCTCTCTACCCTGACGCTGTCGGTATTGGCGGCTATGTTTACGGTAGCCGTTTCGCCGCAGGAATAAAAGGTCTGGTCGACAACCGCGGGGAATGAATACTCCATGAGGTTGTAGACGAGCATTATCATGTCCGCCGTGAGGGCCGCGTCAGACTGTGCGAGTGAGAACGCGAACACCACCTCCCTGTTGCCGTGCGCCGTCTGCGTGGTGAACACGAGCGGGTTGCCGCGGTACGAAAGGAGGGTTGTATAGTTGCGGTAAGGGCTGCATTTTATATATGTGTGCACATATATGTCGCCCATTACAAGGCCGTCTAAAAGCTGACGGACGGTGAACGAAGTTGAAGTTGAGTAATCGGCGGGGGTGTCGAAGTCGAGAGTTATTTCACCCTGCACGCTGAAGCTTGCGTCCGCAAGGCTGCTGTTGAGGCCGACGAGCCATACTGTTCCGTCGCGGGGCAATACCTGAGGATTGAAACAGTCGAAGATATACAATCCGTAGCCCGAGGGCGCAACTGCCGCGGTGCCCTCGACGAGGTACAGAGCGCTGTACTCCTCCTCGGTGAGGTAATCGATATCGGCGATGCCCGTAGACTGAATGAGGCTTTCAAGATAGAAGCCGCCGCCTTCGCTGGCGTCGCCCGAGACGATGAGCACGCTGTAAGTATTTTCGGCGTCGACGCTGTACACGGTGACCGAATCGTCGAGAGCGAGCGCGTCGCTGCCGACTATTTCTACCCTGAAGCTGTCGAAGGTCTGATTTTCGCACTCAAATTCGAAGGAGGCCGACTGCAGGGCGGGCACGCTTACCGTCTGTTGGGATGTAATAGTCTGCTCGCCGCTCGTGAGCGTGAGGCGAAGGTTGAGATCTCCTTCGCTGCCGTATGACTGTACTGTGCCCGTTATGAGGCCGTCGGTGACGCCGTCGCTGACGGAGGTTATTGCGAAGTTGCTAGCGTCAGAGTCTGCTGCAACGTTGCGCACCTCCACGTTGTCGTGGGCGAGGAAATCGCAGTCGGTGAAAAGATATGTGAGCGTAGAGGAGTTTTCGTTGAATATCTCCTGCGCGTTGGAGAGGGCGTCGTCAAGGGAGGCCGTGGAATAGCCGGGCTGAGCCTGATCGAGCAGGGAGAGAACGCGGTCCTTATCGGTAGTCGATTCGTAGACCGTGGTGACGTCGCCGGCGCATATCAGAGTGTATGCGCTGCCCTCCACCGCCGAGCCGACGACTTCGGAGATGCCGCTCTTTGCCTCTTCAAAGCGGGTTGAATCGCCCTGTTCCATGCGCATGCTGCCCGAGCAGTCGAGGATGAAGGTATACCTTTCAGCCATGCCGGGCATGGTGAACACGGGGTGAGCTATGCCGAAGGACAGCAGAGCGACGATGAGTATCTGCAGAATGAGGCTTATCAGCCCCGCGAGTTTGTTGATAGGGTTTTTGCGTTTTAAAAATTTTTCGGAGAGCGTCCATATGTATGTGGACGAAACGGTCTGTTCGGTGTACTTGTTCTTTATTATATATATAATGATAAGAATGGGTATGCCGATGAGGCCGAGCAGTCCGAGAGGATATAAAAAGGTCATTTGACTACCCCCATATCCGAAAGTTTGCCGAGGAATATTTCGCCGACCGACTGATCTGCCGAGGCGAGAAGATAGTTGGCGCCGCGGGCTTCGCAGTAGTTGCGTATGCGCGAGGTGACGTATTCAAGCGCCATTTTATAGGCCTTGATAATCTCCCTGTCTATGTTGCGGCGGTAAGACTTTTGAGTGTTTTCGCTGTCAAACAGGTGGGATTTGCCGCGGATCTTGGGGTTGAGTTCGTCCTTGGTGAGCACCTGAACGCAGAAAACGTCCCTGCGCTTGTCGCACAGGTAGTCTATGGCGTCCTCGTAGTTGTCGTCGGTGAGAAAGTCTGAAATTATGACGGACAGGCCGTCGCCGTAGCCTACGGACGTGGGCAAAAGGGCCTCGCTTATGCGGCTGTCGCCGTCAAAAACTATGTCGTTGAGCTTGCCTATCTGCTGAAGGTACATGTCCTTGCCGTGGACGGCGGTGAACACCTCCTCCACCCCGCCGCCGCGGATGGCATAGACGGAGACCTTGTCCATTTCGCACACGGAGACATAGGCGATGAGCGCGGCTATCCTTAAGGCCTGCTCCGCCTTGTGGCCGTTGCCGTGGTCCATTGAACGGCTGGCGTCGATATATATGCGGGTGTGCATCTGCCTTTCGTCGAGATAGAGCTTTAAATATAGCTTTTCGAACCGAGCGTAGGCGTTCCAATCTATCTTGGTTATGTCGTCGCCGGCTATATAGTCGCGATAGTCGGTGAATTCGCAGGACGAACCGTAATTTTTGGTCTGGTGGTTGCCGCCGAACAGCCCCGCTATGTTGTTTTTTATGAGGATCTGCAGCGTTTCCACCTGCTGCAGAAATTCCTCGTTGATAACAAATTTAGCCATTATTACTTATTCTTTTTGGTCTGTTTGATTATGAGCCCTATTACGTCATCGACGGAGAGATGGTCGTTGACGGCGTTGTAATTCATCTTGATCCTGTGGCGGAGCACGGGATATGCGAGAGCGTCGATATCTTCGTAGGAGACATTATAGTTGCCGTTCATGAGCGCGCGCACCTTTGCGCAGGTGATGAGGTTCTGAGCGGCACGGGGAGAAGCGCCGTAGCGGACATATTTTTTAGTCGCTTCGGGCGAGCTTTCGACCTCGGGATGGGTGTTGGCGACGAGGTTCATTGCATAGGAGAGCACCTCGTCGATGACGGGAACGCGCTTTGCAAGCTCCCTCATCTCCAAAATGGTGGCGCCGTCCACCACTTCGGTTGCGTTTTCGGCCATGGTTATCTGCGTCATGTTGACGATGTCGGCGAGTTCTTCGACCGAGGGGAACTTCATTATGAGTTTGAACATGAAGCGGTCCATCTGTGCTTCGGGAAGGGGATATGTACCGTCCTGCTCGATGGGATTTTCGGTTGCGAGCACGAAGAAGGGTTCCGACATGGGATATGTGGTGTCGCCGACGGTGACGTTGTGCTCCTGCATGACCTCGAGCATGGCCGACTGAGTCTTGGGCGTTGCACGGTTGATTTCATCGGCGAGTATGAGGTTGGCAAAGATGGGGCCGCGGCGGAAAAGAGTTTTCATTCTCCCTTCGGCATCCTTTTCGATTATGTTGGTACCCGTTACGTCTGACGGCATGAGGTCGGGCGTGAACTGAATACGCGAAAAGGGCAGCGACAGCGCCTTTGAGAACGAGCGGACGAGCCTTGTTTTGCCGACGCCGGGAACGCCCTCGAGAAGGACGTTGCCGCCGGCGATTATGGCGGTGATGACGCTGTCGACAATTTCTTCCTGACCGACGACGTCCTTGCGTATCTCCTGCTTGATGTCGGAGATGGCTTGGCTGAATTTTTTAACCTTTTCCAAATCTTCCATAATATTTTCCTTTTAAATTTTTTTGCTTTGTTATATTTTTACGGCTGCGCCGCTTATTTACTCTTGGGTTTCTTCCCTTGCGTCGAGGAGGGCGCGGCGATAGGCGGTGATCATTTCAACATACTTTTCGTCTATCCTGCCGTCGTTGATGAGGGAGACTATGATGGCGTCGTACCTGTCGAACACCTCGCCGTACTCCACCTGTTCGCCGCTCATATAGTCGTAGATGAGCGAATTGCCGCCGTAGAGCGAATCGCCGTGGCCGGCGCCGCCGCTTGAGGGGCCGTCGTCGTCATCTTCGTCATCTCCGTTGTTTTCGGAGCCGGGGATTCTGTCCTCATAGAGCTCGCCGATATCGGGCATCTCAAAAATTTCATCATCCTCGAAAAAAATATCAGGCAATCTGTTGATTACCGTCAAACCGAGCTGTCTTTCGGTATTCTGCGACTGTATTTCGACGCGGATTACGGGTGTAGATTGGTTGACCGCATCGCGGGCGGATTCGAGCATCTCTGCCTTCAATGCCTCGTCGTCGCCCTCTGAAGTCAGCGCCGCGGCCGAGCTGAGGCCGTCTGCCATCTGCATTAAGCCGGAATAGAGAGCGTCCTCCGCGGATATATCCGTCGCCGAGAGCGACAGCACTATCTGCGAGGCGTAAGAAGATATCGTTTGGGAGGCGACAGCCGATTCAAGTGCGGCAAACTGTTCGTCCTCCAAAGAGTCGCTAAGCGCCTCTAATGAAGTGTAAGTTGTGCCGCTGCTGAGGGCGCGGATGTGGATGCCCATCTCCGAGAGAATTTGGTTGGTCGAGAGAGTATACATTGACGTGCCCAAAATCTCGGCGGAGATGACTGCGTCGATTGCGGCGTCGATATTAATTATCGCATTGGTTACAAGTTCTACTTTACGGGAATATGTAATATCAATAGGGGTCGCTGTCTCTTCGTCGTAAACGGCGTCAAGCAGGCCGTACAACTCATTCAGCGTGAGCTGCTTTGCCTCCTCATCAAGGGAGGATCTTTCCACTGTACCAATAAGGTTTTTCAGTCCTGTGATATCCACCTCATGAAGCGGCGAGCCTGCTTCCGCAACGTTAGTGTTGAGGACGGCGACGGAAACGGCGCCCGCAAACAGACCGACTGCGACTACCGACGCGACGGAGCACTGCCATACCCTTTTGAACTTTATCTTTTTAGTGCCCGCAGCGGACAGACGCGCAGAGGCGTCGTTGCGCTGAATGGCGGCCATGGAGTCCTCAGAGCTGCGGAAGGCGACCATGGTTTGCACTTTTTCGTTCATTGAAAGCTCGCTGTCGAGCCTGCGGGCAATTCTTTTATCTGTGGGGCGCTGAACGAGGAACGTAAGCCCGCCCACAATGACAAAAATACCCACGCCCGCACCGATGTAGACGCCTATGTTGACGGAAATGCCCGTCAGCGTGAACGGCAGCAGCATAGCCGCGACGACGATGAGCCCCGCCGCCAAACCGGTTATGACGCTTTCGATTACAGCATGCAATATTATTTTTCTTTTAAATTTTTTGAAATCGTCGTTCATGAACAATCTCCGTAAATTTTATTGCCCCGCCAAGCGCCGCGGCGGAGTGAATAATTTTAGCATAAATTGCCTGAAATACGCATAAGTTTGCACACACTGACGCTTAATGCGACAAATTATGCCATCCTTATACATCATAAAATTATACTATCTGCGCACCGTTTAGTCAAATGATTTTTAGATAAACGACATTGTTTTTCATTATCCTGTCATTAACTTAATCTTATGAAAGAGCTTATTAAAACCAACGGCCTTGCCGTCCGTTTGCCGACATTGACAACGGTAAATTTATTTGACTAATTTATGCAAAAATTATACCTTATTAATTATAAAACAAACGAGGCGGGCAAAAGCTGACTGCTAACAATACGGCGCACCAAAGTATACTGTCATTTCGACCGAAGAGAGGAGGCATAGCCGACGAACGCAGCGGAGAAATCTGCTTGAACGCAGTTTGACTTAGTTGGAAAATTAAACGAAAAACAATCCCCCCTTTAATCCCCCCTTTACACAAGGGGGGCTGATAGGCGGTGCGACTTCGTTTGGGGGATTTCTCGGCAAGCTCGAAATGACAATGCAGTAAAAATATTACAGCAATTTTTCCATTGTGGTGCGAAGGGGCACTAGACCCATTTTTTGGTAGAAGGCTTTGGCGCCCGCGTTGAGTTCCCATACGTTCAATGTAAGGTTATAGCAATCGTGCTCCCTCGCATATGAGAGGGCGGCGTTGTAGAGAGAGCGCCCAATGCCTTTGCCGCGGCAGGCTTCATCGACGCACAGGTCGTCTATGTAAAGCGAATGGCGCTTGGCGACCTGCGAGGAAAAGGCAGGTGTCTGCAATTTGCAAAAGGCGTAGCCCACCACCTTATCCCACTCCCTTGCGACGAGAACGGGCAGCGACGGATTGGTAAGGATTTCCTGTAACTGCTGAGGCGTATACTTGGAGTCGCCGGGGAAAAGGTCGGGCCGACCCTCGGCATGCACGGCGTGCACCTGCCTTAACAGCTCCATTATGCGGGGAATATCCGTTAATTTTGCGAAATCTGTGACAATATTCACTAAAAATCACCTCTTGATTGTACTAATTTTTTGTAAGGAAAGTAAGAGTTGCGCGCCGTGCATGTACACGGCGCGCATATAAATTGCATTTTTAATTATTTTGACTTTGGCATGATATACTCTTTGCCGCCCATGTAGGGCCTTAAAACTTCGGGAATGAACACCGAGCCGTCGGTCTGAAGGTGATTTTCGAGGAAGGCAATGAGCATTCTCGGAGGTGCGACGACGGTGTTGTTTAAGGTGTGGGCGTACACGTTTTTACCCGTAGCCGAATCCTTGTACTTGATGCCGAGGCGGCGGGCCTGAGCGTCGGTTAAATTTGAGCAGCTGCCCACTTCGAAATAGCCCTTGCGGCGGGGGCTCCATGCCTCTACGTCGAGGCTCCTGTACTTGAGGTCGGCAAGGTCACCCGAGCAGCAGACGAGCGTGCGGCAGGGGATACCCATGGAGACGAACAGTTCAACCGTGTAGTTCCACATCTTTTCGTACCACGCATCCGAGTCCTCGGGCTTGCAGATGACAATCATCTCCTGCTTTTCGAACTGATGTATGCGGTATATGCCCCTCTCCTCTATGCCGTGAGCGCCCTTTTCCTTTCTGAAGCAGGGCGAATAGGAGGTGAGAGTTAAGGGAAGGTCGCTCTCCTTTAAGGTGGTGTTCATGAAGCGGCCTATCATGGAGTGTTCGCTTGTACCGATGAGGTACAGATCCTCGCCCTCTATCTTATACATCATGCCGTCCATCTCCTCGAAGGACATGACGCCCGAGACGACGTCCGAGCGGATCATGAAGGGCGGTATGCAGTAGGTGAAGCCCTTGTTTATCATGAAATCGCGGGCGTATGCGAGCACTGCCGAATGCAGGCGTGCAACGTCGCCGAGAAGGTAATAGAAGCCGTTGCCCGAAGTGCGCCTTGCAGAGTCGAGGTCTATGCAACCGAGATTTTCGAGGATGTCGAGGTGGTAGGGCACTTCGAAGGGCTTTTCCTCGGGGGTGAGGTAGGTGTTCCACTGAACGTTACAGCTGTCGTCCTTACCGATGGGGACGTCGTCGGCAATTATGTTGGGAATTGCCATCATATCCTTTTTGAGCTGCTCCTCTGCCTCTGCCGTCTCTTTTTCTATCTCGGCGATGCGGTCGTTATTTTGTTTGGATTCGAGCTTTGCGGCCTCGCCCTCCTCCTTTTTGCCCTCGCGCATGAGCTGGCCTATCTTTTTGGCGAGTGCGTTGCGCTGTGCGCGGCGGGCATCGCCCTCCTGCTGAAGGGCTCTGCGGCGGGCGTCGAGTTCCAACACCTCGTCCACGAGGGGAAGTTTGTGGTCCTGAAATTTCTTTTTGATATTCTCCCTGACGAGGTCGGGGTTTGTTCTTATGAGGTTGATGTCAATCATAACGTTATCTCTTTTAAATAAAATTTGTCAATAACAATTATAACCCAAACTGACAGCAATTGCAAACGAATTATGCAAGGCAAAATGCTTTTATTTAATTGAAAAATTGATTATACTGTGATATAATTGATGTAAGTATTTTTGCCGCGAGCGGCGCACTTTGTTATTAAGGAATAAAATGAGCAAAATTTATTATAAACCGAACAGAAAGCAGCCCGACGACGACCCAAAGCGGGTGGACGTTGAAATTGCCGGCGACGGCGCCCCGCAGGAGACCACGGAGGACGGAGCTAAGCCGGCGGAGCCGAATGATACTTACGACGAGAGCGCGGCCGCCGAGGCCGTTGCCGAGGCGGACGGCGCCGCAGGCGACAAGCAAATTGAAATGCCGCCGAGGCACTACTCGGATAAGACATATTCGCCGTCGCCCGACTTTGACAAGGCAAAGATAATAAGCTATTTTAAAAAACACCCCAAAAAGGCGGTGAGCAGCGGCAAGCTTGAGCGGTTTTTGCCCGACCTTGACAAGGGCCTGACCCAAGGGCAGATTGAGGAGCGGTTTAAACAGTTTGCCTTTAACGACACAAACAGGAAATATTCCAAGTCGTACGCAAGCATATTTATAAGCAACATATGCACGTTTTTTAACCTGCTGTGTCTGTGCGCGTTCATTGCGCTGCTCATTGCAGGCACGCAGGGAATTACAAACTACCTCGTCATATTTATAACTTCCGCCAACATAATACTCGGAATTATTCAGGAGATACGCTCCAAGCGGTCGATTGACAAACTCTCCATTCTTGCATCTTCAAACTACAAAGTCATACGCGACGGAGAGGTTGTTGAAGTGCCCTCGGCGGAGATAGTTTTAGACGACGTTATCGTGCTTGAGCTCGGCAATCAGGTGCCCGCAGACTGCATACTCGCCGAAGGGAGCGTTGAAGTAAACGAGAGCCTTTTGACGGGCGAATCGGTGGCGGTCAAAAAGAAGGTGGGCGACATTCTGTATGCGGGCAGCTTTATCGCCTCGGGCAGCGGCAAGTTCAGGGTTGAGAACGTAGGCAAGGAGACCTACCTTGAAAAACTGACGGCCAAGGCCAAAAAGTACCGCAAGCCCAACTCCGAGCTGATGAATTCGACAAAGCTCATCATAAAGGCCGTAGGCTTCCTGATAATACCCATAGCCGTGGGCATGTTCATGACGACATACGGCAACGACGCAAGCAGTGTGAGCGACTATATATTCTCCGCGGAGATAAACTACGCCATACAGAGAACCTGCACCGTAGTTATAGGCATGATACCTTCGGGCATGATGCTGCTGACAACTATGGCGCTTGCCGTGGGCGTAATAAGGCTTTCGAAGAACAACACCCTTGTGCAGGACTTGTACTCATTGGAGATGCTTGCGAGGGTAAACGTCTTGTGCCTCGACAAGACGGGCACCATAACCGACGGGCGCATGAGGGTCAACGACTGCGTGATACTAAACACCGTCGGAGACTATTCACTCAATGATATTATGGGGTCTATGCTGTCGGCGCTTGAGGACAACAATCAGACCTCCATTGCCCTCTACAACCACTTCGGCCACAACGAAGTTCTTTCGCCGACGGCGAAGATACCCTTCTCTTCCAAGAGGAAACTTTCGGCCGTGACCTTTGAGGACGCGGGAACATTCTGCATGGGCGCGCCCGAATTTGTGCTCAAGCCCATGCCCGCCAAGGTGGACAGAATTGTAAAACAGTATGCGCAGATGGGGCTGAGGGTCATAGTTTTGGCGCACTCCGCCACCCCCATTGTGGGCGATAAATTGCCCTCGATAATGAAGCCCGTGGCCATAATTTCCATAGCAGACAACATACGCGAGGACGCCATTGACACCATTAAATGGTTCCGCGAGAACGACGTGGCGGTCAAGGTAATTTCGGGCGACAACCCCGTTACGGTTGCCGAAGTTGCCCGCCGCGCAGGCATTGAGAATGCCGATAAATATATCTCGCTAGAGGGGCTCAACGACAAGGAAGTTGAGAGCGTAGCCAACCAATACACCGTGTTCGGCAGGGTGACGCCCGAGCAGAAGGCCATACTTGTGCGCTCGATAAAGGCTGCGGGCAACACCGTTGCCATGACGGGCGACGGCGTAAACGACATTTTGGCCCTGAAGGAGGCCGACTGCGCAATATCGGTGGCATCCGGCAGCGAGGCGGCGAGAAATGTAAGCCACCTTGTGCTGATGGACAACAACTTTGCCTCCATGCCCAAGGTTGTGGGCGAGGGACGAAGGGTTATAAACAACATTAAGAACTCCTCCTCCCTGTACCTGATGAAGACGCTGTTCACGGCCATGCTCGCCGTGATATGTATGATAATGGGGCGTCCATACCTGTTCATGCCGAGCAACATGCTGCTTTTGGAAGTGTGCGTAATAGGCGCGCCCTCGTTCATGCTCTCCCTTCAACCCAACAAGGAGAGGGTGCAGGGCAAGTTTATAACCCATGTCATGAGCCGAAGTATTCCCGGGGCGATATTGATGATATGTTGCGTAATGGCAATACATATCGTTTCGATATTCAGCGGCAGCGACTTTGAGCCCTACTACACGCCCATGTGCATGATGGCGATGACATTTGCAGGATTAATTATGCTGTACCGAGTTTGCCAACCCTTCAACGGATACAGACTTGTGCTGTTTGCCGCAATGGTTGCCCTGACAGCCGTGGCGCTGTGCGTGCCCACGCTTGGCGACATGCTGTATACAGTTGACAAGGATGCCGGAATAATGTGGTCGACCATACAATGGGACTACAACAAGTTCCTGATACTCGCCGTAATTATAGAGGCGGCGTTCCCACTATCGAACAGCCTTATCAAGATAATGCAGATACTTTTGCCGTCGTCAACCGGCAAAAAGCCCGAAGTGCTTGAGATTGAAAGGAGCGGACGCGCCTGATTTTACAAAAGATTACACTCATATTTTTACCTCCTTTATAGTGTTGGCCGCCCCGCAGAAATCTGCGGGGCGGCTTTTCGTCGGGGCAAATACTACAGTTTTGCGCTATATTATACTGCGGTTTTTATATTGATAAACGCCATGCGACTGCGCTCAGTATGACAATCCCCCCTTTGATCCCCCCTTTACACAAGGGGGGGCAAGGGAGAGACTTCGTTTGGGAGATTTCTCCGCTTCGCGGCCTTAAGGCCGCTTCGGTCGAAATGACAGGGAAGGAGATTTAGGCGCGCCTTCGGTCGAAATGACGGGGAAGAAAATTCAGGCGCGCCTTCGGTCGAAATGACAGGGCTTTATTTAATTAAGCCAAGGTAAACCCTATCGGCTGCTAACGCCGCCACTTCCCCTTACAAAGGGGAAGCTTGTAGACAATTATTGCCGTACTTTTTCCTCCCGCTACGGCGCTATGCGCTAGATCTTTCGACTGCGCTCAAGATGACAGCGGGAGGATATGATAATGTTAAGTGCCGCAACATAAGTTGCGGCACTTTTAATTTTTGGTGTGCTGAGATTAAATTATGAATTATTCTCCTTCGGAGGGGTCGGCGTCCTCGGCGGGGAGGTCGGATGCCTGCTCTTCGGGGGACTCGGCGGCGGCTTCGTCGTCGCGTTCGGTGACGGCGACGGTGGCGACCTGACCGTCCTTGAGCTTCATGAGGCGGACGCCCCTTGTGGCGCGGCCGATTGTTGAGATGTCGGAGCAGTGCATTCTGATTATTGTGCCGCCGACGGAGATTATCATTATGTCGTCTTCGTCCGACACCTGTTTTAAGTTGACGAGGTGACCTGTTACCTCGTTGAACACGCCTGCCTTTATGCCCTTGCCTGCACGACCCTGAAGGCGGTATTCATCTAACGAGGTGCGTTTGCCGTAGCCGTTGGCGGCGACGGTTAAGACGTCCTTTGAGGGGTCGACGACGAGCATATCTACAATGCAGTCGTCCTCGCCGTCGAGCGACATTGCGCGCACGCCTGCGGTGTCCCTGCCCATGGGGCGGATGTCAGCCTCGTTGAAGCGGATGCACTTGCCGCCGCGGGAGGCGATCATAATTTCGTCGTTGCCGAACGTGTGGTGGACGGAGATGAGTTCGTCGCCTTCGTTGAGCTTGATGGCGATTTTGCCGTTCTTATTGACGCGGGCAAATTCGTCTACCGAGGTCTTTTTCATGAGGCCGTTTTTGGTTGCGAAGGCTATATAGCCGCGGCTTTCGCCGTCCTCGCTCTCCTTGACGGCGATGAGGGCGTTTATCTTTTCGTCCTGAGCTATCTGAAGAAGGTTGACGAGCGCCCTGCCGCGGGAGGTGCGGGCCGCCTCCGGAATCTGATATGCCTTAAGCGAATATACCTTGCCGACGGAAGAGAACATGAGAATGTCGTCGTGCGAGGAGCAGACGAACATACTCTCGACAAAGTCCTCCTCCTTAGGTCTATGGGCTGTGACGCCCATGCCGCCGCGGTGCTGAGCCTTGTATTCGGCGACGGGCAGGCGCTTGATATAGCCCGAGTGAGTGAGAGAGATGACCACCTGCTCTATTGGAATGAGGTCTGCATCCTCGATATCGCCGAAGTCGACGGCTATTTCGGTCTTTCTCTCGGAGGGGTATTTGCGCTTTATCTCAAGAAGGTCGTTCTTTATTATCTCGAGCACGCGGCTCTCGTTGGCCAATATGTCCTTATAGTCGGCGATTGCCGCCTCGAGCGAGGCGAGCTCGTCGGTGAGCTTATCGACCTCGAGATGGGACAGGCGGTACAGCCTGAGTTCCGCCACGGCGGTGGCCTGACGCTCGTCGAGGACAAAGTTTGCGACGAGTTTTTCGACGCAGTCGGTCTTGTCCTTGGCGGTCTTACATATCTCCACCACTTCGTCTATGGAAGCTTCGGCGATGACGAGGCCGCGCAGGATATGGGCGCGCTCCTCAGTCTTGGCCAAATCGTACTTGGTGCGGCGGATTATTATGTCCTTCTGATGTTCGAGGTAGTAGTATATGAAGTCCTTTAAGTTGAGTATCTTGGGCGTGCCGTCGACGAGGGCGAGCATTATGAGGCCGTCGGATATCTGAAGGTTGGTGTGCTTGTACAGAAGGTTCAAAACGACCTGAGCGTTGGCATCCTTCTTTATTTCGATGACGATGCGCATGCCGTCGCGGTCGGACTCTTCGCGTATATCTGATATACCCTCTATCCTCTTGTCCTTGACGAGGTCGGCCATGCTCTCAATGAGCTTTGCCTTGTTGACCTGATAGGGTATCTCAGTGACGACTATGCGGGTGCGCGTCTGATTGCCGCTCTGATAATCTTCGATTTCGCACTTGGAGCGGATTATAATGTTGCCGCGACCCGTGCGGTAGGCCTTGCGTATGCCCGCCCTGCCCATTATCATGCCGCCAGTGGGAAAGTCGGGGGCGGGGATATAGGTCATGAGTTCGTCGATGTCGATATCGGGGTTGTCTATCATGGCGCACACGCCGTCTATGACCTCGCCGAGGTTGTGGGGAGGGATGTTGGTCGCCATGCCGACGGCAATGCCGTCTGAACCGTTGACGAGCATGTTGGGGAAGCGCGAGGGCAACACGGTGGGCTGCATGCCCGTGTCGTCAAAGGTGGGGTAGAAATCTACAGTCTCCTTGTCGAGGTCGCGCAGCATCTCTGCGGCGATTTTGGAGAGGCGGGCTTCGGTGTACCTCATGGCGGCGGCTGGGTCGCCGTCGACCGAGCCGAAGTTGCCGTGTCCCTCGACGAGGGGCATATTTATTGTGAAGTCCTGCGCGAGCCTGACCAAGGCGTCGTAGACAGAGCTGTCGCCGTGGGGGTGATATTTACCGAGGCAATCGCCGACTATGCGCGCGCACTTACGGAAGGCCTTGTCGTTATAGAGGCCGAGTTCGTGCATGGAGTAGAGTATTCTGCGGTGAACGGGCTTTAAGCCGTCCCTTACGTCGGGAATGGCGCGGGAGACGTTGACCGCCATGGCGTAGGCGATGAAGGACTTTTTGAGTTCCTCGTCCACCTCCACCTCGAGCATTTTGGTCATTGCGAGGGTCTTGGTAAATTCCTCGGTAAGTTCGGGGCTGGTTATTTTTTTAGCCATTTAATTTAAACCCTCCTTATACGTCGAGCTCTTCGACGAGTTTGGCGTTTTCTTCGATAAACTGCCGCCTGAGTTCGGGCTGTTCGCCCATGAGTATGCCGAACATTCTGTCCGCCTCCACTGCGTCGGCGACGTTTATGCGGACGAGGGTGCGCTTGGCGGGGTCCATGGTAGTCTCCCACAGCTGTTCCTTGTTCATCTCGCCGAGGCCCTTGTAGCGCTGAAGTTCGAACTTCAAGCCCTCGTGGGTGTCCCTGAAGTCCTGCAGGGCCTTGTCGTCGTAGAGATACAAGTCGTCCATACCCTTTGCCGACACCTTGTAAAGGGGCGGCTGTGCGGCGTAGACGTGGCCGTTTTCGACCAATGGACGCATATAGCGGAAGAAGAATGTTAAGAGCAGTATTCTTATGTGCGATCCGTCGACGTCGGCATCGGTCATGATTATGATGCGGTCGTAGCGCAGCTTGGATTCGTCAAAGTTGTCCTGTATGCCGCAGCCGAAGGCGGTTATCATGGCCTTTATCTCCTCATTTTCGAGCACGCGGTTGATGCGCACCTTTTCGACGTTGAGAATTTTGCCGCGGAGGGGCAGGATTGCCTGAAAGCGCCTGTCGCGCCCCTGCTTTGCCGTGCCGCCTGCCGAGTCGCCCTCGACGAGGTAAATTTCGCACAGCTCGGGGCGCTTATCCGAGCAGTCGGCGAGCTTGCCGGGCAGCTTTGTGGATTCCAAAACGCCCTTACGCCTCGTCTCCTCGCGGGCGAGCCTTGCGGCGTCGCGGGCGCGCTGCGCGGTTATGCAGCGCAGGACGAGTTCCTTGGTCTCGGCGGGGTGTTCCTCAAGGTAGGTGCCGAACTTATCGGTGACGGCCTTCTGCACGAAGCCGCGGACATAGGTTGAGCACAGCTTGCTCTTTGTCTGACTTTCGTACTGAGCGTCGGCAATCTTGACGGATACGACGGCCGTTATGCCCTCGCGCACGTCCTCGCCGGAGAGCTTTTCATTCTCCTTTAAGATATTGAGGCGGTGGCCTGCGTCGTTGATGACCTTGGTGAGAGCCGCCTTGAAGCCCTCGAGATGGGTGCCGCCGTCGGGTTGGCGGATATTGTTGGAGAAGGG
>CALVPX010000016.1 GCA_944354265.1 uncultured Clostridia bacterium | reverse complement strand
AGTAGTAGTAAGCCAGGCGGCGACGGCAAGCTACGGAGCAGCCAGCGACGAACTTGAATTCACGATTTCGCAGCGTGCAATCACCGTGACGATAGATAGCAAGACGAGCGTCTACGGAGCAGCGCTTGAGCCGCTGACAGCGAGAGTGACGAGCGGAAGTCTGGTAGATGCAGCAGAAACCGTCTACAGCTTGAGCACAGAAGCAACAAGCACGGGCACGGTAGGCTACGCATACGCGATAGAAGGCGAGTGCCTTGATGATAACTACGACATAACGTTTGTTCCCGGCACGTACACGATAACGCAGGCGCCCGGCTCGCTAGAAATCACGACGAATCCTGGTAAGGAATATGACGGCGAGGAAGTAAGCGATCCAGCCTATACAACGCCGAGCGCAGGCGTCGTGACAATAACGTGGTACAGCGCAGCGGATAACTACAGCGCAGCGTTGGGAATCGCACCTACAGACGCCGGCAGCTACAAAGTAGTAGTAAGCCAGGCGGCGACGGCAAGCTACGGAGCAGCCAGCGACGAACTTGAATTCACGATTTCGCAGCGTGAAGTCGAGCTTGATTGGAGTGAGTTTACAGCAGAAGAGCTTGTATATGACGGCGACGCGAAGGTAGCTACAGTCACGCTCGGAAATGTAGTAGAAGGCGAAGACGTCAAAGTCAGCATAGCGTTGAGTGCAGATAACGACAACGTAAATGTCGGCACATTCACGTATTATGCAACAGGGCTGAGCGGCGAATACGCCGGAAACTACAAGCTTCCTGCAAATGTAATAAGCCCTGAGTACGAGATAACGCAGGCTTCATATGACATGAGTGAAGTGGCGTGGGATTATGTTGCGCCGTTTACTTATGACGGTACGCCTTGGCGTGTAAATGTCATAAATCTTCCCGACGGCGTGACGGCTGTACTCGGCGGCGAGTATGTTGAGACTGATGCAGGCAACTACACGGCAACTGTGACGTTTGAGTATGACAGCGTAAACTATGTGCTTGAGAATGTACCTGAAGATATCTATTCTCTCGCATGGGCAATCAACGACGCGACCGTCGAGCCGGGCGAACTGACATTCACGAGTGCCATGTACGTCTATGACGGCAAGGAACACACTTTGACAGTGACGGGCGATTTGCCTGAAGGCGTCAAGGAAGTGGTTTACACCGATAACTCGCTGACAAATGTAGGAAGTCTGACGGTGACGGCAAGCTTTGTTATGGAAGATAACTATGCGCAGCTTGAACCCATGACTGCAACGCTTACCATAACGAAGCGCGACATTGCCAAGGCAACGCTTGAAGTTACGGGCGAATATACCTACGACAAAGGCGAGCAGAGGGCAACGTTTACCATAACCGACGGCGACATAACGATAACCGCCAACGACTACATGGTAGGCTATTCCAATAACGTCAACGCCGGCACGGCGACGATAACCCTCACCGCCACGGCGGACGGCAACTACAAGGGCAGCATAAGCGCCAACTTCACGATTGGCAAGGCTACGCCCACCATACCCACAGCTCCCGAAATCGACGGCGACATAACCTACGGCGACCCCGTCGGCGACATAGAGCTCCCCGATGATTGGGAGTGGAAGGATCCCGAACAGACTCCCACCGTTGAAGAGGGCGAGAACGGCATAACCGTTACAATCCCTGTCGATGACGACAACTACGATTGGACGGGTGTGGACGGATACAACCCCGAAACGGGCGAGTATGAGACGGAAGTTGAAGTTCCCGTAAATCCCGCAACGCCCAACGTCAGCGCACCCGTTGCACAGAGCGGCCTGACATACGGCGTAAATCTTGCGGATATAGGCCTCACCGCAGGCGCAAACAACTTCGGCGTCGCCGAAGGCGCAACATGGCAGTGGGTGGACGGCACAATAGTTCCCACCGTCACAAACGACGGCTACTATGCGCGCATCGCAGTCGATACCGACAACTTCAATTGGACGGGCGTCGACGGCTATGAGGACGGCTATCTCACCGTGCTTGTAGAAGTCACCCTCAACAAGGCGACCCCCGAAGTGCCTCAGCTTCCTCAAATCGACGGCGATATAACCTACGGCGACCCCGTCGGCGACATAGAGCTTGACGACGAATGGGAGTGGAAGGATCCCGAACAGACTCCCACCGTTGAAGAGGGCGAGAACGGCATAACCGTTACAATCCCCGTCGACGACGACAACTACGATTGGACGGGTGTGGACGGCTACAACCCCGATACGGGCGAGTATGAGACGGAGATAAAAGTTCCCGTCAATAAGGTAAAGGTTACAATACCCACGGCGGCGACAGGCCTCGTGTATGACGGCCGCAGCCTTACGGGCGTTGAGGACGGCGAATATTACAGCGTGATTGGCGGAACGGCAATCAATGCCGGCAGCTACAACGCAACCGTCTCTCTTGACGATCCCGCAAACTACGAGTGGTCGGACGGCACAACTGCCGACAGGCAGATTACATGGGGCATAGCAAAGCGCTCTATCACCGTAACGGTAAACGAGGGTCATTCAAGCGTATACGGCGAACAGATAGCCGATATTTCCGGTACGATAACCTCCGAACTCGGCCTCGCCGAAGGCGACGAACAGTCTGAAGTTTACTCGCTTTCAACAAGGGCAAGGCAGGGCGACGACATAGGCCTGTACGACGTAACATTAAGCGTGCTCGACGACAACTATAATATAACCTTGCTCGGCGGCGAGGACGCCTACGAGATAACCGTTAAGACCCTGACCATCGATTGGACGGTTTCGGGCGACAGCGCCGAAGTTGTCAACGGCGAAATTCACGTAACATACAGCGAGGACGGCCACATAATCGGCGCCGAAGCCAATACCGCGCTCGTTGTCGACGGCGAAGTTGTCATTATCCATATCGTCTGCGACGGCAATACGGCGGAAAATCACAAGCTGAACGACGCCGGCAACTATTCGCTGACGGCCACAATAATCGACGTAACGGGCGGCAAGGTTGAAAACTACAAACTTTCCGGCGAGGAGGTCATGCTCTTCATCGAAAAGGCAAACGCAGTTCTCCCTGTGACCCCCTCAACGGGCACCCTCACTTACGGTCAGTCGCTCTCAGAAATTAAGCTTGAAGGCGGTTGGCAGTGGGTTGACGGCGATATAGTTCCCGCCGTTTCCGACAGCAACAAGACGCTGTACGAAGTTACAATTGCGGTCGACGATAAAAACTATAATTGGGAAGGTGTAGAGGGCTACGAAGACGGCTATTACACCACAACCGTCACCGTAACAGTCAACAAGGCGACCCCCACAGTGCCTCAGCTTCCTCAAATCGACGGCGAACTGACCTACGGCGATCCCGTGGGCGACATAGACCTTCCCGACGATTGGGAGTGGAAGGATCCCGAACAGACTCCCACCGTCGAAGAGGGCGAAGAGGGCATAACCGTAACAATCCCCGTCGATGACGACAATTACGATTGGACGGATATCCCCGGTTACAACCCCGAAACGGGCGAGTACGAAACGGATGTTGAAGTTCCCGTCAACAAGGCTGAGTACGACATGAGCGGAGTAATCTTCGCAGACGCCACATTCGAGTACGACGGCACCGCTCACTACATTCTCGTGGCGGGCAGCCTGCCCGAGGGCATGACCGTCGCCTACAGCAACAATCCTCAAATTGATGCGGGCGTATACACCGTAACGGCTTACTTCTACGGCGATGAAAATCACTACGAGGTCGACCCCGTCACGGCAACCCTCACCATAACTCCCCGCGACATTAACAAGGCAACGCTTACGGTTACGGGCGAGTATGTATACAACGGCGGCGCACAGCAGGCAACGTTTACCATAGCCGACGGCAACATTCCCATCACCGACGGCGACTACACGGTAAGCTATTCCAACAACGTCAATGCCGGCACGGCCGCGATAACCCTCACGGGCACGGGCAACTACACGGGCAGCATAGGCGCAACCTTTGAAATTGCAAAGGCTCCCGTGAACGAACTTCCCACACCTCCCGATATCGAGGGCGAGCTTGAAGAGGGCGACCCCGTCGGCGATATCGAACTTCCCGGCGATTGGGAGTGGAAAGATCCCGAACAGACTCCCACCGTCGAAGAGGGCGAGGAGGGCATAGAGGTAACTATCCCCGTCGACGACGACAACTACGATTGGACTGATGTTCCCGGCTACAACCCCGATACTGGCGAGTACGAAACTACCGTGGAAGTGCCCGTCGTCAAACCTCAGCCCTCTACCGATATCGACGTGTCCGCACCTTCGCTCGGTCAGCCTTCGTACGAGTACGGCACTCCTTTGAGCAGCACCGAGCTCATAGCCGGCACTCTCAACGGCGCCGCACAGGGCGCACAGTGGCAGTGGGCGGCAGAGGACGCAGCCTCCGTCTATCCCGGAGTGGTAAACGACGGCTACCTCGCCCGCATAGAGGTCGACACCGTCAACTACGATTGGACGGGCGTCGAGGGCTACGAGGACGGTTACTACTATGTAAGGCTCAACGTCTCAATCTACGCCAAGCAGGTCACCGTCGGTTGGAGCAATACGCAGCTGACTTACAACGGCAGCGCACAGGCTCCCGTGGCATCCGTCAGTGCAGATCAGCTCGTCAACGGCGACACAATAACCTTTGATTATTCCGTCAGCGGCGACAAGGCCACCATGATAGGCGGCGCATATGCGGCGGTCAACGCGGGCTCCTACCACATCACGGCAAGCATTGCCGATACCCTCAACTATGAAATAAGGGAGGGCGGCGAGTGCGACTTCGTGATAAATAAGGCGGTAGTCCAAATTCCCGCTTCGGGCGGCGAAATCGAAGGCAACGGCGAGGAGCAGGTCTACATTCCAGAAGGCTTCGACGACGATGTAATGGATATCACCGGCAACGTCGTCAAGGACGAGGGCGACTACACCGCAGATGTAACCCTCACCGACCCCGACAATTACGAGTGGTCTGACGGCTCAACCGACGGCAAGGAAATAACCTTTTCCGTCGTTCCCGGCGATTGGATAATCGACCTGTTGTGGCTGATAATCCTGTTGATAATTCTCATCATAATCGAAATTATCATCGCAATACTCATCATAAGGGCGCGCGACAGGCTTGAAAACGGCGACAACAATCCCGAAAATCCTGAAGGCGGCGAAAACACAACCCCCGTCGCAGCGGGCGCACCCATGGCTCTCATGGCGGCAAGGTTCATTCCTTGGCAGGTTGCAACGGTAATAGTGCTCGCGGTAATCTTCGTGGCACTCCTCGTGGCAGACATAGTGCTCTACGTCCGCTACAGGCGCGCAAAGTCGGCAATAGAAGGCGAAGAGGGGCTTGAACAAGCTGTGGAAGAGGGCGCTGAATACGGCGCAAATGATTACGCGCAAGGTCAGCCCGCCCCCGCAGTTGAGCCTCAGCCGGAGCAGCCTCAGGACGGACAGTCATACGGGCAGCCTCAGACAGAGCAACTCTCCGACCAACCGACTGAACAATCCTACGGACAGTCTCAACCCGAGCAGACATATGCCGAGCCTCAGGCCGAAGAGGCACAGGACGAACCTGCCTATGAGGACGGGCAGTAATGCTTAAAAGTTAAAACCGGTCGGGGGAAAACCCGACCGCGCAACTTAAAAAAATTGCACCGCGTGCAAAAAGATTCTGCGGCGCCGTTACGGCGCCGCAGTTTTTTGTGTTCAAAACTGCGCCCCGCGGCATCTGCCGCGGGGCGCAGTCAATTGTTCAGGTTAAATTACAGCGCGCGTATGCTTTCAACAGGCTTGCGCTTTGCTATGCCGTATACGGGCAGGAATGTCGCTATGAACGAAGTTGCAACGGCTATTGCTAGCATTACTATCCACGAAAGGGGACCGAATACAAATATGCTCACGCCGCCAAGTGCCGCAGAAAACTGATTGTTTAAAACTGCGCAGACGATAAAGCTACCTATTATTGCCAATACATAGCATATCGCCGTTATTATCGCCGATTCGGAGTAGAAAATCTTGAACACGTCTGCGCTCCTCGCGCCCACGGCACGCAGAATGCCTATCTCCTTTTTCTTGTAGGTTATGGAAACGGATATAAAGTTGAACAGCAGCAACATTGCAAACACGGCCATAACTACGCCTATCCACAAAAATACCTGTTCAAGCATGTCTATCATGGAATTTACCGAGTACAGCTGTGCGGAGACGAGCGAATTTACCGTGTAAAAACTGTCGTCGGCGCCCTCCGTGCGCTCGCCCGAAAGTAATCCCCTCAATGCCGAACTGTCGTCGGGCATGGGCAGGGCTATGGCGCTGTATATCGCGCCTTCGGGCTGAATGTAGTTGGTTATCGTCTGCTGTCTGTCGCCGTCCGTGAAGCCCGTCGCCTCTATCAGGGCGGAGCAGTCGTTTTCCGACATGTAAAGGTTCTGCGTGTCGCCGTTTATGCCGTAGGTAAATCCCACCACTTCAAAATCGCCGTAGTGTATGTTCGTGTCGTTGAACAAAAATGCCAATTCAAAGTCGGCATAGTCGCTCTGCGAATAGTTTTCAATCAGCTGTAAAATGTCCTCAAGCGCCGCCTGTACCTGCGCTTGGTCAGCATATTGACTGTAAAGTTCATCGCCGTCGACTATTGTGTAGTACCCGTAATTGAGTATCAGGGTATTGTTGGACATGTCAATTTTCAGCTGTTGCAGCTCAGCCTCCAATTGCGGTTGCTCTTCGGGCGGCGCCTCCGCAATCTCGATTTCAAGCTGTGCATACAGGTCTTCACGCATGGCGTCCACAATACCGTATATCGCTCCGTAGGACACCACAATTTCGCCGTCCTCAAGCTCAGCCGCCGTTCTGCCGTCCAAAAATGCCACTTCGGGCGTGTCGCCGCCGCTCACGGGCAGGCTGTTCACATTGTGAAAAGTTGCATAAGTCCAATCGTTTTCGCCCGATATGGTTCTGTCGAGGCGGGTGAATTCGTAATTTTTGCCGTCGGTGCCCGCAAATTCGTATATGTGGGCGGAATAGAACGAATCCGATACCAATGCCACCTGATAGTACCCTGCCGTAAGCTCGCTTTGCAGTTGCGCTGTAAGCGTTTGGTCGTAACCGTCCTTCAGGCTGTCATATTTTTCGGGCAGGTCAAGGCGGTAAACGCCCGCCACTTTAAGCTTAACGCTCGAACCCGAGCCTAAGTTCTGCCTTTCAATCAAAAGCGTCTTGCCCACAATGTCGGCGTAGCTGTCAAGGGGGATAGGAGTGTCGTCCCCGTCGTGCAAGCCCGCCGCCCTTATGCTGTCGAACATGTAAGAAGAAATTATTATCTCGTCGTCGGCGAGGTCTGTTATGTCTCCCTCGGTCAGCATTTCGCCCTGCCATGCCTCGGGCACAAAGGTCGCAAAGCCGGTAAGCTCGTTGCTGTAGTACGGCGAGGACAGGGTTCCCATGTTATAAATGGTGCGCCGTCCGTCATAACCGCTTGCGTTTGTGTAGTCAAATACACCTAGCAACTGATCGCCGTAGCTGTCCCTGAAGTTGTCAAGGTCGCCGTCCGTAAAATATGTTGAGTTGGAATGTTCATAGCGCGAAATCTCTTCGCCGTCCTCGTAGGTGACCGATGTTACGGAATAATTTTTTTGAAGAATGAGCGAGGATATGTCCGAACTGCGGTAGGTCTCTACCGAAGTTTCCACGGGGTCGTAAAAGGTGAGGGTGGAGAACAGCCCGAACATAGTGAAGGCTATAAAGGACAAAAGTATGGTGAAGAACAGGCGGAAGGGCTTGACCTTCATGCTGCTCGCACCTATTTTAACGGCGTGCCGCACGGGCAGGCGGGAGCGTATGAACGCACTGTCCGCAGGCGTGTAATCCACTGCGGCCACGTCGCCCTGCCGCGTCGGTCTGAATTTACCTGACTGCCCGCCGCCTTTAAATTGGTCAAAGCGGCGTTCGCTGCGCGATATTACCAAGTCTTTGGGCGAGGAGCGCAAAAATTCATTTATCCTTTCCACGTCCTCTTCGCTCAGTTGCGCGCCGCCCTTCACGGCTATCGTTCCGTCGTCCATAAACTTCAGGTTGCTCTGCGCACCGTCGCCTTCGCTGCGCTCCTTTATTACGTCGGATATTATCTTGCCGTCCTTGAGCTCTATGATTCTGTCGCCGTAAATTTCGGCAAATTCGCGGTCGTGCGAAACGACTATGACGAGTTTTTGTTCCGAAAGCTTTTTAAGCGTGTCAAAAACCTGCTTGCCTGTGGCGGAATCGAGTGCGCCCGTCGGCTCGTCTGCCATTATTATTTGAGGATTTTTGACGAGCGCGCGGGCTATTGCCACGCGCTGTTTCTGCCCGCCCGAAAGGGTGTTGGGCTTGCGCTTGGCGTAGTCTTCAAGTTCAACCTGTTTTAATATCTCGCTCACTCTCGCCCTGTCCTTGCCCTTTCCCTGCAGTTCCAAAGCGAGGGCAATGTTGTCCTCCACAGTAAATTCGTCAAGAATGTTGTATTCCTGAAATACAAATCCCACAAAGGTGTTGCGGTAGCTGTCGAAATCGGACTGCGAAAAATCCCTGCTCGACCGTCCTTTTATAATAATTTCGCCGTCATCGGGCGTGTCAAGCCCTCCGCACACATTCAAAAGGGTAGATTTACCGCTGCCCGATTTGCCCAAAATAAATACCATGCCCCTCTCGGGGAACACGGCAGAAACGCCGTCAAGCGCGCGTACTTCGCCGCCGCCCTTGGTTTTGTAAATCTTTACAAGGTCTTTAACTTCAAGCATAAATTCTCCTTACTGCACTCTCTTAAAGATTGCAACAATTAATTTGCTTTCAATTTTTAAACATTATAGCGCCAAAATTATTGTTTGTCAATAATTTTGCGTCAACGATTTTATCCATTTGGCCGCGGGGCGCGAATGCGCCCCGCGGTGTCTTTGCGCCGCTTTAATCTGCACATAGGGCAGATGGTAAACTTTTTTTTAAAAGGGTGGCAATTCCTATTGACAAAGCGGGGATTAATTTTTATAATAATATCATACTAATTTAGTAGGAATTAAAAGGAACGCACAGAGATGGCAAAGACCATATATGTAGACAACGCCGCAACCACCGCCATGAGCGACATTGCGGTCGAGGCCATGAAGCCCTATCTTCAGGGCATCTACGGCAACCCGTCCTCGCTGCACAGCGTCGGGCAGCGGGCAAAGGAGGAGCTTGAAGGGGCGAGGGAACTCGTCGCCTCCTGCCTCGGCGCACAGCCGAGGGAAATTTACTTCACCTCGGGCGGAAGCGAGGCTGACAATCAGGCCATTCGCTCCGCCGCCTATAACGGCGCGGCCAAGGGCAAAAGGCACATAATATCCACCAACTTCGAACACCACGCCGTCCTTCACACCTTAAAGAAGCTCGAAAAAGAGGGGTTCGAGGTCACATATCTCCCCGTCGATAAAAGCGGGCTCATCACCCCCTCGCAGGTGGAGGAGGCAATCCGCGAGGATACCGCCTTGGTCACCATAATGTACGCCAATAACGAGGTGGGCACAATCCTTCCCATTCGTCAGATAGGCGCCGTCTGCCGTGAAAAAAAGGTCACCTTCCACACCGATGCCGTTCAGGCCGTCGGCCACATTCCCGTGGACGTGGAGGCGGACAATATCGACATGCTGTCCCTCTCGGCGCACAAATTCCACGGTCCCAAGGGCGTTGGCGTGCTCTATTGCCGCAGGAATATCCCCTTGCGAACGTTTATCGAAGGGGGCGCACAGGAGAAGGGCAAGCGCGCCGGCACCGAAAATTTGGCGGGCATCTGCTCCATGGCGGCGGCGCTGAAGGACGCGGTCGACCACCTCTCCGAGAACATGGCAAAGGAGGAGCGCCTCCGCAACATTTTAATTGAGGGCCTCTCAAAAATACCCCACTCCAAGCTCAACGGCGACAGGCAGCAGCGCCTGCCCGGCAACGTAAATATGTGCTTTGAGGGCATTGAGGGCGAAAGCCTGCTGCTCCTCTTGGACGCAAAGGGCATATGCGCTTCGTCAGGTTCGGCATGCACTTCGGGCTCTCTCGACCCCTCGCATGTGCTGCTCGCACTCGGGCTCCCGCACGAGGTGGCGCACGGCTCGCTGCGTCTGTCCCTCAGCCCCGACAACACCGAGGAGGAGATGAACTATATCGTCTCAGAAGTCCCCAAGGTGGTTGAATACCTCCGTTCCATATCCCCCGTTTGGGAGGAGTTGGAGAAGGGGGAACGTTGCCATTTAATATAAAGGCTCCCTTGTGTAAAGGGAGCTGGCGCAAATGCGCCTGAGGGATTGTTTAAATTATACTACGGCACAGAAGTGCCTACAATCCCCCCTTTGATCCCCCCTTTGCACAAGGGGGGCTTGAAAGGAGAAGTCGAAACATCTGGCAGGCATCTAATCAAACAAATTCTTAATATACGCAGGATGACAAATTTTCAGCACAACTTGCGTTAAGGAGATTATCATGGCACTTTACAGCGAAAAAGTAATGGATCACTTCACCAATCCCCGCAATGTGGGCAAACTCGACGACGCCGACGGCATAGGCGAAGTCGGCAACGCCCGCTGCGGCGACATCATGAAAATTTACATCAAGGTCAACGACGGCATAATCACCGACGTAAAGTTCAACACCTTCGGCTGCGGCAGCGCAATCGCCTCGTCGTCAATGGCCACGGAGATGATTAAGGGCAAGCCCATTTCAGAGGCCCTGACCCTTACAAATAAGGCCGTTGCCGAAGCTTTGGACGGGCTCCCCGCCCACAAAATGCACTGCTCTGTGCTCGCAGAGGAGGCCATCCGCGCCGCCATCAAGGACTATTACGACAAAAACGGCATCTCTTACGACCCCGCTGACTTCCCCGAACCCTCCGAACACGAAGAGCATTAATCTGTCGCCCACAGTTTTTATGTCGCGGCCAATGCCATATGCTGTACTTATCGTCTTTCACGTTTCCCAATTGGGACATGGAATATAGTTACAGGCTGAATAACGTAAAGCGCACGTGCTACAACACAATGTATCCCTTTTTTGTGCTGTCGGCGCGCGCTTTTTCGCGCATAGATTTTGAGCCGATAACAATTTTATACGGCGGCAACGGCAGCGGCAAGACCACTGCTTTGAACGTAATTGCCGAAAAATTAGGCCTTGACCGCTCAAGCCTTTACAACCGTTCCGATTTTTTCGAGGATTATATAAAAATGTGCTCATGCTCGCGTGAAAGTGGGCTGCACGGCGAAATAATAACTAGCGACGACGTGTTCGACTATATGCTCTCTGTCCGCGGAGTAAATATGGATGTTGACGAGCGCAGAAAAGAGCTCTTTGAAGAATATTTAAAGCTTAAGCGCGAAAAGTCAGAGGTTCGTTCGCTTGAAGATTTTGAGCGGCTCAAAAAAATTGTTTCTGCGCGCAAAAACACGCAGTCGGAATATGTGCGGCAACATCTCGCCCAAAACGTGCGTGAGCGCTCCAACGGCGAAAGCGCCTTTGCCTACTTTACGCAGAAAATAAAAAATGACGCGCTCTATCTTTTGGACGAGCCTGAAAATAGCCTCTCCGTACAGTTGCAAAAGCAGCTTGCATCTTTTTTGCAGGACTCTGCAAGATTTTACGGCTGTCAGCTTGTCATTGCCACGCACTCACCATTTATCCTTGCCATGCGCGGCGCAAAGATTTACGACCTCGACGCCGACCCCGTGGACATTAAGCCGTGGACGGAGCTGAAAAACGTGCGCGAGTGGTATCAGTTTTTTAAGGAAAACAGCGATAAATTTAAGGATTGACCGCGGTATATGCCGCGACTATCAAACTCACAATTAAACTTCCATGGCAAAAGAACTTACAGAACAGCAAAAAATAGAGCGCTCAATAATCACCAAGTTCCGCAAGGGCATATGGTCGCGCTTTTTAGAGGCGGTAAAGGCCTATAACCTCATAGAGGAGGGCGACAAAATCGCCGTGTGCGTTTCGGGCGGCAAGGACTCCATGCTGCTCGCCAAGTGCATACAGGAGCTCAAGCGCCACTCCGATATCCCGTTCGAGGCCGAATATATCGTAATGAACCCCGGCTACAACGCCCAAAACGCCGCGCTCATAGAGGAAAATTTAAGCCGCCTCGGCATTCCCGCGCACATTTACCCCTCGGATATCTTCGACGTAAACAATTTAATCGGCGGCGAACACCCCTGCTACCTGTGCGCCCGCATGAGGCGGGGTTTTCTCTACGCCCGCGCAAAGGATTTGGGCTGCAACAAAATTGCCCTCGGCCACCACAAGTCGGACGTGATTGAAACCACCCTGATGTCCATGCTCTTCGGCGGGCAGATTCAGGGCATGATGCCCAAAATAAAGTCGACCAACTTTGAGGGCATGCAGCTCATCCGCCCGCTCTACTGCGTGCTCGAGGACGACATAATCCATTGGCAGCAGTACAACAACCTTACATTTATAGCCTGCGCCTGCAAGCTTACCGAAAACTTAGCCGTCGGACAGCAGGGTCAATCTGCCCGTCAGGATGTCAAAAAGCTCATAAAGGACTTCAGAAGCCGCAATCCCGACGTCGACGCGTCAATCTTCAAGGCGCTTCACAACGTTCAGCTCGACACCCTGCCCGCCTTCAAGTACCGTGGCGAATACTTTTCCTTCAACGACAAGTATGAGGGCTTGGAGATAGAAAAGCATACAAAGGAGTGAATTTTATCAAAAAATTCACTCCTTTGTCATACTGAGCGGAGAGAGGAGCATTAGCGACGAACGCAGTCGAATGTATCTTGCAGTTTTCAAACCGAACAAGATCTTTCGACTTCGCACGCCGGCCGGAGCCTACGTGCTTCGCTCAAGATGACATTTGGCCTCTCCCGCCACCCGTCCACATGGGCGGAACATAGGTTCCGCCCTTTTCTTTTGCAACAAAATACTTGAAAAGTGCTCCGCGCGTGTGGTACAATATCTGTATGAAGATTACAGACATATTGAACAGCAAAAAAACAGTACTCTCCTTCGAGGTGTTCCCGCCCAAGACGGGCGCCGCCTTTGAGGGCGTTGTAAAGGCGGTGGACGAGATAGCTGCCTTAAAGCCCGACTTCATGAGCGTCACATACGGCGCGGGAGGCGGCACTTCGGAATATTCGGCCACAATTGCCGAGCATATGAAGGACGATTTGGGCGTCACGCCCCTTGCCCACCTCTCGTGCATTTCGTCCGACCGCGAGGACGTTCACCGCAAGCTTGCCCGCCTCAAATCCTCGGGCATAGAGAATGTTTTGGCGCTCCGCGGCGACATTCCCAAGGATTTTTCGGGTAATTTGGACTATACATACGCCTCTCAGCTCGTGGAGGAGATAAAGGCCTACGGGTGCTTCTGCATAGGCGGCGCCTGCTATCCCGAAGGCCACCCCGAGAGCGAGACCCTCTTTTCGGACATAGACAATTTAAAGATAAAGGTGGACGCGGGGTGCGACTTTCTTACCTCGCAGATGTTCTTCGACAACGACGCCTTCTATTCCTTCCTTTCAAAAGTAATGCAGGCGGGCATATATGTGCCCGTCATCGCAGGCATAATGCCTGTCACCAACGGCAAGCAGATAAAGCGCATGATGGCGCTCTCCGGCAGCGCCCTGCCCGCCCGCTTCAGGCGGATAATTGACCGCTTTGGCGACGACCCCGCCGCCATGACTCAGGCCGGCATTGCCTACGCCACCGAGCAGATAATAGACCTCTACGCCAACGGCGTAAAGGCGGTGCACGTCTACTCCATGAACAAGCCGCAGGTGGCCGCCGCCATACGCGCAAATTTAAGCCATATAGTATGAACGTTCTCACGGGCAACCTCAAGGCAATTGACCGGCGTGAGGCGCTACGCTACCTCGGCTGTTCGCGCTCGGTGGAGGATATGTCGGGGGTTGAGGGCGTAATCGACGGGTGCGAGCGCGAAGTGCTCGCCGTTCAGAACTTAAAGGCGGTGTATTCGCTCTATGATATCTCCCGCGGGGACGGGCTAAACCTCGGCTTTGCCAAGACGGACAGCCGCGACCTTGAAAAATACCTTTCGGGCTGCAACAAAATAGCCCTGTTTGCGGCCACGGCGGGGGCGGGCATAGACCGCCTCATCGCCAAGTATAACCGCATTTCTCCCGCCCGCGCGGCGGTCACGCAGGCGCTCGGCGCCGCCCTCGTGGAGGAGTGGTGCAACACCGTCCACGCGCAGTTGACCGCACAATATGGCGCAATAACCGCCCGCTTTTCGTGCGGGTACGGCGACCTGCCCCTCACGTTACAGCGCGACATCTTCGCCGCCCTCGACGTGACAAAAAAGATAGGCGTGACCCTCTCTGACGACTGCTTCATGACCCCCACAAAGTCGGTCACCGCCATAGTAGGAATAAAGGCATGACATTCAGGCAAAAGCTAAAAAATTCAATAGTCGTCCTCGACGGCGCCATGGGCACCATGTTGCAGGACAGGGGACTGCCCCTCGGCACTCTTCCCGAGGAGTGGAACCTGACCCGCCCCGACATAATAGAGGACATTCACAGGCAATACCTTGAGGCGGGTGCCGACGTCATCTACGCCAACACCTTCGGCGCCAAC
Organism: uncultured Clostridia bacterium; assembly: GCA_944354265.1. Taxonomy (GTDB): domain Bacteria; phylum Bacillota; class Clostridia; order Christensenellales; family Borkfalkiaceae; genus Coproplasma. Next base: position 20,754 of record CALVPX010000016.1, on the reverse strand, counting down.
CCCTTAAAGTTCGGCGACAGGACGGAGGAGGTGGTTGCCGCGGGCATATCCTGCGCCAAACGCGCCGCAAGCGCGTTCAAGGACAGGTTTGTCGCCCTCGATATAGGCTCCCTCGGCAAAATGCTCAAGCCCCTCGGCGACCTCGGCTTTGAGGACGCCGTTAATATCTTTAAACGCACCATATGTGCGGGCGTAAGGGCGGGAGCCGACCTTGTCGCCCTCGAGACGATGAACGACATCTACGAGCTCAAGGCGGCAATAGTCGCCGCCAAAGAGGTGTGCTCCCTTCCCATAATCGCAACTTTGGTGTTCGGTGCGGACGGCAAGACCATGACGGGCACCTCGCCCGAGGCCGCCGTCACCACGCTCGAGGGACTGCGGGTGGACGCCCTCGGCATAAACTGCTCGCTCGCCCCCGCTCAGATGGTCGGCATAGTGCGGCGCATGTATGAAATTTCCTCTCTGCCCATAGTCGCCAAGCCCAACGCAGGGCTCCCCGGGGAGGTGGACGGCAAGACGGTATATTCCCTCGGCGCGGACGATTTTGCGCGCGACATGGCAATGCTAAGCAATGCCGGCGCGCGCGTCGTGGGCGGCTGCTGCGGCACTACCCCCCAATATATTGCCAAGTTAAGGGGCTCGCTCGATGTTTCAACTCCCCCGCCCGTATGGAATAAAAAGCGCACGGTCGTCAGCTCCTACACCCACGAGGTGGTGTTCGGCGGCGCACCCGTGCTCATAGGCGAAAGAATTAACCCCACGGGCAAAAAGAAGCTCAAGGAGGCGCTGCGCTCGGGCGATATAAACTACATTTTAAACGAGGCTGTCCAACAGGAGGAGAGGGGGGCTCATATCCTCGACGTAAACGTCGGACTGCCCGAAATCGACGAAACTCAGGTGCTCGCCCGCTGCATATGCGAAATTCAGGCGGTCACCGACCTGCCTCTGCAGATAGACACCTCCTCGCCCGCCGCCATGGAGAGGGCCATGCGCCTGTACAACGGCAAGCCGCTCGTCAACTCAGTCAGCGGCAAGCAGGAGGTTATGGACGCCGTCTTTCCCCTCGTCAAAAAGTACGGCGGCGCAGTCATCGCCTTAACTTTGGACGAAAACGGCATACCCGCCACCGCCAAGGGCAGGGTGGAAATTGCCAAAAAGATTGTAAAAGAGGCGGCAAAGTACGGCATAAAAAAGTGCGATTTAATCTTCGATACGCTCGCCATGGCAGTCTCCGCCGACAGCAACGCCGCGCTCAATGCCATTGAGGCGCTCGACTATATCAGGCATACTATGGGGTGTAATACCTCGCTCGGCGTCTCGAATATCTCCTTCGGGCTGCCCAACCGCGACTTTATAAATTCCACCTTCTTTGCAATGGCGCTCGCGCGCGGCCTCTCCGCCGCAATAATCAACCCCAACTCGCACGAGATGATTAAAACCTACAAGAGCTACCTCGCCCTGTTCGGGTACGACCAAGGTTGTCTTGGGTATATCGGTTACGCCTCGTCAGTCACCTCTTCGGTTGAAGAGCGGGCTGTGCAGCACTCCGTCGGGGAGGAGGGGCTGAAGGGAGCCATAGTCAAGGGTTTAAAGGTTCAGGCTGCGGAGTGCGCGCGCGAACTGCTCAAAACCGAGGCCCCGCTCGACGTAATAAACGGCCACATTATCCCCGCCCTCGACGAGGTGGGGCAAAAGTTCGAAAATAAGACGCTCTTCCTGCCGCAGCTCCTTATGAGCGCGGAGGCCGCCTCGGCCGCGTTCGAGGTGATAAAGTCGCGCTTTTCGGGCGCGGCAAACGCCAAAAAGCTCAAAGTGGTGGTGGCCACCGTCAAGGGCGACATTCACGATATCGGCAAAAATATCGTAAAGACTCTGCTTGAAAATTACGGATTCACCGTGTACGATTTGGGGCGCGACGTTCCCCCTCAGGCCGTCGTCGACGCGGTGATACGCACGGGCGCGGGAGTGTGCGGCCTGTCGGCGCTCATGACTACCACCGTGCAGTCCATGGCGGACACCATCAAGCTTCTTCGCGAACAGTGCCCGTCTGTAAAGGTTGTGGCGGGCGGCGCAGTTATGAACGCCGAATACGCCGCCGCAATCGGCGCGGACATATACTGCAGGGACGCCATGGCAACCGTCCGCTACTGCGAAGAGCAGGAAAAGTTGCTGTCTTAATTGTTGAATGTTTTTATTGCGCGCCGCGGCTGAAGCCGCGGCGCGCATTTTGCCGCTTTTGGGCTCCCTTTTGTCATTTCGAAAAATCTTCCAAACGAAGTCGTGCCTGCGGTTCTCCTACCAATGTCATACTGAGCGAAGCCGTAGGCGGAGTCGAACGTATCTAGTACGATTAATACCGGGCTTGTATGGCATTGTAATGCTTGATTTTTAGCCGGCAAGATCTTTCGACTTCAGGCTGCGTTAACACTTCGCCTTTCGCTCAAGATGACAGAGGGGGCTGTTGGTCGAAATGACAATGAAGGGTCGCCGCGGCGCGCATTTTGCCGCTTTTTAGCCGTAAAAATTTTATGTTGACGAATGTACTCTTTTGTAGTATAATTATTTTGGCAAGTAATATAGTGCGGCTTTCGGCCGCATATATGGAGTGATGAATATGAAAAAACCGAGGGTAATATTCCCTTATACCGAGGCAGGCCTCGGCCATATAATGCCCATGAACAGCATCGCCGACGAGTTTGAAAAGCTGTACGGCGACAGGGTGGAGTGCGTGCGCTCCAACTTCTTTACTGAAACGGGCAATCCCTACCTCATAAAATACGAAAAACACCTCTCCGATAGCGTGGTAAACTATAACCGCTATCCCCTGATGGGCTTCTTTGCTACCTTCAACATGGATTTTTGGGGCACGACCATCTCAAGTTGGGGCGCCGTCGTCTACATAGAGCAGAACGCGGCGGAGGCGGGCATCAAACACATGGAGGAGCTCGAGCCCGACCTCGTCGTCAGCACGCATTGGGCCACCAACTATTACGCCATGCACATGAAGGAGAGGCCGCTCACCGCCATGTACTGCCCGGATGCAAAGATAAACACCCTCTTCCGCTACAAGTGCGATTTAACTTTGGCGTCCATGCCCACGGGCTACCGCCGCGCGCGCAAAATGCACTTCCGCCGCTACAACAACGACAACATCAAGCTCGTCCCCTTTTTAATCCGCAACGAGGCCTTCTCCGTCTCCCTCGATAAGAGGGAAAACCGCCGCTTAATAGGTGTGGACGAGGATAAATTTACCGTCGTCCTCGCCGACGGCGGCTACGGCATAGGCAAACTTCAGCCCATGACTGAAGAGCTCTTAAAGCGCGACCTGCCCATAAATTTAATTCCCGTCTGCGGCAGGAACGAGGAGCTGTTCAAACACTTCCAAACGCTGTCGTCCAAGGGCAACACGACCTTCAAACCCTACGGCCTTGCAGACAATATGCTGCAGATAATCGCCGCGGCAGACATAACCTGCGGCAAGAGCGGCGCCTCCATGATGGCCGAACCCTGCTTCTTCGGCGTGCCGCAGATGATAACCCACTACGCCACAGATATCGAGCGGTGGATAGGCAAGTATTATTTAAAGACGGTCGGCAGCGCAATCAAAATTTTCAACGTCAAAAGGGCGGTGGACAAAATTGAAGAATTTGTCAATAACCCCGCCGAACTCGAACCCTACAGGCGCAATGCCGAAGCTCAGCGCTCCAACTACGGCGCCGAAAAGTGCGCCCGCTACATCTTCGGCCTTTTGTGCAAGAAGTTCCCCGAGCTAAAAGATGGGACGGAGCTAACGTAATCGCTCAAGTCGTACTCGCTGCGCTGTGTGCGACTTGCAGCGAGGTTGCTGTGGTCGAGAAATCGCTTAACGGCTGAAATGAATTCCACCTTGCGATATCCGACGAAATTATGCGCCGCGGGCGCAATTATATAAACATAACAGCTGCGGGGGCGCAAATTGCGCCCCCGCTTGTCTGTGCAATGTACTGCTCAGCCGCGCACCGAGCATTACAATGTGGTAACGCCCGTTCGCGGAGTACGGCAGCGGCGACACGCCGCAGAGTGAAAATGCAGTGTAAATTTCCGCTTAGTTTGGTGATTGCGCATTTGTTGGGGCTCAAGGTGTTGCTTTTTGTAAATGGTTATGTTAAAATAATATGGAATTAGTAGGTTAAAAAGAGATATTTTATATGCAGGGAGATAAAAAAATTCTTTATTCGGCTGCTCAGCCGACAAATAATTTAACAATCGGCAACTACATCGGCGCGGTCAAAAATTGGGTCGACCTTCAGGAGGAGTACGACTGCGTGTTTGCCATCGCCAACATGCACGCCATAACCGTCAGGCAGAACCCCGCGGAGCTCAGGAAGAACACCTTGAGCCTTTTGGCCCTCTACATTGCCTGCGGCATAGACCCTAAAAAGTGTGTTCTGTACCTTCAGTCACACGTTCCCGCCCATGCCGAGCTTGCTTGGGTGCTCAACACCTTCACCTATGTGGGCGAAATGGAGCGCATGACGCAGTTTAAGGATAAATCTGCAAAACACGCCGACAATATTAATATGGGGCTCATGGATTACCCCGTCCTGATGGCGGCGGATATCCTTTTATATCAGGCCGACGTCGTCCCCGTCGGCGTAGACCAAAGGCAGCACCTCGAAATCACCCGTGACATAGCCATACGCTTCAACAACTTATATTCCCCCACGTTCACCGTGCCCGAGGGCGTGTATGTCAAGGTGGGCGCCAAGATAAACGACCTTTTGGACCCCTCCAAAAAGATGTCCAAATCTGCGGAGAATGTCAACGGCTCGGTCTTCATTTCCGACGACCGCGACACCGTCATCCGCAAATTCAAACGCGCCGTCACCGACAGCGACGCCTGCGTTAAGTACGACCCTCAGAACAAGCCGGGCGTCAGCAACCTTCTCTCCATCTACTCGGTGTTCAGCGGCAAGACGGTGGAGGAGTGCGAAAGGGAGTTTGAAGGCAAGGGCTACGGCGACTTCAAGCTCGCCGTCGGCGAGGCCGTGGCCGATAAGCTCGCCCCCATACAGGCCGAGCAGGCGCGCCTCCTTGCCGACAAGGCATACCTCGACGGCGTCTTAAAGGACGGTGCCGAGAGCGCCGCCCGCAGGGCAAACAGGACGCTCTCAAAGGTCTACAAAAAGATTGGCTTTTATCAGCTTTAAAAGCGCAAGTTTACTATATGTTCGGATATATTCACCCTCAAAGGCCGCATATGTTCGTCAAGGACGAAAAGCTCTATCAGGCGCTGTACTGCGGCATGTGCAAGTCAATAAAGGAGGGAAGCGGCCAAATGGCGCGCACCGCCCTGACATACGACATGGCCTTCATGTCCGCCCTCGTCCACAACCTGATGAACGTCGACGTGGTGGTTAAAAAGCGCAGGTGCGCCCTGCACCCCTTAAAGAGGCGCTATATGGCCCTGCCGGACGAAACTTCCATCCTTTTGGGCTGCATAAACACGGCGCTTGCATATTATAAATTGTTGGACGACAGGGCCGACGGCGACAAGAAGGGGCTGTTCGCCTTCCTGTATAAGCGCGGTTACAAAAGAACGCTCAAAAAGCACCCCCGCGCCGCGCAGATAATCGCCGCCCAACTCAAAGCGCAGAGTCAAATTGAGGGCAAGGGCAGCGCCATTATAGACGAAGCCTGCGAGCCCACCGCCGCCATGATGAGGGAGCTTTCAGACTACATCCTCGGCGACATGGCAGATGCGCACACAAGCGGTCTGTTTTACGACATAGGCAAGTGGATATACCTCGCCGACGCCCTCGACGACTACGACAAGGACGTAAAAAAGGGCAGGTACAACGTGCTGTATAATGCCTTTAAAAGGAACACAAAGGCGGAGGCGGTCACCGCCAACGGAGAGGAGATAAACTTTTTGTTCAATTCGCTCTTCGCCGACATGCGCGAGCATTTGGCAGGGGTAAAGTTTCATTTCAACCACGATCTGACCGACAACATAATTTTATTGGGGATTCCCGCAAAGACCCGCGCACTCGTCTACGGGCGGTGCGGACAGGGCAAGCGGCCGGAGGGGGAATTGCTCCCCGAATCCGACGGCCGTGCGGGCGACACTTCCCGCTCAATCTGATAAGGAGTTTACTGTCACAAAATGAACAAACGCAATCTTGAAATATTGGGCCTTTCGGACGGCGCCACCAAGGAACAGATAGAGGAGGCGTACAACACCCTCCGCGCAAAGTACCTCGAGGAGCGCTTTGCCGACGGCGAGGTGGGCAACAACGCCGCCCGCATGCTCACAAAGATAGAGACCGCCAAAAACGAGCTCCTTGCCGAGCTCGCCGAAGCCGAAGGCAGTGAAGAGAACGGCGGCGGCAGCGCCTACGAAAAGGTGGAGGAGCTCATAAAGAACGGCAATTTGGAGGAGGCTCAGCGCACCCTCGACGCCTTCAACGAGCGCCCCGCCCATTGGCATTACCTTCAGAGCGTGGTGTTCTACCGCAAAAATTGGATAAACGAAAGCAAAAAACAGCTTGAAATTGCCATGCATCTCGACGCGGGCAACCAAAAGTATAAGGACGCCTACAAGAAGCTCAACGATAAAATGCAGTACGACGCCGCCAAACACGCCAACGAGGGCGCCAATCAGTCGGCGTACAGCGGTCAGGATATGCAGGGCGCGCCCGACAGTCAGATGGGCGGCAACTTCTGCACGGACTGTATCTCCTGCTGCTATTTAAACCTCTGCCTCAACTGCATGTGCAACATGTGTTGCCGTTAAAAAATGTCAAAGAAACGCAATTCAAAGTCATTTGAAATAGCCCTCTCGGCTATCTCCTGCGCGCTAGCAATAATCTTTCTTCTGCTCGGCACGCTCAGCGGCTGGCTGCTCGCCACCGGCTACATAATGGCGCAGATCTGCCTTATGATCCCCCTCTCAAAGGGCTTTTATGTCGGCGACGTGTTGGCATATATAGGCACCTGCATACTCACCATCCTGCTCGGCGCAATCGGACAGGCGTGGCTGCTTGTGCCCTTCATAATGTTCTTCGGACTGCACCCCCTGATAAACGCCCTGCAGCTGAGGTTCAACATAAACAAGTGGATCGCCTACATAGTCAAGGCCATTTGGTTCGATTTTTCGCTGTGGGTAATGTATATCCTTGTGTTCGGCTCGTCCATAGGCGATCCGAGCATCGAAATTTACCGCATAATCAACGACTATATCCTCGTATTCATCTTCGTCGGCGGCACAATAATCTTCTTTGTCTACGACTACATAATGTTCAAGTGCCAAATGATAGTCAATTCGTTGGTGTATCGTATTCACAAATGAGTTAACGCGCATTGTGCATTAGAGGCCATGCACCAATGCGCCGTTATTTAAGGGCGACTTCTCGTGCGTCGCAATGTAAACGTCGCACTCGGTCACCGCTCGCACGTTGTTAGGTGCTCGCTCATCTCACAACGCGCAAACAGTGGGTGACCACTGTTTGCCTAAATGCGTTGTTCGTCCTCGGCGGCGCAATCTTAAATAGCCCTACAATTATATAATTGCGCCGCTTTCACCTGCTGAGGCGCAGGTATGCGCAAATTGGGTCTACTTCGGGGAAGTGAATTCCCCTCGTAACATAATTAATGCGCCTGCGGCGCAGTACTATATCGGAAAATTGCAATGAACAAAAATGAGTCTTACCATGGCGTCGTCGCATACCTCGGCAGCGAGGGCGAGGGCGTCATTAATTTAACAGAGGGCCGCGCCTTCGTCCCCGGCTGTATACCGGGGGAGGAGGTGTCCTTTACTGCGCTCAAGGTCAGGGGCGACGTCGCCTACGGCAAGCTCAACGAGGTCATAACACCCTCTCCCGATAGGGTTACGCCTCCCTGCCCCGTATTTTTAAAGTGCGGCGGCTGTCAGCTTCAGCACATGTCCTATCCTGCTCAGCTTAAATTCAAAGGGCAGCTCGTCCAAAACTGCCTCAAAAAGTTGGGCAATCTCGATGTCGAAGTCAACCAAACGGTGTGCGGCGGCAGTCAGTACGGCTACCGCAACAAGCTCGCCCTGCCCGTAGGGGTGGACGGCAGCGGCAACAATATAGTCGGCGTGTATGCTCCCCGCTCCCACCGCATAGTGCCCGTAAATAACTGCGCTCTGCAGAGGGAGTGGTGCGCCCTGTTGATAGACAGCCTGTTAAAGTATATGAACGCATGCGGCGTAAAGGGCTACGACGAGGAGACCAAAAAGGGCGTTGTCCGCCACATAGTCGGCAGGCAAGTGGGGCAAAACTTCATTTTCACCGTCGTCGCCGCCGAAAAAATTGACCTCTCGCCCCTCGCTGAAATTTTGGATAAAAATTTCCCCTCCTATACGCTGTGGCTGAACGTAAACGGCGGCACGGGCAACGCCATTTTTGGCAAAGAGTGGCACATATGCCGCGGCCAAGGCACCTTTATGGGCGAGGATTGCGGCATAAAATTCACCGCGGGCGCCAACACCTTTCTGCAGGTCAACGACGACGTCCGCTCGCTGTTGTACAGGGCGGTGCAGGCAGAGGTCTGCTCGCCAAACGCCGTGGCAATCGACTTGTACAGCGGCGGCGGCATGCTCACCGCCATGCTCGCAGGCGGCTGTGCGGCGGCATACGGCATTGAAATCGTGCCCGAGGCCGTCCGCTGCGCCGATGAGCTCGCCCGCCTCAACGGGCTCTCCCACAAGATGAAAAATCTTTGCGGCGCCGTGGAGGATAAAATAGGCGAAGTGCTCGCCCAAACGCGCGGCAAGCAGCGCGTAATCGTCTGCGACCCTCCCCGCAAGGGCATGGAGCGCTCGGTCGTCAGGGAAATTGCAAACAGCGGCGCCGAAAAGGTCGTCTTAATCTCCTGCAATCCCGCAACCCTCGCGCGCGATTTGGGACTGCTGTGCGGCTCCCTCGTGGAGGACGGCGCGCAGATTATCAAAAACCCCGCATATATCCCCCGTTCAACGGGTCCCTACATCATAACCTCCGTCACCCCCTTCGACATGTTCCCCCAAACCAAACACGTCGAAACGCTCGTCTGCCTCAGAAGGGCGAAGTGACGGGCTCAAGGACAGTTTTATGAAATTTTTCAGGACTTTTGAATATCTCCCTGCGGCGGCGAAGGACATTCGTCAAGAAGTGTTCGTCAGCGAGCAGGGCTTTGAGGAGGAGTTCGACGATGTCGACGGGGCCGCCCGCCATATAGTCATGTATGATGACGACGGCAAACCTATCACCGTATGCAGGTACTTTTGGGACGAAAATGCGCAGGCGTACGCCGTCGGGCGCATAGCCGTCTTAAAGCGTGCGCGCGGCAGGGGCTGCGGCGCCGCAATACTTAAGGAGGCGGAAAGACAAATTGCCGCCATGGGCGGCCGCCGCGTTGTGTTGGCTGCGCAGGTGCGCGCCAAGGGCTTCTACCAAAAACAGGGCTACGAGGTCTGCAGCGGCGAATTTTACGAGGAGTTCTGCCCGCACGTCAACATGTGCAAGCAACTTTAAGTGTATGATAATCAAAGTTTTTCCGTACAACTTCACCGTGTGCAAGGTGAAAAGCCCGCACAGCATTGACTTGAGCAGGGACTTTACCTTCGCCGCCAAGACCGACGACGAAATTTCTCTCGTCTGCAAGACGGACGAGATTCCCCCCGACATATGCGCCCGCGAGGACGGTTGGAAGTGCATGCGCATAGAGGGCACGCTCGATTTTTCCCTCGTCGGCATCCTGTCTGCGGTGACCGACATTCTTGCGCGCAACAATATCGCCGTCTTTGCGCTGTCCACATTCAATACCGACTATCTTCTAATAAAGGCGACTGACGAGCGCGCCGCTTTGAAGGCGCTTAAAGCGGGCGGCTATACGATAATTTAACATATTCGCCGCACAACGCGGCCTACTCCGAGGCAAAAAATGAAAGGTCTATTGATGAAGGAGCTGTCCCCAAACAGCATGTTCAACCGCGCAACCATTCTCACCCTTCTGCAGCGGGCAGACGGCACCATTCCCGTTCCCCCCGCCGCAAGGGAAAACGCTGGCGTGCGGTTTTTGGTATTTGCAAATTTTCACGACGCCGACCTTTTGGCTGTAAACATGAGCGAGCGGTACGGTCGTCCCCACGTCGCAGTCACCGTCGACTTCGGCAGGGGTGACGCCTCTCAGTTCAAAAACGGCTACAGGCAGTTTGTGCTGCGCTTCACCGACGTGCGCAATTTCGTCATGCCCAAATTTAACAGCGCAATGTGGATACGCGACGTTTGGGTAGAGCAGCGCGGCGACAGAATAGTCACGGAGTGGCAGCTCGCCTATTTTGTCGGCGAGGAGTTCCGTCCCTACACCTTAATAATCGACTGCGGCGGCGTGGAAGTCGCCGCAATGTAAAAATAAGTTTAGCTATGAGCGCCGCAACAAATGTTGCGGCGCGTTTGCAGTTTAGAGTTGCTTTCGCAACGTTAGGATTGTCTTTTCCTGCGAAAAAGACAAGTTATGGTAAGAATTATGCGCCCTCGGCGCAATACATTATCAGAGCCCACTTTTGTCATTTCGAGCGCAGTCGAGAAATCTCGTCGCTGTCCATTGTCCGCGCGGAATTCTCAAACGGCGTAAGGACAACGCCGTTTTTGGTCACCGCATCGCGCGACCTGATGCGCTCGCTATTTTTGTAAGGCAAAACAACACTCGTGTTGTTTTGAGAATACCTTGCTCAACGCGCGAGATACGTTCGGCGATGCTCAGTATGACAATGCGTAGCGACGGACAAAAGGGGGCAGGGCATAAATTTTTTGCGTTCCCGGCACTTAATCGCAATGAACTATCTTGACAAATATATCGAATTGAAGTATTATATTAATATAAAGAAAGTTTGTCTTAAGTGAAAAATTATGGTAGCACACTATATTGAAATTTACAGATGCGGTGAATGCTATTGGGCATGATAAGATTAATTTTTTAGTTGTTTTATTTGCTTAAATAGGAGGTTAAAGTTTTTAAAATATGAAAGGTGTCAAGTTGTTGCTAGCGTCAATAACTATTATGTTATTAGCAGTTGTTGGAGTGATTGGAGGTGGAGATGGCATAATTTTAACGTTTATAGCTATGCCATTAAGTATACTTATAATGGCTATTGGTTTATTTATTAGTGACAAGAAAGATGACGAAAACACTCAAAAAAATAAGCACGTAAATGATACAGATAGTAGGGACTAATATTACTAGATAATCAAAAATCAAAGATTGAAGTATTGAATTATTAGTTTCTATTAATCACTTAATTAGAAGAGAGGATAAATTATGAAAAAAATAGTTATTACACTTTTTACTGTGGTTTCTTTATTTGTGTTTATGTTTGGAACAGTTGGGATGGCTTCAGCAAGCGAAATAAATGTTCAGGAAATGAAAGATAGCTTGGCGGCAGAAGGATTGTCAATGGGGTATCTTCAAAGTTTAACTGATTCACATATTGCGATGTTGTATCGCGATAGCTATGAATATGATTTTTCATATGAAGAAAAAACAGTTTTTATGGATGAGAATACAGATGATAATATTTCGTCTTCCGAAGTTACACCCCTAGGACATATAGATGAGTCGATGTTTAAATTAAAAATTAGTAGGGTTACATATTTGGATGTGAATAACCGTGTATCGAAAGTTAATATTGTTATTAATTATGAATGGTTAAAGGACCCAATGATAAAGAAAACAGATGGGATATCAGTGAATTGGGATAATTCACTATTTACTTTCCAAGCGGACTCTTTTTATTCTTATGATATATTAGTTTTAGCGGGCGAATCAAAAAAAAGAAATGAAAATACTGTTCCGGATTTGGCTCAACAAGGTGGAATTGGATACAGTGCAGTTTTAGGATTCAATATATCTGCAGGTGCCATAATCGGGAGAGCAAAAGGTACAGCATCATTTTATCTTTTACCGACTAATTTAATCTATCAGTCTTCAAGCTCTTCGGGAGGCTCTGTATCATCTATTAATGTGAATTATGTGCATGATAGAACCCCACTTTTTGGCTCCATTAGTTTTACATATGCGGGATTTGGGGTATCAATAAGCGCCCCTGCTCTTAACGACAGTTCAAGCGCTTCACTAAATTTTTATTATAAAAGATAACTTTAAAAGAGGACTTCCAAAAAAGAAAGTAGTGTCAATGTTTAGTCAAAATATTAAATTGTTTGGTAATGAGTTCGGTATTATGCCGAACTCATTCTATTTTAAGAATTAAAACAGTCAACATGTGTATAATGCAGGAACTCTCACAAAAATCAACAGTGCAGGCGCGCCCTGTGAAGAGTTGTTATATAGCGCATTATTGCGTATTTTGACTGCGCTTGGGAGAAATGACAATGGGAGGTTTACTCCTTCTCCCAATTGCCTGTTGCAAATCCGCCCGCAGTCTGCTATAATATTGAAAAAGGGGGAGTGCAGTTATGTTTTGCCGTGTAAAGGTTTTGCCCAAGGATGGCGTAGCCGCGCCCGAGGGCGTTGAAGAGCTGTTGTGGGATTTTTTGTATGCGCTCGCGCGCAACGGGCAGATATGCCGCAACTTTACTCTTGTAAGGGAGGACAATTATTGCGCCTACGTTACCCTGCCCAAGGAGGACTCGCTCGCCGCTGCGCACGACGGCGTATATGTAAAACAGCGCCGCGCCGAAGTGGAGAAATATTTTGATTTGTCGGCGCATATATCGGGGGCAAATGCCGAAAGTCAACCCTATTGCACCTGCGCAAGTCACACCGCACTCGAAATGCAGACCTTTTCGTTCGATTGCGACAGTGTGTTCACCTGTATGGACTGCGGCCGTCCCGTCGCCATGTATGAACTGCCCCCAATTGAAGGCGAGGGCGATTTCTGCAACATAGAGAATTGGCAGGAAAATTACTCTGCCATGGACAAACTTTGGCTAAATTGCCTGTGCGACCGCTACACGGGACGGCAGCTGACCGACCCTCAGTCGGCGCTCAACAAACAGGGCAGGCAGCTTGCCGCGCAAATGGCGCAGGCTCTCGGCTGTAAGGTCTATTACAACATGTTCGACGACCTCGGCTACTACACCAAAAAGCCCAAGTGGGCAAATGAGGGCGGCAAAATGCTGCGCATCTGCCCCTCCTGCGGCAAGCTCATGCGCCACTATGCCGCAGATAATTACGAGGTTGAACTGTGCGACGACTGCAACCTTTCAAGCGACCCGTACGAAAAGCAGGAGTGAGCAATTAAAAAGCGTTTATAAACTCGGTGTGTCCGTGTAAATAAATTTTTTCAGGAGGTTAAAATGCAGCATAAAGTAAAAGTCACCGTAATAGATAAAAAATTGTACCCCGATTTGCAGCAGAAGTATTGCGCAGACCCTCATTCGGGCGCCTGCCCCTGCTACAACGTGGGCGACGAGTTCATATTCGAGCGCTACAGCTCCGCCGACGACTTTTGGCACATGGGCTTAAACACCTTGAAGCGTACGGACTATCCCGCCGAAGCTGTCGCGGGCGGCCCTGCAATTCCCCACTGTTCGGAGGCGTGGGACGCCATTGCCCGCTACATATATACGGGTCTGCAGGGCGGCTCCATAATGAGGGGATGGATGAACGACGAACGGGTGATGATCTGCTGCTGTTCAGACGGCACCCGCCCCGTAATATTCAAGGTCGAGCGGCTCGATTATATGGCAGTTTATATCTCGGGCATAGGCTGCGACAAGTGCCGCCAAAAGATAGAGGCCGCCCTCGCTTCAATAGCGGGCGTAACAAAGGTTTGTTTCCGCGACGACTTTACGGAAGTTTATGTGGACGGCGCCGTACCTGAAGAGGGGGTTAAGGCCGCCATAGAGGGCGCGGGCTACACCGTCACAAAAATCGATTGACCGCATAGTATGGGCCAATTAACAGCATAATAATTAAGAGGGGCGCCCGCCCGCGGCATAAATTGCCGCGGGCGGGCGTAAAATATTTGGTAACTTAAATAAACTTTCCCATATTGACATGTAGCCCCGCCCGTGATATAATTTATATCGGAAGGCAATTTTTTAACCTTTTTAAAGGAGTGTACATATTTTCATGAATTGGTTCACAAACCTGACCCCCGCGGAAAAAACTTATTTTATCATCGCGGTGATTGCCAGCGTATTTCTCATCATACAGATAATAGTAATGCTCTTCTCCTTCGGCGGAGGTGATTTTGACGTCGACGACGCGTTCGACGGCGATGTCGACACCGACGGCGGACTGTCAATATTCACGGTAAAGACGCTCACAGCCTTCTTTGCCCTCGGCGGATGGTGCGGCTTTGTCACGCAGACCTTCATGAAGGACAACATTTGGCTGCCCATCATCGTCGCCGTGCTCACGGGCGCCGTGGCGCTCTTCGGCGTGGCGTTTGCCATGCGCGGCATTGCAAGAATGCAGTGCTCGGGCAATCTTGTAAAGTCCAACCTCATCGGCACAACGGCAACCGTCTACGTCAGCATACCCGAAAAGCGCTCGGGCAGGGGCAAAATAACCCTCACCGCGCAGGGCAAGTACATGGAGATCGACGCCATGACGGACGGCGACCGCATCCCCGTGGACAGCACGGTAGAAATTGTGGAGTACTCCTCCGACTTCGCCGTCGTTCAGAAGAAGTAATCAAGGTTCTGTCATCTTGAGCGAAGCCGAAGGCGAAGTCGGGCTAGGAGGCGAAGCCGACGACGCTCTGCCGAGGGGACCCCTTTAGGGGTTTCGGCTGTAGGATCTTGTTTGGTTTTAATCGAGCCGGATATGTTCGACTGCGTTCGTCGCAACGCTCCTCACTCTGCTCAATATGACATGGCTATGCAGGTGCGTCACAAAAAAGTAACGGCAAATTGGTGCATGGCCTCTAATGCACAATTTGCGTTAATAATTAAAAGGAGAATATAATAAAAGGAGAATATAAAAAATGGCTGAATGGATCATTGCCATAGTGGTAGTGGTGGTGCTGCTCATCGCGCTCATCGTGCTCACGGTGGCACTGCGTTACAAAACCTGTCCCCCGGACAAAATCATGATTATTTACGGTAAGTTAAAGCCGTCGTCAGACGGCACTTACTCGTCGGCCAAGTGCATCCACAGCGGTGCGGCGTTCGTGTGGCCTTTCTTTCAGAAGTACGCCTTCATGGATTTAACGCCTCTGTCAATCTCGGTGGACCTCAAAAATGCACTCTCAAAGCAGAATATCCGCATAGACGTGCCCTCGATATTCACCGTCGGTATCTCCACCGACCCCGCAATAATGCAGAACGCGGCAGAGCGCCTCGGCATGCTCAAGATGGCGCAGATAAGTGATCTCGCGCGCGACATAATCTTCGGTCAGCTCCGCCTCGTCATCGCCACCATGAACATCGAGGAGATAAATTCCGACCGCGATAAATTTTTGGAGGCCATCTCCCGCAACGTCGAAGGCGAGCTCAAAAAGGTGGGTCTCAGCCTCATCAACGTAAACGTGACCGACATATCGGATGAATCGGGCTACATCATCGCCCTCGGCAAGGAGGCCGCCGCAAAGGCTATCAACGATGCGCGCATCTCCGTCGCCGAAGAGGATAAAAAGGGTGCCATCGGTCAGGCCAACGCCAAGATGGAGGAGCGCATAAGGGTCGCCGAGGCCGAATCCGCCGCAATCGACGGCGAAAACAAGGCCAAGGCGGATATCGCCCTGTCTCAGGCAACGCTCAGGGAAAAGGAGGCCGAGGCGCTCAAACTCGCCGTTTCGGCCGAAAAGGTTCAGGCGGCTAAGGCGCTCGAGGAGAGCTATTCCGCCGAACAGGCAGCCGAAGTTGCCCGTGCCTCGCGTGAAAGGGCCACAAAGGAAGCCGACATAATCGTCGCCGCTGACATCGAAAAACAGAAGTTAGAGATAGAGGCCGAAGCCATCGCCGAACAGACCCGCCGCAAGGCTCAGGGTGAGGCGGACGCAATATTCGTAAAGATGGACGCCGAGGCACGCGGCGTGCGCGAAAAGCTGACCAAACAGGCCGAAGGTATGGACGCCCTCGTCAAGAGTGCCGGCACCGCGCCCGACGCAGTGCGCCTGCTCATTGCCGACAAGCTCGAAACCATAGTCGCCGAACAGGTCAAGGCAATTTCGGGCGTCAAGATAGACAAGGTCACTGTGTGGGACGGCGGCGTCGACAAGGACGGCAAAACTTCCACCGCAAACTTCCTGTCAGGACTGTTGAAGTCGCTGCCCCCTTTGGAGGAAATTTACAACATGGCGGGATTGTCCCTGCCCGATATAATCTCCCCCAAGAAGAAGGAGGACGAGCGCGACGTAAAGATAATAATCGAAAAGGAAGGAGAGGACGGGTCGGAAGAACCTCCCGCACCCCCTGCACCTGAAAGGAAGAAGAGATAATAATTTTGTATACGGCGCCCCGCAGCCTTTTAAGGCTGCGGGGCGCATATTTTATACAGAAAAGCGCTCGTTTTGAAATAACGAGCGCTTTGTCAATCACCTGCTATGCAGGTGGAAATAGCTTTAGCTTCAAGCTTGCGTAGGTATACAAAAAAGCTCCTCTGTGCTAAACTGTATGTGGCTGGCAACCGTATACGAGTAAAAGTACAAAGGAGGACGTTACTTGAGAAACCAAAATAACGGTACATACAGTTTAGCACACACAAGGTGGAAATGTCAATATCATATTGTGTTCACCCAAAAGTACAGAAGAAAAATCATTTATGGGGCATTGCGTGCCGAAATAGGTAAAATATTGCGTGAATTATGTCGGCGCAAAGATGTTGAAATAATAGAAGCGTACGCAATGCCCGACCACATCCACATGTTAGTGAGCATACCGCCGAATGAACGGGTATCTGAATTTATGGGATATCTGAAAGGTAAGAGTACCATGATAATATTCGAGCGGTATGCTCACACAAAGTATAAGTATGGAAACAGGCATTTTTGGAGCAGAGGATATTATGTAAGTACGGTAGGCGGAAACAAGCAAGCCGTGCAGAAATATATTCAAGACCAAGCAAAGGAGGATTTGATTTCAGACCAAATCAGTATGGTGGAATATTATGACCCGTTTGAAAAATGGCTGAAATCAAATTCGATAAAGAAAGATAGACGGAAAAAGAAATAAAAGGGCTTGCTTGTATGCGGAAGTCAGTTTTGCACGGTGCTTGAGCACCTGCTGGCAGGCAACGCCCTTTAGGGCGAAAAATAAAGCCCCCACTTTAGTGGGGGATCTTTACTAACGCCGCCCGCGAACTGCGTTCGCGGGCGGCCGCATGTGTTTTTAATCGGGCGGCGGGGCAAAAATTGCCCCGCCGCTTATAGACAAATCGGATATTTTATGTTATAATACGGATATGAATGATATCGTATTTGCGGGCATCCCGCAGGACAGCGGCGAACACCGCCACAAGGGGTGCGAGGTAATACATTGCTCCTCGCGCGGGGAAATTGTTGCGGCGGGCAAACCCCTTGCCTATAAAAAGGGGGACGTGCTCGTCATTCCCCGCCAAACTGTGCACACCAACGGCGCAGACAGCTGCGTCATAATGGAAAACGCGCTCGTGGCCTTAAACGGCGCATGCGTAATAAGCGGCGGCGGCGCGGAGGACATAGCTTGGGTGTGCCGCAGGGCGCGCGCCTGTTACGAGGGTGGCGAGGCCAAAAGGCAGATTATTTTAGACGGCCTCGGCGCGCTGCTGCGTTCGCTCATCGCGGCATATTGCGGCACTAACGACTTCTCTCCCGCAGTAAAAATAGTTATATCCGAGGTGGATAAAGGGCTGTCCGACCCCACATTCTCGCTTGAAAATTCAATTAAAAACCTGCCGCTCAACTACGACTATGTGCGCAAGCTGTTCAAAAAAGAGGTGGGGCAAACGCCCCTTGAATACCTCACGGCAAAGCGCATGTCGCTCGCGCGGGAAATTATCCTCTCGGGCATTACCAACAGGTATTCAAATTACACTGTTTCGCAGATAGCCGAAATGTGCGGCTTTGCAGAGCCGCTGTATTTTTCGCGCGTGTTCAAAAAGTATTACGGCGTCTCCCCAAAGGAATACGCCGAAAGAAACAGGTGACTGTGTACGCTTATTGTTTCTTGTCATTTCGACTAAGCGAACGGCAGTGAGCGCATGGAGAAATCTGCATGAACGCAGTCTTTTCATACGCCCCTTTTGTCCGTCGCTTTGCTCCGAGATTTCTCCGCTACGGTCGAAATGACAAAAGGGGGACTATAGCCGCGATTTGCATTAATAAATTACAGATATTTTTTGAGTTTTTCTTCAAAATTTTCTTCGACGGTGATAAGGTCGTTTAAAAGCTTTTTAACTTCGCCGTTCATAACGCGCTCGCCCTCGGTCATCGTCGTCTTTAAAGAGGTTATGCCCGTCACCGTGCCGCGTATCATCATCTGCGCTATGTTGGAGCGCGAATTGTCCGTCCCCGCGTTCATCTTAATCGCCGACCACATCATCGCCTTCTTTACGGGCGAAGGTTCCTTTACTTCCGCCCCCATGTTCTTTGCCAAAAGTGCGGCCTCGGCGCAAATCCTTTCGTACTCCTCGTGCTCGGAAATTATCTCCTTTTTAATTTCCTCGTCGTCGATTTCGGGCAGGATATCTGCAATCGAAGTCAGCGCAAGCTGCGCATTGCGGTAAATTTCGGCTACAATTTCGCCGTCGGTTTTAAAATTTTCCATTCTTTCCTCCATTTGATATCAACAATTATTATCGCAAAAATGGCATAAAATATGCGCAGCCTCTTCAAAATGCTTGACTTTAATGCCTCATCTATGTTAAATTATTTGTCGAGCCGTCCGGGACGGGCTTTTTAAGTGCGAAAAATTTTTAATCGCCGCCTAAGCCATTGGCAATTTTGAACCCGACGAGACTGGTCAGAGGAGGACTAATTTTAAAATGTACGCAGTTTTTGAAAACGGAAGCAAGCAGTACCGCGTTTCCGTGGGCGACGTCGTTAAGCTTGAAAAGCTCGACGCGCAGGTAGGCGTCACCGTTACCTTCCCCGTCGTTATGTGCGCAGACGAGGGCAACATACAGGTCGGCAGCGAAGTCGCAGGCGCAGTTGTCAGCGGCGAGGTTGTAGCTCAAGGAAAGGACAAAAAGATTATCGTGTTCAAGTACAAGGCTAAGAAGAACGAAAGGAAAAAGCAGGGTCACAGACAGCCCTATACCACAGTAAAGATCACTGCAATCGGCGCAGCAGAGGCCCCCAAAAAGGCTTCCCGCAAAAAGGCAGCCAAGGCAGAAGAGTCTGCAGAGCAGGCAGCCGAATAATTAAAGGAGGATAGTTAAATGTTGTTTATAAAGTTATTCGCTCACAAAAAGGGCGGCGGTTCAACTGACAACGGCAGAGACAGTAACGCAAAACGCCTCGGCGTAAAGCGCGCGGACGGACAGTTCGTGCTTGCGGGCAACATCCTCGTAAGACAGCGCGGCTCCAAGTTCAAGGCAGGCAACAACGTAGGCATGGGCAAGGACGACACTCTCTTCGCCCTCTCCGACGGCGTTGTAAGGTTTGAAAGGGTTGGCAAGGATAACAAGCAGGTTTCCGTCTACCCCGTAGCAGAATAAAAAATTCAAGGGTGCGCTTTTTAGCGCACCCTTACTTTTTTTATTCTGCCGCATTCCATAGCTCTCGCATCTCATTGTCGCGCTTACGGGTGCGCTCAGTCATTTACGGTCAGTAAACTCCTTCGCGCCTTCCGCACGCTCCGCGACCTGCTCGGCTCTGAAATGCTGTTTGCTGTTGTGGGATTATTAAGAATTCGACTAAATACATTTAAGGAGTCAATTATGCAAATCAATCTTTTGAATAAAAATAACCGCGATAGTTTTTGCGCGCTGTTTAAGGACTACTACGAGGAGCTCGGCTGCGACGAAGACATCGACCATCTGCTTGATGAATACGTCCTAGCCGACTGCGACGCAGGCCTTCTGCGCATTGCCGTCGCCATAGACGGGGCAGCCTGCGGCTTTGTCATATATCAGATTGACTCCATAGAGAACGAGTGGTGCTTGAAGGAGGGCATGGGCACCGTGCGCGAACTGTATGTGTCCCCCGCCCGCCGCGGAGGCGGAGTGGGCACAAAGCTCATGGAATTTGCCGAAGGGCAGCTTAAAGAGGGCGGCGCAAAGGGGCTTTACATCCTCCCCGCCGAGGGAACTCAGGCTTTTTTCATCTCACGCGGCTACGAAGAATCCGACGAATTCTGCGAGGACATGGACTGCAATTTCTTCTATAAAGGGATATGACAAATTTGTTTGCACCCCCGCGCCTTCGGCGCGGGGGTGCAATTTTATGTTGATGTTAACTTAAATTTGCTCTTTAAATAATACAATTAATACAATTAGTACAGATAATACAAAATTTTAAGGCTTATTTTTAGGCTTGTTATTTTCTTTGGTCGGCGGGGGTATCCCCTTCCGTCATCTTGAGCGAAGTGAGGAGCACTGTGCGCCGAACGAAGTCGAAAGATCTGGCTGGGTAATAATCAAACAAGATACATTCGACTACGCCTTCGGCTCCGCTCAGTATGACATTGGTCAGAACATTGCCTGCACGACTTCGTTCATGCAGATTTCTCCGCGCCGCACCCTGCGGGTGCTCTGGTCGAAATGACGGAGGAAGGGCTATTCAAGGCTCCCTTGTGTAAAGGGGCGAGGACAGATTATAATTTGAAGTGCAACACCTATAAAAAAAGAGACAACGTCGCTTCTTTAGTGTAAAATGTAAGTGAC